>WOZO01000227.1 GCA_011620315.1 Sideroxydans sp. | reverse complement strand
TGCACATGACCATCCAGACCGCCGTGCTGATCGAGACGCTGACCGCGCTCGGCGCACAAGTGCGCTGGGCTTCGTGCAACATCTTCTCCACACAGGATCACGCTGCCGCAGCCATCGCCGACGGCGGCACACCGGTGTTCGCCGTCAAGGGCGAGACACTGGCCGAATACTGGGACTACACGCACCGCATCTTCGAATGGGCGGACGGCGGTTATTCCAACATGATCCTGGACGACGGCGGCGACGCCACGCTGTTGCTGCACCTGGGCGCACGTGCTGAAAAAGACGCCTCGCTGATCAGCAAGCCGGGCTCGGAAGAAGAGACCTGTTTGTTCGCCGCGATCAAGGCCAAGCTGGCGACCGATCCGACCTGGTACTCCACCCGTCTCGCGCAGATCAAGGGCGTGACCGAAGAGACCACCACCGGCGTGCACCGCCTGTACCAGATGCACCAGCGCGGCGAACTAAAGTTCCCCGGCATCAACGTCAACGACTCCGTGACCAAGTCCAAATTCGACAACTTGTACGGCTGCCGCGAATCGCTGGTGGACGGCATCAAGCGCGCCACCGACGTGATGATCGCCGGCAAGATCGCCGTCATCGCCGGTTACGGCGACGTGGGCAAGGGTTCGGCACAAGCCATGCGCGCGTTGTCCGCCCAGGTATGGGTCACCGAGATCGACCCGATCTGCGCGCTGCAAGCCGCGATGGAAGGTTACCGCGTGGTCACCATGGATTACGCCAGCGAACACGGCGACATCTTCGTCACCACCACCGGCAATTTCCACGTCATCACGCATGACCACATGAAGAAGATGAAGAACAACGCCATCGTGTGCAACATCGGCCACTTCGACAACGAGATCGACGTCGCCTCGCTGGAGCAATACCGGTGGGAAGAGATCAAGCCGCAGGTCGACCACGTGATCTTCCCGGACCAGAAGCGCATCATTCTGCTGGCCAAGGGCCGTCTGGTGAACCTCGGTTGCGGTACCGGTCACCCGTCTTACGTGATGTCGTCCTCCTTCGCCAACCAGACCATCGCCCAGATCGAGCTGTGGACAGAACGCGATTCCGGCAAATATCCGGTCGGCGTGTACACCCTGCCCAAGCATCTGGACGAGAAGGTCGCGCGTTTGCAACTGAAGACGCTGAACGCGCAGCTGAGCGAGTTGACCGACGAACAGGCCGCCTACATCAACGTACCCAAGGAAGGCCCGTACAAAGCCGACCACTATCGTTATTGATTAACGACTTGCAGGTATGATGGCGGGGGGCGGACGTCAGGTTCGCCCCTCTTAACTTGTAAAATGAAAATATGCTGCTACGACTGTTACTCATCTGGAGCCTCAACTCGCTGGCGCTGATCGCCGTGGCGAGCTTCGTGCCGGGCATTCATGTGGACGGCTTCATGGCCGCCTTCGTGGCTGCGCTGGTGCTGGGACTGGTGAATACGATGATTCGTCCGATCTTTCTGGTGCTGACCTTGCCGGTCACCATTCTTTCATTGGGCCTGTTCATTCTGGTCATCAACGGCCTGATGTTCTGGTTCGCGGGTTCCATCCTGCGCGGTTTTGTGGTCGACAGCTTCTGGCATGCCGTGCTGGGTGCCCTGCTGTTCAGCATATTTTCATGGGCGCTGTCCGCAGCCGCCGCACAACTTTTGGTGAGAAAACATGGGAAATCCAACCACCCAGATCAGCTTTGAATTCTTTCCGCCGCAAACGCCGGAAGGTGCAACCAAACTGACTGCCGCGCGCCAGCGGCTGGCGGCATACAAGCCCGAGTTCTTCTCGGTCACTTTCGGCGCGGGCGGCTCCACGCAGGACCGCACGCTGAATATCATCAAGCAGATCCACACCGAAGGTCACCGTGCCGCGCCGCACCTGTCCTGCGTGGGCAGCACGCGCGACAACGTCCGCGTATTGCTGGACGCCTATAAGGACATGGGCATCAAGCGCATCGTCGCGCTGCGCGGCGACCTGCCGTCCGGCATGGGCAGCATCGGCGAGTTCCAGTACGCCAACGAACTGGTGAGTTTCATCCGCGCGCAGACAGGCGGCCACTTCCACATCGAAGTAGCCGCCTATCCCGAGTTCCATCCGCAGGCCAAGTCTGCCCGCGACGACATGCTCAACTACAAGCGCAAGATCAGCGCGGGGGCAAACTCGGCCATCACGCAGTACTTCTACAACGCCGACGCCTATTTCCGTTTCGTCGACGAGACCCGCAAACTGGGTGTGGAAGCACCGGTCGTGCCCGGCATCATGCCCATCGTGCGTTACTCGCAGCTGGCGCGTTTTTCCGAGATGTGCGGCGCCGAGATCCCGCGCTGGATGCGCAAGACCATGGAAGGCTACGGCGACGACGCGGAGTCGGTGCAGAACTTCGGTCTGGATGTCGTGACCAAACTGTGCGAGAAACTCATCGCAGGCGGCGCGCCCGCGCTGCATTTCTACACCTTGAACCAGGCCAAAGCATCCATCGATATCCTGCAACGTCTGGGTTATCGCGCGTAATTCGAAAGCAAGTTGAAACCATGAAAAGACCCGAACTCCTGTTACCCGCCGCCTCGCCGGAAAAGATGCGCACCGCTTACGCCTACGGGGCGGATGCGGTGTATGCCGGCCAGCCGCGTTACTCGCTACGCGTGCGCAACAACGAGTTCATGATGGAACAGCTTGCGCAGGGCATCGAAGAAGCGCATGCGCTGGGCAAACAGTTCTATGTCGCCAGCAATCTGATGCCGCACAACGCCAAGCTGAAGACCTACATGGCGGACATGGAACCCATCATCAGGATGAAACCGGACGCGCTGATCATGGCCGACCCCGGACTGATCGCCATGGTGCGCGAGAAATGGCCGGAACAGGTCATCCACCTTTCGGTGCAGGCCAACACCGTCAACTACGCGGCGGTGAAGTTCTGGAAATCCATCGGCCTGTCGCGCGTCATCCTGTCGCGCGAACTGTCGCTGGACGAGATCGAAGAAATTCGCCAGCAGTGCCCGGATACGGAACTGGAAGTGTTCGTGCACGGCGCGCTGTGCATCGCCTATTCCGGCCGCTGCCTGCTGTCCGGCTACTTCAACCACCGCGACGCCAATCAGGGCACCTGCACCAACTCCTGCCGCTGGGATTACAAGGTGGAGAACGCCGCCGAAGACGGAACCGGGCACATCCAGAAGGCTGCGCTCCCCCACCCCTCCCCTCCCCCAAAGGGAGAGGGGGCGAACGAATCGCTACGCGAGCCATATCAAAAGCTGGACTTCGATTTCGACAAGGCGCTGGGGGAAAGTGCATTGTCCGATTGCGGTTCGCAACCGCGTCATCCGCTGGCCGACCGCGTGTACATGATCTCGCGCCCGGACCATCCGGAAGAACTGATGCCGGTGCTGGAAGATGAGCACGGTACCTACATCATGAACTCCAAAGACCTGCGCGCCGTGGAGCACGTCGAGAAACTGGTGAAGATCGGCATCGATTCGCTGAAAGTGGAAGGCCGCACCAAATCCATCTATTACGTGGCACGCACTGCGCAGGTGTACCGCCAGGCCATCGACGACGCGATGAACAAGCGCCCGTTCGACCTGAAACTGCTGGGCGCGCTGGACGCGCTGGCCAGCCGCGGCTACACCGACGGCTTCTACGAGCGCCACCACACGCACGAGCAGCAGAACTACATGCGCGGCCACTCCGAGAGTTTCCGCCAGCAATACGTGGGCGACATCGTCGCCTGCACGGACGGTATGGCCGAGATCGCGGTGAAGAACAAGTTCTCCGTCGGCGACAAGCTGGAGATCATCCACCCCTCCGGCAACAGCATCGTCGAGCTGAGCGAGATAAAAAGCCTCGACGGCGGGACGCTCTTCGTCGCACCGGGCAGCGGCCACCATGTGCGCATCCCGATGCAGGGCGATCTGTCCAACGGCATGATCGCGCGCTTCATCTGAACGATCTTCTGTTAAGCCAATCTTAATGACAACTCGCTATGATCCATTGCAGCCATCCGTGATCCGCACCTGCCCGCTCGATCACTTTGGCCACCCCGATCAAGTCCAAGGAGAAATGTGATGAATTGGAAAAACACCGCAAATCGTTATGGCTCGGCCAGCATCGCCACCCACTGGCTGATGCTGCTGTTATTCGTTGCCGTGTACGGCAGCATTGAGTTGCGCGAACTGTTCGACAAAGGCAGCGACCCGCGCGAGATGCTGAAGAGCTGGCACTTCATGCTGGGCATAACAATATTCATTCTGGTGTGGCTGCGCATCGCCGCACGCTTGAGCGGGCCGACACCCGCCATCACGCCCGAACCGGAGAAAATCCAGCAGCTCGCCGCCAAGCTGCTGCACCTGGCACTTTATGTCTTGATGATCGCCATGCCGATCAGCGGCTATCTGCTGCTCAGCGCTTCCGGCAAGCCCATTCCCTTCTTCGGACTGGAACTGCCCGCACTGCTCAACACCGACAAGGAGCTGGGCAAGCAGATCAAGGAAGTGCATGAATTCCTCGGCACGACCGGCTACTTCCTGATTGGCGCGCACTTCGCGGCGGCGCTGTATCACCACCTCATCGTGCGCGACAACACCATGACGCGCATGCTGCCGGAAAAGAAGTGACCCTGCTGCATGAACTTGCGCGAGCAGATACCGGAAAGATTGACTGCACTCTATGGGCGGCTCGGGTTCAATCCGAGCGCGACGATGTTCGTCCTGATTTTCGCCGCGCTCAACGGTGTGCTGTTTCACCTGCCGCTGTACTCATTCGCCGTCAAAGACCTCGCCCCGCTCTCTTTTTCGAGCAGCCTCACACTGCTGACGCTGTTCGTGCTGGTGATGCTAGTGACGGTGCTGGTGATGTACCTGTTCGCCCTGGTGTCGCAGCGCCTGCTCAAACCGCTGGCGATGCTGATCGTGTTCAGCAATGCCTTCGCGCTGTATTTCATACTGACCTATCAGGTAATCCTGGACAAGGCGATGATGGGCAATGTTTTCAACACCAACACCGGCGAAGCGGGCAGCTACCTGAGTTTTTCGTTCCTGTGGCATGTGCTGCTGTTCGGCGTGCTGCCCGTCTGGCTGATCTCGCGCATCACCATCAAACACGTGTCGCGCCTGCGCACGATAGGCGCGCTGTTGCTCTCGTTCATCGTCGGCATCGGCTGGCTGTATGGCAACGCGCAGAGCTGGCTGTGGATTGACAAACACGGGCGGCAACTGGGCGGCATGATCCTGCCCTGGTCGTATGTGATCAATGCGACGCGCTATCAAACCGAGAAAGCGATGCAGTCGCGCGAACTGGAATTGCTGCCCGCAGCGCACTTCAGCGCACAGGGCAAGACCGTCGTGGTACTGGTGATCGGCGAATCGGCGCGCGCGGCGGATTTTTCTCTGTACGGTTACACGCGCGACACCAACCCCATGCTGGAAAAGGCCGGCGTCACCGCAATTCGCAACGCGCACGCCTGCTCCACCTACACCACCGCCTCGCTGCAATGCATGTTGTCGCACGTCGACACCGGCAACAAGCTGTTCCACAACCACGAGGCATTGCCCAGCTATCTGCAGCGCAGCGGCATAGACACCATCTGGCTCACGCGCAACTGGGGCGAACCGCCGCTGAAGGTGAACACCTACCTGCGCGACACTGATATCCGCAGCACGTGCGCCGGACCGCACTGCGACTACGACGAAGTGCTGCTCACCGGCCTTCAACAGCGTATCGCCAACACGGACAGCGACAAGGTGTTCGTCGTGCTGCACCAGTCCGGCAGTCACGGCCCGGATTACTACAACCACTATCCTGCGGACGGCGAGCAGTTCACGCCGGTGTGCCGCTCGGTGCAGTTGCAGGACTGCACGCCCGATACGGTAACCAATGCCTACGACAACACCGTTCTCTACACCGACCGTTTCCTGTCCGGGACGATTGATGTTTTGCGGGCCATTCCGAACACGCAGACGATGATGATGTACATCTCCGACCACGGCGAGTCGCTCGGCGAGTATGGCTTATACTTGCACGGCACGCCGTATTCGCTGGCACCCGACGTGCAGAAGGACATCCCCTACATCGTATGGATGTCCGATGCATTCAAGCGGCACAAGGCCCTGGCGGCCGATGCGGCTCTGGCCCATGCCAAGCATGCGCAGCAGACAGTGTTCCACAGCATCATGGGCGCGTTCGATCTGCGCAGCGACATCTACGACCCCAAGCTGGACATCTTCACCGATGTCCCAAACAAGAAACGATAAGGAACACGCTTGAGCAACTGGCGCGACAATCTCCCGAAAAAAAGACCGATGGGTTTCATCGCCGCCTGCCTGCTAAGTCTGCTGGTCAGCGTGTTCTACCCGTCCGACCTCGCCAGCTATCACGCGAATCTGCATGCTGAAAAACCGTTCTGGGTCGAACCGACCGAAACCAAACTGCGCTTCGTCAACACCATCGCCCAGGTCGCCATGCCGCTGCTGCTGCGCGACAAGGAAGGCATGGTGCAACTGCTCACCCTCGCCGTCGCCACCACCGTCGCCACGCATGGCTTAAAGTTCCTCGTGAACGATGTGCATATCGCCGGTACCCGTCTTGGCGAACGCCCCTACGCATCTGATAGCAGAGGAAACATACCGTCAGGACATTCCGCGATGTCGTCCTGCGCCGTGTACTTCGTGGCGCGCCGCTACGGCTGGCGACACCTGTTCTACCTCGTCCCGATCCTGCTGCTCACCATGGGCGCGCGCCTGATGCTGGATGCACATACACTTTCCGCCGTGCTCGCCGGTTGCCTGATCGGCATCATCTGCGCCGC
This sequence comes from Sideroxydans sp., assembly GCA_011620315.1. Taxonomy (GTDB): domain Bacteria; phylum Pseudomonadota; class Gammaproteobacteria; order Burkholderiales; family Gallionellaceae; genus Sideroxyarcus. Next base: position 575 of record WOZO01000227.1, on the reverse strand, counting down.
GTGGTTCTCCTCGCCGTATCGCAAGAAAGCCACGGAGCTTTCTTCTTAGAGCGATACTTAAAATGACAAAGCATCAATATCAAAGCGTATGGGACGCTATCGAAGACACACCGGGCGATGCCGCCAACATGAAAGCGCGTGCCGAACTGATGCGCGCCATCACTGAATACAGCCGCAGCAGTGGCATGACCCAAGCAGAAGCCGCCAAGACCCTCGGAGTAACAAAGCCACACATCTCCTACCTGATGCAAGGCAAGATAGAATTGTTCTCACTCGAAACTCTTGTCAGCATGCTGGCGGCGATGGAGATTTGACTGGAGATGCGGATCAAGCAGACTAAAAATATTGCATAAAGTGTTTGCCCAGTTTTTAATAGATACATCAGGAGAGCAACCAATGAATCGCGCAAACGAATCAAGATGGTGGGAATTCTACGGAGTGCGCTATGCAATGGGCACAGTAGTAGGAGCTTTATTGGTTTATGTGATTTTTTCTTCAAATACCAATTTAAGTTCTCTGATGTTGTTGCCGAGTGATGCAAAGGATTTTGGCCTTGCGCATCTGACACTGCTAGC
>WOZO01000113.1 GCA_011620315.1 Sideroxydans sp. | reverse complement strand
GAGTGGGAGTGAGTGGTGATTGAAATATCTATATAAGTCAATGACTTACGTTTATTGACGATGATCGTCAATACGACATCAGGAGCTTTATAAGTCATTGATAAATAATGTATTTTTTGTTTTTGCGGCTGGTATTTTTAGAGATACAGAGGACGGTTTTTGACGGTAAATCCGGCGGCAAAATTGATGTTGCTTATTGATGTGTATTTTTACTGTCAGGGTTGTTTGTCGGAACGGCGTGCCGGGCCTCAACAGAAAGCTATCGGAAGGATAGCCTGGTATCGGTCGTCCAGTTTGAACTTGGTGTCGCGTCGTGATGAAGATAGTCCTGCAGGAGACGCTCAAGCGCAAAGATGTCACACAGTTATGCTAGAGAGCTTTCTCAATCGGAGCTGCCGGTGATCGAACGCAGGACGCCGATCACCCATTGAAAACCCACCCGTTCCTGTTCCAGGCGCAAGTTCTTGCGGATGCGGTTGTCGCGCAAGTCATTGAACAGGGCGTTCTCCTCCGGCGTGAGCCGGGGCAGATCGTGAATCGCCTGATCGGGTTCCTCGCCCCAGTGCACGTCGTGCGAGTGCAAGGTATCGCGGTCCATGAGGAAGGACGACGCGTGTGCGAAGTGACTGCGCAACTGGTCCAGGATGGCAAAGCCATGGGTGTCGATGTCGCCCCAGTAGTGGATGGCGCAGCGGGCCAGCCAGCGGGCCTTTGCCAACGACTCCCAACCGTAGCCGGCGCCGAAGATGACGATGGCGTCGCGTGCCGGCGGGAAAGCGAGGAAGTTGGTTTCGTTCTCGGTGATGAATATGTGTCTGACCGGGATATCCAGCTTCGCAAAGCTGTCGGCATCCAGCGCGATATCGGGCCGCGTCGCACCGGGCAGCAGCCGGATCCGTTCGTCGAGTGTGCGGAAGCGGATACGGACAGGTTTGTCCAGGAAGCCATAGCGGGCGGAGAACTGCCCAACTCCCGTTCGATCGGATTGGATGGCGCCTGCCGGCAGCGCAAGTTCGAACAGATCGGATAACACCGTGCGATGCGCCTCGATGAACTTGCTGTGCACGGTCGGAACGTCAACCTGGCGCAGATAAATTCCAGGACGCGAGTTTTCGGCAAGCCAGCGCACGACGGCAATCAGGCGTGGCCATTGGTCGGCCAGATCGACGGCCTGCAGCGGCCGTTTTGCCAGCCAGGGCAGCAGCGCGGGAATTGCGGCTTGCGTCAGCGTTACTACCTGAGATAACCGTTCGGCATCCCGGCGCTTGGCCAGCAACGTCAACGCGCCATCCAGCGTATCGACCCAGATTTGCCCGGGTAGGCGTTGCAAACCCTGCACGCGGTGGCGGACTTCGCGCCACTCGATGCGGATGTGCGGCATGGCCATCACCTCCGCCGTCCAGGCGCGCACCGCCTCGAAACGATCGCTCAACTCGGCCGAACTGGGTCCTTTCAGCATCAATCGCAGAGGAAATTTCGTTTCGCCCGTCACCAGCGGGCGCAACAGATCCCCGCGTTCCCAGAACCGGGCAAGCTGGGTTCTCAGGTCGCGTGGCGTAGTCCAACTCATGTTGCCCCGTCCGTTGTTACCTGTGCCGCCGTCGCTGCGTGTAACGCTTTTTGCGCCTGGTATTCCTCGATTGTCAGATTGCGCAGTTTCGATGCGCGGCCGCCCTCGTTGTGGACGAAGCCGACGCTGGCTACGAATGGCTCGATGATGTGAATCTTCTGCAGCGGCGTGATGATCAACAACTGCAGGTTAAGCTGCTGGAACAGCTTGAGACCGTACTGCGCCGATTCGTCGGAACCGCGTCCGAAGGCTTCGTCGATGACAACGAAGCGGAACGAGCGGGAGCGCGCCTCGCCCCACTCGAGGCCGAACTGGTAAGCCAGGCTGGCGGCTAGGATCGTGTAGGCAAGTTTTTCCTTCTGGCCGCCCGATTTTCCACCGGAGTCGGAATAGTGATCGTACTCGGCATGGTCCTCGCGCCACCGTTCGCTGGCGGCAAACAGGAACCAGTTGCGCACATCGGCAACCTTGGCGGTCCAGCGCCGGTCTTGCTCCGACAGGCCTTCGCGGCCGCGGAAGCGGTCGACAATCGCCTTGACTTGCAGGAATTTGGCTTCGGAATACTGGGCTTCGTCCGAGCCGGTCACGGCGCCCTCGGTACATGCCCTTAACTCAGACTGGAAGTCGCGGATTTCCGCATCCGGGTTGAACTGCAACTCCAGGACGATATAGCGCCCAGCGTTATAGTCGATCTGTGTTAGCGATTGATTGATGTGCGCGATCCGCTCCTTGATGGTTTCGCGTTCGCGCGCCAGTTGCGCGTTGAAGTTGGCGATCTCGTTAATGGTATTGACGTTCAGCAGTTCCTTGAAGCGGGCAACGAAGCGTGGTAGGTCGTCCCGGTGCAGTTGGTCGAGCAGCTTTTCGTACTCGAACGCAGCCTTGATGCCGGCGTCGATCTCCGCCGTCTCCAGCTTGAATTCTTCCTTGAAGGCCGACATGGCCTTGATGATCTTCTCGACCAGCCGATCCAGCTTTTTTTGCTCGGCATCGATGCGCGCCTGCAGCCAGGTGCGAACGTCCTGTTCCCGGTTGTCGCAGGACTCCACGCTCAACTGATGTTCGCCCAGGGCCTCGGCGCGCATGGCGTCCAGTTGCTGCTCCAGTTCTGCGTTTTGCGGCGTGTCATGCAGCAGGGCCTGCGTCTGCTGCTGCAGTTGCTGGGCATCGGAGCGGCGCTGCTCGACCTTAGATCGCTTGTCTCTGGCATCCTGGAGGTCGGATTCCAGTTGGCCGAGTGCCGCGCTGGCTTGGCGCAACTGCTCCTGAAGCTGTTTCATGATATCCGAGGCCGACTCCAGCCGTTTGCGTTCGTCGCCGAGGATGGCGATCTCCGAGGCGATGCTGCGCCAATCCTGTTCCTCGAAAGCGACGAATTCCTCCAGTTTGGTCAAGGCATCGAGCTGCTCTTTCATATCCTGGCGTTCGGCCTGGATCTTGCTGATGCGGCTGCCAATCTCGGCCAGACGCTCTTCCCACTGCCGACGCTTGGTTTCCAGTGCGGCTATTTTGGCGGCGTTGGTCCAGCCGAGTACATAGCGGCTGCGGTCGTCGATGGGGTTGCGGTCATCTTTTTCGTGCCGTCCGGTCGGATCCTTGATCTGTCCGGTGCGCGTGATCGCCCGCGTTTCGCGCCGGAACTGTTCTTGCGTCGCGCAGCAGGCGACGTTGAAGCGGCGTGCCAATTCGCTTTCGAGCCAGTCGTAGAACGGCGAGTCGGGTTTGAGCGCTAGCTTGCGCGCCAGCGAATCGCGGTGCAGGTCCGGGCTGTCGCCGGGCCTGCTGGCGCGGACATGAAAATACACCAAACGGCCGTGCAGGCGGCTGCGGTCCACCCATTCGGCCACGGCCTTGTAGTGGATGTCCGGCACCAGCAGTGAGAGGCCGAAGCCGCGCAACAGCCGCTCGGCGGCGCCCTCCCAGTCGCGCTCATCTTCGCGCACCTGGATCAGTTCGCCGGCAAACGGCATCTCTTCCTCGGACAGCCCGAGCCCCGCGCATAGCGCCGTGCGAATCTTGATTTGCGCATCGTCGATGTTGCTGCGTCGGCGCTTGAGGCTGTCGAGTTCGGCGACCAGGACTCCATGTTCCTCGCGTCCTTTCCGAAACGCAAAATCGTCTTCGCGCTCCTGGTTTTCGAGCGAAGCGTCGTGTGCCTTGGCCTCGTCGGCGCGGTCCACAAGGGACTTGCGCTGCGCCATGAAGGAAGCCTCATCCTCGGCAGCAGATTCGCCCAGCACGCCGACGAGTTGGCCGAAGCGATCGGCTCGCTGCTTGCGCCGATCGCGCTCCTGTTCTTTGCTGTTGATGCTGGCGGCAAGTTGATCGAGCCGATCGCCACCGTTGTCGCGGATCGCGCGTTCGATACCGGCTACCTCGGCCTGCTGCTCGTCACGTCGTACGTCCAGACGAACTACCTGGGCGTCGAGCCATTTCCACTGATCCTCCAGCAGGGCCAGACGCTTGTCGATCAAGTCCAGCTTCAATTTCGAGAAATGCCCGCGCAGCGCTTCGCGGCAGCGCCGCAAGTCGTCCGCTTCCTTGACCAGCGCGCCATGCCGGCCGCAGTCGGCAACTAGCGGCGTCAGTAGTTCGGCCTGCCGCTGCGCCTTCAGCACGGCTTGATGAGCCCGGTTCAGATCGTCGAAATGGGCGATCAGCGCCTGGATGCGTGGTGCTACATCGAACGGCTCCAGCATGTGGTTGCGCACGAAGTCGGTCAGGTTGCCGACCGACTTCATCGATACGGTCTGGTGGAACAGCTCCATCGCCTGCTCGTTGTCGATGCCGAAGCGGCGCCGGAACCACGCACTGTATTTGGGGAAGCTGTCCTCGATTTCGGCACCCGAGGTTCGTAGTTTCTTGCGCAGTTGTGCGATGTCCGAACCGAAGTGGGCGAAGTCCGCCGCAATCGAAAGAGCGCGCTCCGCACCTACGTAGAAGCGGGTCGGCTGCCCCTGAGCCTCTTTCATCCAGAAGACCTGTGCCAGCGTCACTGTCTGGTCGTACCCGGCGTTGTGGAAGACACCCAACAGGACCGAGTAGTTGTTGTGGTCGCGCAAGCTCACCGGCTTGGCCGTCCCGGTGACTTCGTTGCGCTCGGATTTGTAGTGTCCGAGCACGTACGAACGCAGTGTTCGCTCCAGTTTGTCCGCTCCGGCGGCCTTGTTGTAGGAGATGCGGTGCGCCGGCACGAACAAGGTGGTGATCGCGTCCACCAGAGTCGACTTGCCGGAGCCGATGTCGCCAGTGAGCAGGCTGGTGCGACCATCGGGTTGCAGAGTCCAGACGCGCCCGTCGAACGTTCCCCAATTGAAAACTTCGAGCCGCTGTAGGCGAAAGCCGGACAGCGTGTCGTCGGTCATGAATTCCAGGTCGAAGGAACGCGGCTCATTCATTGGCGTTTCCCATGGATGGTCCGGCACCTGACAGTTGGGCTCGATAAGCCAGCAGCCGGGCATCGAAATCGGCCAGCCACTGGGCGTCGACAAACGCCTTGAGGATGCGCCTGACCTCGAAACCGGTAGATCCGGCCGCCGATCCGCCGGCTGGTTTCAAGCGCCGGAGAAAGCCCAGATCGACGACTTTGTTGATATGCGTCTCGATCTGATCGACCAATTTCGCCTCGTTGCTGCTGTCAGGCAGGAATACGCGCACCAGCTCGACCATGTCGTCACGCGTCAGCACCAGGCGCGTGTCTGCGCCGCCCGCATCGAATTCGGCGAGCTTCTTGCGCAGCAGCGCCAGCAACAAGCTGACCGGAAACGACAGCGGTCTGCGCGCGATCAAGCGCGGCAATGGGGGAGTGGTTTCGTCATCCATCGGCTCCGTCCGGCTTTTAAGAAAGGCATAGCCTTCGGCCTCATCCAGTACCAGATCCAATCCAAGCACGGCCATGTAATCCCGCACGCGAGCTTGCAGATTCAGTAGCGCGCCCCACAGTCGTTCATCTCCCTCGCGATAGATCACGCCCTTCAGCAAGGTGATGGCCAGCGCCGAAAGATCAGGCTGGGATGGCGCGACTGCGGCGGTGCTTGTTATCTCTTCATTCATCCTTATCTCACAAAACTTATCTCACAAAAATTATGCGCGGCAAGCGGGCTTGTTTGCGCAAGGCTGCTCCATCACCGTTCTCGACGTCCCATGTAATCAGATCCTCTGCATTCTCGTCCACCACGACCTTGAACGACTCGCTGCCCACTTGCAGATAGGCGACCAGTTCCGCCAAGCCCAGTTGCAGCGGCTGCGCAGCAATCAGTTCGCACAGCGTGATCTGCGACTGCGTCTGCAAGGCGTGGCGGATGTGCTGCGCAAGACGGGCCATGTCGACCACGACTTGTTCATACAATGCCGAAGGGTCCACATTGTCGTCATCGTCTGTCTGCAATACGATGTCCGCAATGAAGGGCTTGAATGCCGGCGTATACAGCGGGCGTTCCATCGGCAATTCGATGGACGCCGCCGGCTCGGCGATGCTTGTCATGTCACCCGGCGGCGGCGATTGCCGCAGAGCCAAGGCCTTGGTCTCGATGCCGTGCAGGATGTCCATGATGCGGCGATTCTCCAGCCATGCCTGATCATCGAGAAAGCGGCGTAGTTGCTGCGATAGCTGCGCCACGGTGTGCTGCGTGTGCTCTCCGGCTTCCAGCCAGTCGTAATGTACACGCCGCGCGCGGGCATCCGGTTTCAGGTCGGCCACTGGAGGCAGAGCAAGCACGCGATCGAGCAACTCGGTCAGTTCCTCTTGCCTGCGGCTGGACATCAGGAAATCCCAGAAAGCACGAAAGCTCTTGCCTTGGTCGGAATCACCGATCGCGTCGCGTTCGCCCATGATCTGTTCCAACAACGCGCCCTTGGCACCTTCCCATAATGCGATGCGTTCCCGCACCTTGCGATCCAGTTGGCGGAAATTTTGTTCCACCTCGCGGAAATCCGTCAGCAGCTCGCGCGCGAGCTGCATGAACTGCTGGAAGCGCTCCCTCAACGCTGTGTCGTCCAACAACGGCAGGTTGCCGGCCAGCACGCGCGCAATTTCGCTATCGATATCGTCCCGCCGCTTGTGCAACTCGGCAACGCGCTTGGCGGGATCGGATTCGCTACCCTCGCTCATCTGTTTGAGCAGCTCGAACAGGGTTAGCAGACGCGACTCGGTGCCCACGAAGCTGCGTTCGGAAAGCTGGTTTAGCCAGGCGATGGCTTTTTCGGTAGCCGGCGTCAGGTCGAACTGAGGTTCGTCAGACCCAGGCCGGTAGAACTTGCGCAGCCAGCCTTTGTCTGGTGCGGCCCAATCGTTGAGGTAGTCGAGCGCCGGCTTTGGAAATGCGTCGTCGCCCAACTGCTGGCGCAGGGCATACAGCTCGTCTTCCAGCGCTTCCGTCAGGTCCGGCGCCGCCATCACCCGAACGTTGGGTGCGACAAATACGCGATGCAGAAAACTTGCCACCAGCGGCGCGTGATCCGATCGCAATAGCCGCCACGCGGGGTGGTGCGTGCGTAGAGCCTCAAGGGTGCCGAAGTCGAGGGTCATGGCACTGTAGATGGAGGCTGAAACAGAGGAGGTGTCAAGATCGTCGGAGTGTTCGGCCACTGCATCGGGCGGTGGTGCAAGCGGTATTCATTGGGGTGTATCCAAAGAAACCCAATTCCTGCACTGATTGATGGGTCGGGAACGCCGGCGCTGCAGTGGTAGGTGAATAGCTCCAGAGTTGACTGGCACCGCCATCTGGACCTTGTCCCCAGACGAGTAGGTTCCTGCCATGCATACATGGCATTGATCGTTCTCACGTAAGCAAGGACATTTTCTATCATGAAACAATGCGTTGACGGAACCAGTCGGCAAGTTGCT
>WOZO01000160.1 GCA_011620315.1 Sideroxydans sp. | reverse complement strand
GGAGAGCCATTCGACGATGCCGTGTTTGCTCCGCCCTCCGGCGTGAGCATCAAGAAGGACGGACCATGAGAGACGCCCGCCAGTACAGCACAAGGCCATTTACCGCGGGATCGCCGGCGCGACGGTTCCGAGGAGATGTTTTGCAATCGTGCCGGCGTACCCAACAGGGACAAAGCCTTGTTGAAATGGCGATTGCCCTGATCGTGCTCGTCCCCATGGCAGCGGGCGTGATGCTTCTTGGCCAGTACATCCACATCAAGCAACAGACCCAGTCGGCGGCGCGCGCCGCGGCATGGGGGGCGACCGTTTCGCCCGAAGTAGCCAATCGCGGCATGCCCGATCAGGCGCAGGTGTTGAAGAACCTGCGCGCGCGTCAGTTCAGCGATACAAAGGCCGGCCTCACTAGCACAACGAACAACCCGGATGTGCTGGGCGATCCGATGTTGACGACGTTCGCCAACCAGGAGCTGCTCAAGCCGTCTGCCGTCGAGCTGACGGTCTACCGTCAGGACAAGGGTCCCAGCGTGTTCGACAAGGCACTCGGCCTGCTCGAGAAAGCCAGCGATACGTTGCCGCCGAATCCTGAAGGACTGGTTACCGCCGAGGTTCACGCCAAACCCGAGCTGATCAAGGGTGCCGATGGTCAGGGTCTCGCCTTCCTCTCGCCGCTGGACACCGAACAGCTGGATTTCTCTGCCAAGACCGTCTTGCTGGCGGATGCCTGGAATGCAGCCGGCGGCGGCGAAGACAGGGACGGTAACCCCATCGACGGAGCCAGCAACCGCACCGTGCGAAAGGTCGTGAGGCCGCTGGTGCCGACCGACTGGGCCGGTGACTCCATCATCGGCGGCTTGAACGACGTCATGCATGTACTGGGTGACGTTCCCATCATCAACGAGGTACTCACCACCAATTTCGACAAGCTCGAGGTCGGCAAGGTGGCCCCGGATGCGGTTCCGGCGGACAAACTGGTGAAGTATGCGGACCCGAACTGATCCGCGCCGCTGGCTGGCCGCAGCAGCATTTCTGTCGGTTCCGGCGTACGCCGGCTCCTGGCCGCGGCCCCCGCTCCCGCCGGAAACGAACGTCGCCGACGTCGCCAGGCGGATGGTCTACAACGGCATCGATATGCACGCGCAGATCTTCCGTTCCACCGCGACAGTCGACCAGGTGCTGGCCTTCTACAAGAAGGAATGGGGCAACGAAGCGATCCTCAACCGCGTCGGTGACGCGCAGGTCGTGGGCCATCACGAGGGCGACTATCTCGTCACGGTACAAGTGAGCAGCTACGGAGCTGGCAGCAAGGGGACGATCGGGATTCTCGATACCGCGTCCACGAAGCCGGACTTCGTGCCGGGCAAAGGCGTGCCGCAGCCGATGGGCTCGCTGGTATTCAACGACATCAGCTATCCGGACGACCCGGTACCGGCGCGGACGGTGGCGATGCGCAACACCCTCTCGCCGCAGCAGAACGCGAGCTTCTACCGCGAACGGCTGGCCGCCGATGGCTGGAAACCGGCCGACAAAAATCAATGTGCGGCGGATAGCTGCGTCATGTATTACCACCGGGGCGACAGCAAGATGACTGTCGTCATGAGTCCCGAGGAGGGACATTCGCAGGTCGTCATCAACGTGATGGACCCGCCGTGATGAGGTACTCATGAACGGACCTGGATTTCATGTCGGGATGGGCACTCGCCGACCACTGCGCCGACAGCGCCAACGAGGCAGCGCCCTGGTCGAGTACACCATCGTGGTGCTCTTCCTGATCGTGGTGCTGCTCGCCGCCGACGAAGGGCACAGTATTCACCATCTTGCAGAAATGTTGCGCAAAGCCTACGCCAATTTCATCTACGCCCTGTCCATCTCCTGGGTTTGATCCGAAGGGAAACGCCATGCCAAAGATCAACCGCAATCTTCTCTACCTTGGAGTTGCCATTCTGCTGGGCGTCGCTGCAAGTTTTCTTGCCGTCCACTATGTGAACAAGCAAGTGGCCGAGCGCACCAACGTGGTGTCGCCGAAGACGCAGCAAGTCATCGTTCCTGTGCGCGACATGAAGAAGGGTGAAACCCTCTCCCAGGCGGACATCGCAGTGCGTGACGTGCCGCGGGACTTCGTGTCGGTCGGGGCACTCACTCCCGACAATTACGAGAAATACCTGGGTCAGGTCCTGCGTTCGCCGCTGACGCATGGCGCGCCGATCGACGGCAGTGCAATTGACCTGGTCGTCGACCACTTCTCCAACGTGATCGAGCCGGGCCATGTGGCGTACTCGATTCAGGTCGACCAGACCAACTCCGTGTCCGGCCTGATCGTGCCAGGCGATCACATCGACATCCTGCTGCTCACGACCGATGACAAGCACGAGCGTATTCGCCCGCTGCTGGACCGCGTACTGGTCCTGGCCACCGGCCATCAGGCCAAAGGTGTCCGGCCCAATTCGGAAGAGGGCAACAACAGCTATTCCAATATCACCCTGGAGCTGTCGCCCCGTGATGCCCAGCGAATTGGGATGGCGCTGAAGGTTGGGCAGTTGCGGGTGATGCTGCGCAATGCCGACAGCCGTGAACCGTTCGATTTGAGCACGCTTACCCGTGACGATCTGTTACGGCTGACCCACGGTGCGCGACGAGGCTCGGGCATTCAATTCATTATCGGTGGGAAAGGTTGATTCATGGATGTGACGACGTTGTTGAAGTGGGCTATGGCCCTTCGCTTTCCCCTTTCCCTGATGGCCGCCATTCAGTTGTCGCTACCCGCCAATGCCGCCGTTGCGGAGTCGCGCACAATCCCGGACGCGATCAGCATGTATGCGGGCCAGGCCCTCGTGCAGAATGCGCCGGGCCCAATCAAGCGCATCGCCGTGGGCGACGGCAATCTGCTGGAGGTGCGGGTAATCGGTAACCGCGAACTGGTATTGATTGCTAACAAGCCTGGCGATACCTCCATTGAGCTCTGGCTTACCGACGGTGGCCGCCGAAGCGTCGGCGTGCACATCATCGCCGGAAACAGCCAGCAGGCCGCCGGCATGGTGCGCAAGTTGCTCGAAGGGGATGACGCCATCGCTGTCAACGAGGTAGGCGCCAACGTCGTGCTGACCGGCAGCGATCTGTCGCAGAGCGACATGGCACGCATCGCTGCGATCAAGAAGCTCTACCCCCAGGTGTTGGACTTCACCAGCGCCAATGCCGTCGAGATGAAGCCGACGGTGATGATGCGGGTCCGCATCATGGAGTTCGACAAGAAAGCGATGAGCGACATCGGCATCAAGTGGGACACCATGATCGATGGCCCCGCCGGTGGGCTGGTGCACAACTGGATCACCAACCCCTACTACGGTGTGGTGAACGAGGGCAGCATCTTTGACGGCAATAACATGCTTCCAGGTACCCAGTCGTTCCTGGGCATTGCCACCACGATCACCTCCAAGATCAACCTGATGATGCAGGACGGCATGGCCTGGGAACTGGCGTCTCCCCAGTTGTCGGCGCGCAGCGGCGGCGTTGCGGACTTCCTGGTCGGCGGCGAAGTGCCGATCCCGATCAGTCAGGGGCTGGGCGAAACCACAGTGCAGTACAAGCCCTACGGTATCAAGCTGCACATCGCCCCGATAGTAAATAGCAAGGGCGATATCTCTACCGACATCGAGACCGAGATCAGCAAGATCGATCCGAGCATCAATGTGCAGGGCTATCCCGGTTTCATCACACGACGCACGAGCGCACAGCTCAACGTGCGGCAGGGCGACACCATCGTGATCTCGGGCCTGGTCGATTCGAACGCTTCCAAGACGTTCGACAAGCTGCCCGGACTGGGCGACATCCCGATTCTGGGCGCGCTATTCCGTTCGCGCAATTTTCAGAGAAACCGCACCGACCTGGTGATCTTCGTCACCCCCATCATCGTGAATCCCGATTCGCCCGAGAACCTCGAGCAGATCGAGAAAAGCGATCGTCTGCGCGATGACTTCCGCAAGGTCGCGGGCAGAGACATCGTCGATTGAAGGTGAGTCATGTTTGAAGTATTGATCGAGACAGCCAACCGTGATCCACGCCATGTGCGTTGCCTCAACAGCGCCTGCGGAATCGGTCGGGGTGAGGACAACCTGGTCATTCTGCAGGGTTGGAATATCGCCAAGGAGCACGCGACGCTCAATGCGCGAAGAGGCGGCGTGTTCATCGAAATTCTCAGCGGCCGAACCCCCATCACGGTGAATGGCTCACGTGTGCAAAGTGAACATGGCCCACTGCATCGCAACGACATCGTGAATATCGGAGCCTATCGGCTGCGCGTGCTTGCCGATGAGGCCATCGATGTCGTGCCGGCGAAGGCGCCGGCCCAGGCGGCCAACGCATCGGCCCGGCCGGAAAGCGTTGCCCCGGTCCCGCCCGTGCAGAACGAGGAGCCTGCTCAGAACATATCCACCGTCGTCGCTCCCCCGGACATGCTGGAGTGGCGCACGCGGGTCCATCTTGCGCTGGTGAGGCAGATGGACCTGCGGCGTGTGGACGTACACGGTATGACGGATGACCAGTTGCGCGAAAAAACCTCTGCGCTGATCGAGGAGATCATCGAGCGCGAGTTCTCGAAGGAGCTTCCCCGGACCATCAACCGACGCCGCCTGGCCAAGGAAGTGCTGGACGAGGCGATCGGCCTTGGTCCGCTGGAAGACCTCATCGAGGATCCGACCGTCACCGAGATCATGGTCAATTCCTCCAGCGACATCTTCATCGAGCGCGCTGGGCGCATCGAGAAATCTCCGGTCACCTTCACCAGCGACAAGGCGGTGCTGGCTGCCATAGAGCGCATTGTGGCTCCGCTGGGGCGTCGCATCGACGAAAGCTCGCCGATGGTCGATGCCCGCCTGGCCGACGGCTCGCGCGTCAATGCCGTCATCCCACCCGTTGCGTTGCGCGGGCCGAGCCTGAGCATCCGAAAGTTCAGCAAGCGCAAGCTGCTTGGCGATGACTTGCTCAAGTTCGGGTCCCTCAACGAATCCATGCTGCATTTTCTGGAGATGGCGGTGCGCGAACGACGGAACATCGTCGTCACCGGCGGTACCGGCTCCGGCAAGACCACGCTCCTCAACATCCTCTCCAATTTCATTCCGGACGACGAGCGCATCGTCACCATCGAAGACGCCGCGGAACTGAAGCTCAGCCAGCCCAATCTAGTGGCAATGGAGTCGCGCCCGGCCAACCTGGAAGGCAAGGGGCACATATCCATCCGCGATCTGGTCAGGAACTCGCTGCGCATGCGGCCGGACCGGATCGTCATTGGCGAATGCCGCGGCGGCGAAGCACTGGACATGTTGCAGGCCATGAATACCGGTCACGAAGGATCGTTGACCACCGCGCACGCCAACTCGCCACGTGACGCCCTGTCGCGTCTCGAGGTGATGGTGATGATGTCGAGTATGGATCTCCCCATGGTCGTGGTGCGCGAGCAGATCGCCTCGGCGATCGACCTGATCATCCATCAGCGCCGTTTCCCCTGCGGCTCGCGCAAGGTCACGCATATCTCCGAGATCACGGGCATCGAGAGCGGCACCATCCAGACCCAGGACCTGTTCGTGTTTCGCGCACGCGACCAGGGCGGGGCAGGCGGTCGGGTACGGGGCGAATTCAATGCGACCGGCGCCGTGCCGGAGTTCTATGAAGAACTTGCCGATCGCGGCGTTCCCGTGGACCTGTCGATCTTCAAGCCCGCCGGCGAGATTGATCAATGAGCATCCTGCCGATCGCCATAGCCGTATTTCTCTGCGTGACGCTGGCAGGATTTCTGCTGGTGCGCAGTTCAACGGTCTTCTGGGGGCGCTACCAGAACACCTTCACCGAGCAGGCGCGCTTCAATCTCGCGGACCTGTTCATGTTCATGGATCCGCGCAACTTGTTCCGCCTCAATGTGGCAGCCATTGTGGTCGCTCCGTTGCTGCTCTGGCTGTTCACCGGCAACCCCTTGCTGGCGGCCATGGCACTGGTGCTGATCCTGATACTGCCAAAGAAGATCTATCGCTGGATGCGCCAGCGACGCATCAATCAGATCCAGCAGCAGCTTCCCGACGGACTGATGATGATCGCCGGCAGCATGCGGGCCGGCCTTGGCTTTGCTCCCTCGCTGGAGAGTCTGGCGCGCGACGTCGAGCCCCCGCTGGCGCAGGAGTTTGCCCTGGTGCTGCGCGAGCAGCGCATGGGCGTGAAGATGGAAGAGGCGCTCGCTCACTTCAACGAGCGCGTCCCGGTAGCCGATGTGACGCTGTTTGTTTCGGCGGTGAACATTTCCCGCGAGGTGGGCGGCAACCTGGCGGAGACCATGGCTTCGCTGGCCGATACGCTGCGCCGCCGCCTGATCATGGAAAACAAGGTGAAATCGCTCACCGCGCAAGGGCGGCTGCAAGGCATCGTGATGGCGTTGATGCCGGTCGGCATCATGGCCTTCCTTACGTTTGCCTACCCGCAGACGATGACGGCGATGTATCACACCCCGCTCGGCTGGGCGGTGATCGGCGTGGCGGCAGTCATGGAATACCTGGGCTATCGCATGTGCCGAAAGATCATGAGTATCGACATATGACGCCGACGATCATCCTCCTGGCATTGTCGGTTGCTGGCTGCACGGCATTGGCGTTCTGGTCCGTCTACAGCATGATGCGGGACGTCCCCAAGGCCGACCGCCACTTTCAGGATCCCTTGCCATTTGGTCTGCAGCTGCTATGGCCGCTGGTCAATGCGGCCACCTTTGCGGTGGGGCCGCGGCTGAGCCCCGACAAACTGGAAAAAGCCCATCGCGAACTGCAAACCGCGGGGCAGGACTTTGTACTCAGCCCCGAGCAGTTGTATGGATTGCGCCTCGTCGCGGCGGGGCTTGTGGCGGCCTTTGCCTGGTTGCTGCTGAATCTGCTCGACAAGCACGGGTTGCTGCTTTACGCCGGAAGCATGGCCTTCGGCCTCATGGTCGGATGGTATTACCCCACGCTCTGGCTCAGCGAGCGGCGCAACAAGCGTCGGCGATTGGTGATCAGGGACCTCCCGACGTACCTCGACTTCATCACCCTGTCGGTCGAAGCCGGCGCAAACATCACCGGCGGCATGGAACAGGCGACGCAGAAGGGGCCTGAAGGCCCGATGCGTCAGGAGTTCACTCGACTTCTGCGTGATATCCGTTCGGGCCTGCCTCGTTCCGAAGCACTGCGCCGCATGGCGGAGCGCATGGACATGTCCCAGATATCCAGCTTCACCGGCACCCTGATTCAGGCGGATCGTGTGGGCGCCAGCCTGGGTGCCACCTTGCGGGCACAGGCGGTCCAACGACGCGAGGAGCGGTTTCAGCGCGCCGAGAAGCTGGCGCTCGAGGCGCCGGTAAAAATGATGTTGCCGCTGGTGATGTTTTTTTTCCCGCTGATCTTCCTGATGCTTGGCTACTTCATCTTCCTGCGCATG
>WOZO01000027.1 GCA_011620315.1 Sideroxydans sp. | reverse complement strand
CTTCCCGTGAGGCGGAGCAGGTGGTGATGGTGGAGCAAGACCGTGCTATCTATAAGGTTTTGCAGGACTCGCTCGGGAAATTGGCGCTGCCCAATGTAGCCTTGCACTGCAATGATGGGATAAAATTCGCCGCGCAGACGAATTTGACGTTCGACGTTGTCTTTCTTGACCCCCCGTTCCAAAGCGATCTTCTGGCGCGACTGATGCCGCGATTGGAGCTTCTGCTGACTAAGGACGGTGTGGTCTATGTGGAAAGCGGCGGGGCGTTCGATGCGGGACCCGGCTGGCGGGTGTTGAAGCAACGTCGGGCCGGCGCGGTACATTACCAACTACTGGAACGAACCCAGCCATGATCAGAGTCGTTTATCCGGGCACATTCGATCCCATCACGCGCGGCCACGAAGATGTGGTGCGCCGTGCCGCCGGTTTGTTCGGAGAAGTGGTGGTGGCCGTTGCGGCGAGCCGCAGTGTTACCTTGTTCTCGCTGGACGAGCGGGTGGATTTGGCGCACGAAACCTTTGCCGACTTCGCCAATGTCCGGGTCGAGGGGTTTGACGATCTGTTGATGAATTACGTGCGCAGGCTGGATGCGCGGGTGGTGTTGCGCGGATTGCGGGCCGTGTCAGATTTCGAGTATGAGTTCCAGATGGCGGGTATGAACCGCGCGCTGGATCCGGAGGTGGAAACGGTATTCCTCACCCCGGCTGAGCAATACAACTTCATCTCTGCCAGCATGGTGCGCGAGATATCGCGCTTCGGCGGTGATGTCAGCAAATTCGTCTCGCCTGCCGTGGCGGCAAGATTGAAAGAAAAAGGATCAACTAAAGGAGAGTAAACAATGTCACTGATCATCACCGATGAATGCATCAACTGCGACGTGTGCGAGCCGGAGTGCCCGAACGACGCGATCTCGCAAGGCGACACCATCTATATTATCGATCCGAACAAGTGCACGGAATGTGTCGGCCACTATGACACACCGCAGTGCGTGGAAGTGTGCCCGGTCGATTGCATCCCCAAGGACCCGGATCACGTGGAATCCCCGGCGCAATTGCAAGCCAAGTATGAAAAGCTGATGGCTGCCAAGGGTTGACCGCCATAGCGCTCGCAATGAAAAATGGCTGCCAAACCGGCGGCCATTTTTCATGGTGTTTCACCTGGCCATGCGGCGCAATGCAATTGACAGCAGAACGTACGTTCTCTAGTATGCAGTACATTCGTTCTGTACAGGTGACGCCATGACCGACTCCCATCCGTCCGCACAACGCGATGCTGAATATCTAGCCAGACTGCAGGATTACTATTCCGACTGGAAGAGCATCCCGTCCTATGCGGCGCTGTGCGACGTGTTCCACATCGCCTCCAAATCCTGGGTGAAAGCCATTCTGGACCGGCTGGCAGAAGCGGGATTCCTGGAACGCACGCCGGACGGCATGTGGATCCCGACGCGCGAATTCTTTTCGCGGCCCTTGGCCGAAAGCGCCGTACCCGCCGGCATGCCGGTCTCGGTCCATGCGACGCAGGGCGAATACTACGTGCTGGATGAGATGCTGATCGAAAACCCATCCAGCACCACCTTGATCCCGGTCAAGGGGGATTCGATGGTGGATGCGGGTATCCATGACGGTGATGTGGCGGTCGTGGAGAAGCGCAATCTGGCCAATGTCGGCGATATCGTAGTGGCTATCGTGGATGGTGAATTCACCCTGAAGACTTTGGACAAGGAGCGTGGGAAATTCATCCTGCGCCCGCAGAACCCCGCATATCCGGTCATTCGCCCGCAAGGCTCGCTGGAAATATTCGGCGTACTCGTCGGGCTAGTGCGCAAGTACCGCTAGTACGCATCACACCCGCTGCTGACAGAAGTCCATATCTCACGTATGTTTCACCCCGTGGGGATTGGCATGTCCCCTGAACGGGAATAAACGACGAAGTATTTATGATCACACGGCGCGTTCATTCGGCGAGTGTGGTTCTATCAGGGACTGATGATGAGGGGCATCTGTTGAGCGTGATTCTTCCGACATGCTGGAAATGTCTGGCGGCAGCGCTGCTCTGTGTCATTTTCATGTCGGGTGCCTCGGCGGCCGAACCCAGGCAGGTATTGCTGTTGCTCAGTGACCAGCATGTGGCATATCAGCATTTTCGACGTGCTTTGGAGCAGAATCTTCCATCCGATGCCCACTTGGAGGTGCGCATCCTGGGGCAGCAGGCAGAGATGCCCAAGGCAGACATATTGATCACTGCGGGAAGCGCTGCTTCGCAATGGGCGGCAGCGCAATGGCGCGGTGCAATGCTGGCTACCATGCTGTCCAGCAAAACTTTCAGGCAGATGCAATCGGGGAAGATACTGCCGCGCCCTGTATCGGCACTGTTCCTCGATCAGCCCCTTTCACGCCAGGTGGCACTGGTGCGCGTGGCGCTACCCTCGCTGAACAGGATCGGCGTGTTGTATACGCCAGCCAGTGACTTCGTTTCACAGCCGTTGCAACGAGAACTGGAGAGGCTGGGCGCGCGATTGGTCACCCAGGCGGTGCAGCCGGACGATAATCTTTCCATCAAGCTCGACGAGCTGCTGGCACAGAGCGATATCTTGCTGGCGGTGCCCGATAGCGCGATCTATAACTCAGCCACCATACGAAATATATTGCTCGGCAGTTATCGGCGCGGGATACCCATGGTCGGATTGTCGGAGGCCTATGTCAGCGCGGGTGCATTGTGCGCGGTGTATTCGACGCCCGAGCAGCAGGCAGCCCAATCTGCCGCAATGGTGTCTGATTATCTGCGTCAGGGGAGTCTGCCGCCCCCGCAGTATCCGAAGTTGTACCAGATCGCACTGAACGCGGAAGTTGCACGCTCGATGCGTTTCAACATGCGTTCGGCAGAGGCCTTGCGTATCGAGATTGACCGCGTGGAAGGAAGTCGGAAATGAAGCAAAGTCGATACAAGATAGGCCGATATGTCGCATGGCTGACGCTGCTGCCGTTGCTCGTGATGTCGGCATTGCTCGAAGCGGTGTTTTTACAGGATCGAACAGGCAATATGGAACGCAATCTGCAGGAGCGCGGGGAGTTGTTGGCCCGGCAACTGGCGGCGAGCAGCGAATATGGCGTGTTCTCGTACAACAGGGAGTTTCTGCGCACTTTGGGTTTGCAGGTGCTGCATGAGCCGGACGTGATAGCGGTGCGCATCACTGACCGCGACGGCCATGAATTGGCGGCAGCCGGAGAGGTGGACGTACCGCCGATGTCATCCGATAACGCGCAACAACTCACGACAGGAAATATATTGCTGTTCCGGCAGTCGATAACGTCGACTCAACTGGCGCTGGACGATCTGGAGGATAAGCCCGCCGTGCAGCAGATCGGCACTGTCGCGGTCGCGCTGAGCCGGGACAGAACGCGTCAGGAGCAAACCAAAGTGATGGCGGTGGTCATTGCGGCCACCCTGTTCTTTCTTTTGCTGGTGTTGTACGGGGTGTTCCGCGCCAGTCGCAAGTTGGTCGATCCCGTCTATCGTCTAAGTGGAGCCATTCTGGCAATCGGGCGCGGGGAATTGCATACGCGTGTGCGGCACGAGTCGCATATCGATGAGCTAGGCCAGTTGGGCGATGGCATCAATGTGATGGCGGAGCAATTGCAGCAGGAGCGCGCACATTTGCAGATGCGCATAGATGAGGCGACGGAACAACTGCGTCAGTTGGCATTCTTCGACCCCTTGACCGGATTGCCCAATCGCCGCCTGTTAAGTGATCGTCTGAATCAGGTGCTAGCCGCCAGCATGCGTAGCGAGCGCTACGCCGCCGTGATGTTCATGGATATGGACAGGTTCAAGCCGCTCAATGATCGGTACGGTCATAGCGTGGGAGATCTGCTGCTGGTTGAGGCGGCACGCCGTATCGAAAGTTGCCTGCGCGCAGTGGATACGGTCGCCCGTTTTGGCGGAGACGAATTCGTGGTGCTTCTGAACGAACTGCACGAAGACCGCGAGCGTTCTATACGGCAGGCGCAGATCGTCGCCGAGAAGATTCGCGCCACCTTGTCGCAGCCCTATCATCTGCTGTACCAGCCCCACGATCAGCCCGCGCTGGCGGTAAGCCATGAATGCACGGTCAGTATCGGCATGGTGTTGTTCCACGGCCGGCATGCCAATCACGAACAAGTATTGGCCCGCGCGGACGCGGCCATGTATCAGGCCAAGGAAAGCGGCAATGCGATCCAGTTCCTGGATGAGTCGACGGGCTGAGAATATCGCTACAGGGATTTCTTTAGCCACGGGATCATGCGCGCCAGAATGTCGTCGTGCTCGATGAACTGGTGCTTGAGTGCGGCACCGATGTGGCCGGCAAGCACGCCGAACAGGGTGTAATTGAACAGTTCATGTACCTGTTGCAACCACTCGCCCAGTGCCTTGTCCTTGCCGACCAGGTCGGGCAGCGGCAGCACGCCGAACCATACTGTCTGAAAGCCTTTGGCCGAACTCATCAGCCAGCCGCTGAGCGGAATCAGGAGGAGAAGCGCATACAACAGGTAGTGCACGCTTTCTGCGGCGATCCGTTCCCAGCGCGGCATACTGTCCGGCAGGGCGGGCGGACGGTGTGTCATGCGCCAGTAAAGACGCAGCACCGCCAGCAGGAACACGGTCACGCCGATCCACTTGTGGTAACTGTATAGCCGCAACTTGTATGGCGATAGCGGCAGGTCGTGCATGTAGATGCCCAGCGGAAAGCCGGCGAATATCAACAAGGCGATCAGCCAATGCATGGAGATGGCGGTACGGGTGTATCGGTTCGGCATGGTGGCGATCCCCAGTGTGTTCGGTGGGATCAGGTTAGCGTCATAAATTTGATTCGGCAAGCGAACTTCCAAAGACCAAATACGTCACAGACGCGGCTTGAAAATATCAATAGCCAGCCCCATATGGCTTGCCGGGCCGGATGTGAAGTCCGCCGAATATGATCGAAAATATGACGGAGAGTATCGAATGAAACGTATCTTCTTGTTCCTGTTGACCAACATCGCCGTATTGGCGGTGATCAGCATCACCTTGCGCATCCTCGGTGTGGATCGCTGGATGGATGCCAGCGGCGGCATCAACTTCAATGCCTTGCTGGTGTTGTCCGCCGTGATCGGTTTTTCCGGCTCCATTGTGTCGCTGCTGATGTCCAAGTGGATGGCGAAACAGTCGACCGGTGCGCATGTCATCGAGAATCCGCAGGATCCGACCGAGCGCTGGCTGGTTGACACCGTGCGCCGCCAGGCGCAGGCCACCGGCATCGGCATGCCGGAAGTGGCGATCTACGACGCGCCGGACGTGAACGCCTTCGCCACTGGCTGGAACCGCAACAATGCGCTGGTCGCGGTAAGCACCGGCCTGTTGCACAGCATGAGCCGCGACGAGGCGGAAGCGGTGCTGGCGCACGAGGTGAGCCACGTGGCCAACGGCGATATGGTGACGCTGGCGCTGATCCAGGGCGTGGTGAACACCTTTGTGGTGTTCTTCGCCAAGCTGTTCGGCTATTTTGTTGATCGCGTGCTGTTGAAGAACGACGGGCGCGACGGCCCCGGCATCGGCATGTTCGTGGCCGAGATCGCGGCGCAGATCGTGCTGGGCATCCTGGCCAGCTTGATTGTGATGTGGTTCTCGCGCCAGCGCGAGTTTCGTGCCGACGCGGGCGGAGCAAGCCTGGCGGGTCGCCAGAAGATGATCGCTGCGCTGCAACGTTTGAAGGCCAATCACGAGCAGGCGGCAGCCCTACCCGAGAATATGTCGGCTATGGCAATCTCCAGCGGGGGGGGATTTTCGCGCTTGTTCATGACGCATCCGCCTTTGGAGGAACGCATCGAAGCATTGCGTGCAGGTCTTTGAGTTTGCTGCAGGGAAAAAACGGCGGGGGAACCCGCCGTTTTTTATTCGTCATCGAAATCTTCGTAGTGCCGGCGCGGCGGGTCGCCGTCATACACCAGATTGCGCCTGTGCATCATGTAAGCATCGCGCAATGAACTGTAGCGGTCGATGGTCGCGTTCTCCAGTATCTTCTCGTTGTCCAGCAGGCTGGCACGGGTGACGATGCCATCCACCACATAGGCGGAATTTCGTGTGGGCACATGGTCGGTGGTGCCGATGACGCTGACGAAGCTGTCCGCATACGTCCCCGCGCCATCGCGCACGGAGCTTGGGCCCAGCACCGGAATGACAATATAAGGCCCGCTGGGCGCGCCCCAGTAGCCCAGGGTCTGCCCGAAATCCTCGTTATGCTTGGGCAGTCTGGTCGTCACATTGATCAGGCCGAACAGGCCAAAGGTGGTGTTGAATAGCACGCGGCTGCCATCGCTGGCGGCCTGCTTGAATTTGAGTTGCAGTACGTCGTTGCAGGTAACGGTTACATCGTTCAGATTGGAAAAGAAGTTCTCTATCGCCATCTTGCCGAGCTGTGGCATGTATTTGGCGTAACCCTGCGCGACCGGTTTCAGGATCGCTCTGTCCAAAGCATCGTTGAAGCTGTATGCCGCGCGGTTGTAAGGCTCGAAAGGATCTGTCTCCTGCGGGGAGCTGCCCGGATGTGTTGTGCTGCAGGCACTGAATAGCAGGCACGAGAGCAGCAAGGCCGACCGTGTCGCAGGCGGGAATCGATGTTCAGGTTTCGTCATGCGGTAGATTATAAGCATTTTCTGATGCACTCAACATCTGTGCCCGCGACGATGGCGTTTCCAGGCTGATGCGACCGATGGCACCGCTGCGATAATCCTGCAACAGTGTGATGGCCGCTTTCTCCAGATCGAATTCCTGTCCTTTGATGCGATAACCGCGTTTGCGCGCGATGGTCTCGATGAGCGTCACGCCATCCAGTCCCTGCATGGGAGATTTGTAGCGTAGTTCAAGCAGGGCGGGGTAGCGCGCGGTCAACAGATCGCCCAGATAGGCCGCGACTTCGCCCTCGTCATAGGCATTGCGCCCGATCAGATTGCTGGCGGCGAGCAGGATGCCGTCGCTCTCGTGCTCGATCTTGGGCCACATCATGCCCGGGGTGTCTGTCAGCTGCTCGGTGGTGCTGAGGTCGAAATGCTGCAGATTTTTGGTGATGGCCGGCTCGTCGCCCACCGCTGCCGTGCGGCGCTTGAGCAGGGCATTGATGAAAGTGGATTTACCCACGTTGGGGATGCCCATCACCATCATGCGCAAAGGCTTGATGGTGGTGCCACGATGCGGTGCCAGCGGCAGGCAGAGCTTGGGTATCTTCGCGGCTTCGCCGGGCTTCTTGCAGGACAGCGCGATCGCCTTCACGTTCTGCTGGCTATTGAAATAGTCCAGCCATGCTGTGGTTGCAGCCGGATCGGCCAGGTCGGCCTTGTTCAGCACCTTGAGGCAGGGGCGCTGCCGGTGTTCGCGCATCTCGCGCAGCATCGGATTGCTGCAGGCCTCGGGTACGCGCGCATCCAGCACTTCGATGACGACATCGATGCGCTCCATGGTTTCGGCCGCTTTTTTCTTCGCCGAGGTCATGTGACCAGGGAACCATTGAATCGCCATGCTGAATGAGGGGAGTTGTGATGAGGCGCGCATTCTAACCGTTTGACGCTGACTGCTCACACTTCCATAATCGGTCACCACTCAACGAGGCCTATTCATGACCGCCATTCGCCAGCAGGATTTCATCGCCAGCATCGCCGACGCGCTGCAGTTCATCTCCTATTACCACCCGCAGGACTACGTGCAATCGCTGGCGGAAGCCTACCAGCGCGAAGAATCCCCCGCCGCCAAGGATGCCATGGCGCAGATTCTGACCAACTCGCGCATGTGCGCCATGGGCAAGCGGCCTATCTGCCAGGACACCGGCATCGTGGTCGCCTTCGTCAAAGCGGGCATGGATGTGCGCTGGGAAGGTGCGCCCATGAGCGTCACCGAGATGGTGAATGAGGGCGTGCGCCGGGCTTATCTTGAGCCGGACAACGTATTGCGTGCTTCGGTGGTGGCCGATCCGGCGGGGCGGCGCAAGAACACGGGAGATAACGCGCCTGCGGTGGTGCATTTCGAACTGGTGCCGGGCGACAAGGTGGAAGTGGATGTCGCGGCCAAAGGCGGCGGCTCCGAGAACAAGTCGCGTTTTGCCATGCTCAATCCCAGCGACGACATCGTGGAGTGGGTGCTCAAGCAGCTGCCCGGCATGGGCGCGGGCTGGTGTCCGCCGGGGATGCTGGGTATCGGTATCGGCGGTACGGCGGAGAAAGCCATGCTGCTCGCCAAACAAGCGCTGATGCAGCCCATCGACATGACCGAGTTGAAGGCGCGCGGCGCGCAGAACAACATCGAAGAGCTGCGCATCGAACTGCATGACAAAGTGAACGCGCTGGGCATCGGCGCGCAGGGACTGGGCGGATTGACCACGGTGCTGGACGTGAAGATACTGGATTACCCGACGCATGCGGCATCCAAGCCGGTCGCGCTGATCCCGAACTGTGCGGCGACACGCCATGTGCACTTCTCGCTGGATGGCAGCGGGCCGGCAAGTTTCGAAGCGCCCAGGCTGGAAGATTATCCGGATGTGCAGTGGGCACCGTCGCAGGCGTCGCGCCGCGTGAACCTGGATACGGTCACTCGTCAGGACATCGCGCAATGGCAGCCGGGCGAGACCTTGCTGTTGAGCGGGAAACTGTTGACCGGCCGGGACGCCGCGCACAAGCGCATGGTCGAGATGCTGGCCCGCGGCGAGCCGCTTCCGGTGGATTTCAAAGGTCGATTCATTTACTATGTCGGCCCGGTCGATCCGGTGCGCGACGAAGTGGTTGGTCCCGCCGGACCGACCACGGCGACACGCATGGACAAGTTCACCGAGACCATGTTGGCGCAAACCGGTCTGATCGGCATGATCGGCAAGGCGGAGCGCGGCAAGGTCGGTCTGGAAGCGATCAAGAAACACGCAGCGGTCTATCTGATGGCGGTCGGCGGCGCAGCCTATCTGGTGGCGCAGGCGATCAAGCACTCGAAAGTGGTGGCCTTTGCCGATTTCGGCATGGAGGCCATCTACGAGTTCGAGGTGCAGGATATGCCGGTGACGGTGGCGGTGGATACGCAAGGCCGGGCGGTGCACGAGATCGGGCCGGCGGAATGGAAGCAGCGGATCGGGATGATCCCGGTCAGGCAGATATAGTTTTCGGGGCTGCGCAGCATCTGCGAAGCTTCAATGGTTTGGCGGGTCTCCCCGCATTACGGCGCAGTGAACTTGGTCAGGTCTGGAAGGAAGCAGCCACAGCTGATGTCTGTAAGTGCCGGGGGTAAGGCTCGCCTCCTTATGTTCGAGGGTGTCACACTCGATGTGGTCAACGGTTGGGCGAGAGGCGATATGTCGGCGACTTCGGTCTTAGCACGCAAATGGCGTCCCAGGAGCTTTGCCCAATTGGCCGGGCAGGAGCATGTGGTGCAGGCGCTCAGCAATGCGCTGATGCAGAACCGTCTGCATCACGCCTATCTGTTCACCGGTACGCGCGGCGTGGGCAAGACCACCATCGCCCGCATCTTTGCCAAATCCCTGAATTGCGAATCCGGCGTCACCGCCGAACCGTGCGGCGTTTGCAGCGCCTGCAAGGAGATCGACAGCGGGCGCTTCGTCGATCTGATCGAACTGGATGCGGCGTCCAACACGCAAGTCGATAATATGCGCGAGCTGCTGGAAAGTGCGCTGTATGCGCCGACCAGCGGCCGCTTCAAGGTGTACATCATCGACGAAGTGCACATGCTGTCGAAGTCGGCGTTCAATGCGATGTTGAAGACGCTGGAAGAACCGCCTGCGCATGTGAAGTTCATCCTTGCCACCACCGATCCGCAAAAGATCCCGGTCACCGTGTTGTCGCGCTGCCTGCAGTTTAATCTCAAGCAGATGCCGCCCGCGCTGATCGTGTCGCACCTGCAATATGTGCTGGGGCAGGAGAACATCCCGTTCGAGAACGGCGCGCTGAATCTGGTGGCGCGCGCCGCGCAGGGCAGTATGCGCGACGCCTTGAGTTTGATGGATCAGGCCATCGCCTATTCCTCCGGCAAGGTGGACGAGGCCTTGGTGCGCACCATGCTGGGTGCCATCGACCAGGGCTATCTGTTCGATCTGATGCAGACCCTGCGTGCCGGTGACGGTGCCGGTTTGCTGCGCATCGCCGACGATATGGCACTACGCACGATCGCGTTCGATGCGGCCTTGCAGGAAATGGCGACCTTGCTGCATCGCATCGCGCTGGCGCAAACCATCCCGCAGGCGATTCCCGATGACGAGCCGGAGCGTGTGCGTTTGATGGAGCTGGCGCAGCAGTTCACGCCGGAAGAGATACAACTGAATTACCAGATTGCCATCCACGGGCGCAACGAGATCGAACTGGCACCGGACGAATATGCCGGATTCACCATGACTTTGTTGCGCATGCTGGCATTCGCGCCGCAGGCTGCCGGGGCAAGCACAAGTGTGCAGCCAGCGGCTCCGCACAGCGTGCCGCCAGCCGCCGCCGCACGGGCAGTGGCCGAACCGACGCCTGTCAAAGCAGCGGTCGCTACGGCTCCTGCCAAGGCCACCGCCGCGCCGGCCATGGCAGTCGGTGCCGATCTGGATTGGAATACCCTGTTGGCGCAACTCAATCTGTCGGGGATGGCGCTGCAGTTGGCGAAGAACAGTCTGCTGGCCAGTTTCAGCGAGGGGCGCGTGCAGTTGCATCTGCCGCCGCAGCACAAGCATCTGCAAAGCAACAAGGTCGCCCAGGAGAAACTGCAGGCTGCGCTGAGCGAGTATTTTGCACGTCCTGTCCGCTTGGAGGTCGAGCTCAGTGCCTCGAACGAGGCGGCAACGCCCGCGGTCGTCGAGCAGCAAGACAAACAGAACCGTCAGCAACAGGCCGAAGATGCGATCCGTCAGGATGCATTCGTGCGCGATGCGCAGGCGATGCTGGGGGCACAATTGATAGAAGGGTCGATCAGCCCCGTTTAACGATGATGATGCAGGTGCTGCATCATCATCGTTTTTCTCACCCCCGTACCCCTCTCTCCCGATGGGCAAGGGGGGGGGCGGTAAGTCGCGATGCGGGAATTTTAATTTTTGTGGAGGAAGCTGGAAATGATGAAGGGCGGATTGGCCGGGCTGATGAAGCAGGCGCAGCAGATGCAGGCGAACATGAAGAAGGCGCAGGATGAGCTGGCCACCGTCGAGGTGGAAGGTCAATCCGGTTCCGGCATGGTCAAGGTGACCATGACCTGCGCGCATGAGCTGCGCCGTGTGACATTGGACGGCAGCGTGATGGACGACAAGGAAATGCTGGAAGACCTCATCGTTGCCGCAGTCAACGATGCGAACAAGAAGGCCGCCCAGACCACCGAGCAACGCATGAGTGGGCTCACTGCCAAGCTGCCGCCGGGCATGAGTCTGCCGTTCTGAATGAAGACACCTTCCAGTCTGGAAGACCTGATTGGCGCATTGCGCTGTCTGCCGGGTGTCGGCCCAAAGTCCGCGCAGCGCATGGCCTATCACTTGTTGCAGCGCGACCGGGCAGGGGCCATGCATCTGGCGCATTCGCTCAGTCATGCGGTGGAGAGCATCAAGCATTGCAGCAAGTGCAACAACTTTTCCGAGCAGGAGATTTGCTCCATGTGCAGTTCGACGCAGCGTGAAGGTGATCTGCTGTGTGTGGTGGAGATGCCCGCCGACCTGCTGATGATGGAGCAGGCGCAGTGTTATCGCGGCATGTATTTCGTGCTGATGGGGCGCTTGTCGCCGCTGGACGGGGTGGGCGCGCGCGAATTGCCGCTGGAGCGGCTGGTCAGGCGCGCGCAGGAGCTGGCGTGCGAAGTCATTTTGGCGACCAACTTTACGGTGGAAGGCGAGGCGACGGCACATTATCTGGCGACTTTGTTAAAAGCCCGGGGGATCAAGGTGTCGCGTATCGCGCGAGGCTTGCCGGTAGGCGGCGAACTGGAACATGTGGATAGCGGCACACTGGCGCAAGCCGTATTCGAAAGGCGAGAGATAGCGGCATGAGTGAACAGGGTGAACGGTTGCAGAAGGTGTTGGCGCAAGCCGGTCTTGGCTCGCGCCGCGAGATGGAGGCGTGGATCACCGCGGGGCGCATCACGGTGAATGGCGCAGTGGCGACCTTGGGCGTGCGCATCGCTGAGGGGGACAGAGTGCAAGTGGATGGTCGCAATATCCGCTTGAAGTTGGATGTTGAGCCGCAACTGCCGCGCGTGCTGCTCTATCACAAGCAGGAAGGCGAGATCGTCAGCCGGGACGATCCGGATGGCCGGGCCAACGTATTCGATGAACTGCCGAAGTTGCGCGGCCAGAAATGGATCGCCATCGGGCGTTTGGACTTCAACACCAGCGGGCTGCTGATCTTCACGACTTCCGGTGAGTTGGCGAACCGCCTGATGCATCCGCGTTTCGAGGTGGAGCGCGAATATGCGGTGCGCGTGCAAGGCGAGATGTCGCCGGAACAGATGAAGCAGATGGTCAACCAGGGTTTGGAGTTGGAGGACGGTCGTGTGAAGTTCGACAAGCTGAGCGACGAGGGCGGCGAGGGTTTCAATCACTGGTACCGCATCGTCATCAAGGAAGGGCGCAATCGTGAAGTGCGACGCACCTTCGAAGCTTTGGGCTTGCCGGTCAGTCGCCTGATGCGCGTCCGCTTCGGTATCGTCAATCTGCCGCCGCGCATCAAGCGCGGCATGATGGCAGAGCTGGGCGACGGCGAGGTGCGCGCGATCATGGAGTGGGTGGACTTGCCGGTTCCCGCGCCGCGCCAGCGGCGCCCGGATGCGCGGCCCGGCAAGATGACGCGTGCCAAGGTGCGGAAAAATTGAACTGGCGGTAAAGCACTAGTGTCGTTAGAATCCGGCAGGTTATTTTTGGCGGTCTCTGCGGTTTTCGTGGATGAAACGCGAATGACAGATTGGACACATGGAACAAAGAAGCAATAAAACCATCGTTTGCTCGGTCTTCTTTCTGGATATCGTCGAATATTCCAAGAAATCCGTGTCGGGCCAAATATCCCTGAAGGAGCGTTTCAACGCTTTCCTGTCCATCGCTATTCGTGATGTGCCGGTGGCGGATCGCATCATTCTCGATACGGGGGATGGGGCCGCGATCAGTTTTCTGGGTGATATTGAAGATGCGCTGCAAGCCGCGCTGAGTGTGCGCAGCAGCTTGCTGGGCGAAGGCGTGCGCATGGAGCCTCCTTTGCTGGTGCGCATGGGTATCAATCTGGGTCCGGTGCGTTTGGTCAAAGACATTAACGGGCAACCCAACATTGTTGGCGATGGTATCAATGTGGCACAGCGGGTGATGGGGTTTGCCGATCCCGGGCAGATACTGGTGTCGCGTTCCTACTATGACGCCGTTTCCCGCCTGTCGCAGGAATATGCAGGCATGTTCCACTATCAGGGCTCGCGCACCGACAAGCATGTGCGCGAACATGAGGTCTATGCCATCGGCTACCCCGGCGATTTCACGACGACGCAGCGCAGCGTGGAGATCGAGGATGAGATAGAGCATACGGAGGGTATGCAGCGAATAGTGGCGTTGTCCAAGCGCTACTGGCATGAATTCCTGCGCCAAGCCGCCGACTATGAGCGCCATGCTGTGGCCATCTTCAAACGTGCGACCACTCGGCAGCGCGCGGCGATCATGGCGGTTGGGGTGCTGCTGCTAGCGACTTCGGTGTTGGCGGTATATAAACTTGCGCATCAGCCTGAACCCGAGCAGGAGACCAAGGTCATAGCAGCCGTGCCGCCTGCGGCGACGGTCAAAGCGACTCCCCAAACTCCTCCGGCACCGGTCCCGGCACCCAAGGTCGTGAAAACGCCACCGCAGGAAAAGAAGATTCAGGGCGTGAAGGAAAGTGCACGCATCCGCACGCTTGAGGATACGACCGGCGGCCCGGCAGTGGTCAGTTTGGCGATCCTGCCTTGGGGCGAGATATATCTGGATGGGAAGAAACAGGGTGTGAGCCCGCCGCTGATGGAGCTGCAGGTGGTGGCGGGGCGGCATACGCTGGAAATCAGGAATTCAACATTTCCGGTATACAAAGAGGTCATAAGGGTCAAGCCGGGCGCGAATATAAAAATCAGGCACAGTTTCAAGTAGCCTGATCGAACAGGAGAGTTGAGAGATGTTACGTTGGATTATTGCGGGCCTGGGTTCGCTGGTGCTTGTCGGCTGCGGATCGGTAGTCGGAACCTGCGAAGACGGCAGCGGCGGCATTCGCCTGTTTGGGGATAGCGTCGCCAAGCGCTATCTGGCCAAGGGCGTCAGCGAGTATGAGACCGGCAACTACGTCAATGCCAAAACCGCGTTGCAAGGTGTGCTGGAGAACCAGTATGCCACTCGATACGAGAAATTATGGGCAAACAAATATCTAGCTTTCATTTATTGCGTTTCCGGCGATCAGAAGCTGTGCCGGGATCATTTCAGGAACGTGCTCGAGCTCAATCCGAATTTCGAGCTGTCGGCAGCCGAAGCGGGGCATCCGCTGTGGGGGCCGGTATTCCGCAGCGTGAAGGGCGCATCCTCAAAGTAATCACTCGGAGCCGTTACGCGACATGATCAGCCAACTCGGTCGTTATGAAGTCATCAGCGAGCTGGGCCAGGGGGCGATGGGAGTCGTCTACAAGGCGCGCGACCCGCTCATTGATCGCGAGGTGGCGATCAAGACCATCAATCTCAGTCTTGCGCTGGAAGAGCGCGAGGAATATGAGGCGCGTTTCTATCAGGAAGCCAAAGCAGCCGGTCGGTTGGGACATCCGAATATCGTGACCATTTACGATGTGGGGCGAACCGGTGACATCGCTTATATCGCGATGGAATATCTGCATGGTCGCGAGCTGCGCGACGTACTCAATGAAAAAAAGATATTGCCTGTATCGCAGGTCCTGGATATCGTCATTCAAGTCGCGCAGGGGCTTTCTTATGCGCACGAGCACGAGATCGTGCACCGCGATGTAAAGCCATCCAATGTGATGATCATTCGCGATGGGCACGTCAAGATCACCGATTTTGGTATCGCGCGCATGGCCTCAGCCGCAGTGCGCACACAGACCGGCATGGTGCTGGGGTCGCCCAAATACATGTCTCCCGAGCAAGTGCTGGGGAAGTTGACCGACCAGCGCTCCGATATCTTCTCTTTAGGCGTGATGCTGTACGAGATGTTGACCGGACAAGTGCCGTTCATCGGCGAGAATGTCAACGCGATCATGTATCAGACCCTCAACGCCATTCCTGCGCCGCCCAGCAATGCCAATCCGGCCGTGCCGGAGATGTTGAACTATATCGTTGCCAAGGCGCTGGCCAAAGATCTGGACGCGCGCTATCAGAACGCAAGTGAACTGGTGAACGATTTGCGCGCATGTCGCGAAGCCCTGCCGCGCGATGCCGAGTCGGCAAATCCGGTCAAGCGTCCGGCTGCGATGACCAGATCCGCCGGGGAGGAAGATGCCAAGCCGGTGATCGCGCTGGGACTGTCCTCGTCCTTCGATTCAAATGAGGCGACTATGCGGCTGGCCGCGATGACGGCCAGCAAGGAGGATGTGGAGGAGTTGTCCAAGACACTTCGCCTTGAACGTCCCAGCATGACTGCGATCAATAAGGCCGCCCCCAAGTCCGTTGCCGCGCGCAACAGGGCAACATCCCAAAGCAATGGCGGCGGGTACTTGTTGCTGGTCATCGTCGCGTTGATCGTGATGGGCCTGCTCTCCGCTCTTATCTTCTGAGTTCTTCTTCCTGGATGGAAACGCCAGTCCGTATCATTCTGCATCCGTCAAAAGCATATTTCGTTCTGCTGATTGCGGCGGCGTGCATGTCGAGCCTGGTGTTATCCGCACTGCCGCTTGCAACCGGCTGGCGTTGGGGCGGTTGTCTGGGGATAGCCGTTAGCGCGGCATGGCTGATTGGACGGGATGTCCTCATGCTGGCCGGGCGATCCTGCATTTCTCTGGCGTGCGGCAAAGATCGCCACGTTGCATTGGCGCTGCGTAACGGCGAACAGATGTCCGGCATGGTGAGTGCCGATACTTTGGTATTGCCTTGGCTGGTATTGCTCAACATGGTTGTCGAGCATCACGGCAGACGGGGTTTGTTGCTGTTTCCGGATGCGATGGCTGGCGAGGATTATCGCCGCTTGCGTGTATTGCTGAGGAACTCGTGAGGCCTCAATCCTCCGGGGTCAATATCGTCGGTAGCGCTACAGGGGCGGTCAGTGGAAAATCCTTGCTGTAGTGCAAGCCGCGGCTCTCATGGCGTGCCAGCGCACTTTGCACGATAAGGTCGGCGGTCTCGACCAGGTTGCGCAGCTCCAGCAGATCGGATGTCACATGAAAATTCCGATAGTACTCACTGATCTCTTCACGCAAGAGTCTGATGCGGTGCTGCGCGCGCTGTAATCGTTTGGTCGTGCGCACGATGCCGACATAATCCCACATGAAACGGCGCAACTCATCCCAGTTGTGGGAAACCACCACCAGCTCGTCCGCGTCGGTGACGCGGCTATCATCCCAGGGCGGCAGCGCCTCGGGATGTTCCGTTTTTCTGGAGAGTATCTCCTGCGCAGCCGCTTCGGCGAACACCAGACATTCCAGCAATGAGTTGCTGGCGAGGCGGTTGGCACCATGCAGGCCGGTATGTGCGGTCTCGCCTATGGCATAGAGTTCTTCGATATCGGTGCGTGCTGCCAAGTCTGTGATCAGGCCGCCGCAGGTGAAGTGCATCGCCGGCACCACGGGGATGGGCTGGCTTGCGATGTCAATGCCAAGCGACAGGCAGCGTGCATGTATCGTGGGGAAATGTTCGCGCAGAAAGGCTTCGGACTGGTGTGTGATATCCAGATAGACGCAGTCCAGGCCGCCTTTCTTCATCTCGTAGTCGATGGCTCGCGCGACCACATCGCGCGGTGCCAGTTCCGCGCGCTCATCGTGCCATGGCATGAAGCGGGTGCCGTCGGGCAATCTGAGGATGCCGCCTTCGCCGCGCACAGCCTCGCTGATGAGGAAGGATTTTGCATGCGGGTGGTACAGGCAGGTCGGATGGAATTGCATGAATTCCATATTTGCGACCCGGCAGCCGGCCCGCCATCCCATGGCGATACCGTCACCTGTCGCGGTGTCCGGATTGGTGGTGTAAAGATAGACCTTGCCGGCGCCGCCGGTCGCCAAAACGGTGTGCGCGGCGGAAATGGTGATTGCATTGTCACTTAAGGTGTCCAGCACATAAGCGCCGAAGCATCGTTGCGGTGACATGCCTATCTTGCGGCCCATGATCAGGTCGATCGCGATGTGGTGCTCCAGCACGGTGACGTTGGGATGGGCTTTGACTTTGTCGGCCAGTGTCAGCTGGACGGCCTTTCCGGTTGCATCGGCGGCATGGATGATGCGCCGTTTGCTGTGCCCGCCTTCGCGGGTGAGGTGAAAGTCCTGGTTCGCGTTATCCTCTTTGGAGAAGGGGACGCCCTGATCTATCAGCCAGCTGACTGCGGCAGCCCCGCGCTCTACCACGAAGCGCGTCGTCTCGGGGTCGCACAAGCCGGCCCCTGCGGTAAGTGTGTCGCGGATATGCACATCGTGACTGTCGTCGGGGCTTTGTACGGCGGCGATGCCGCCCTGGGCCCAGGCGCTGGCACCATCCAGCAGCGAGCGTTTGGTGACGATCACGACTTTTTGCCGGTCTGCCAGTTTGAGGGCTAGCGTCAGGCCGGCCAGACCGCTACCGATGATCAGAGTATCAAAGCGCAACACGATGGGAAAAGTGCGAAGGAATCATTGGCCGGACTATAGCAAAACTTGTGAAGAAAACGTGGAAATGAACTTATTTCAAACAGGGCTGTCAATTGGCGCGTTACGGGCAAGGCTGACGATGTGCACCCGTCCGGTTATACTCTCGCGCCGCGCATCGCGGCGCAATCAATACAAAACCGGGAAACGGAATGGGTGACAGGGAGGTTGATCAACAGCTGGTGGAACGCGCGCAGGGCGGCGACAAGCACGCGTTCGAGCTGCTGGTGGCCAAGTATCAGCGGCGTTTGGGGCGATTGATTTCGCGTTTTGTGCGCAACCCGGGCGAAGCAGAAGATGTCACGCAGGAAGCTTTCATCAAAGCCTATCGTGCATTGCCTGCTTTCCGCGGGGACAGCGCGTTCTATACATGGTTGTATCGGATCGGTATCAATTCGGCCAAGAATCACTTGCTGTCGCAGGCGCGCAGGGCGCCGACCAGCACGCCCATGGATGCCGAAGATGCGGAAGCGTTTGAGGATGCCTCGCTGTTGCATGAGGTGTCGACGCCGGAAAACGAATTGATGAGCAAACAAGTGGTCGAGGTAGTGAACTCTTCCCTGCAACAATTGCCTGAGGATCTGCGCACAGCCCTGACGCTGCGCGAGATCGAAGGTTTGAGTTACGAAGAGATCGCATCGGTGATGAATTGTCCGATCGGCACGGTAAGGTCGCGTATCTTCCGTGCGCGAGAGGTGGTGGCAACGAATTTGCGTCCGTTGCTGGGTACAAGCGAAGACAAGAGGTGGTGAACATGAAGCGGGAAATTTCTGTGCTGATGGATGGCGAGATGTTCGAGGATGAAGCGGATGTTTTGCTGGACAAGTTGAAGCGACACCCCGAAGCAGACCGTGACTGGGCTGCATACCACCTGATCGGAGATGCCCTGCGCCAACCTGAACACGTCACCAGCGACTTCATGGCGGCATTCCATGAGCGCTTGCAAAACGAACCCGTCATCCTCGCGCCGCGCCGCCGCCAGCAGCAACGTATCAAGCAATATGCACTGTCCGCAGCAGCTTCAGTCATGGCGCTGGCGCTGGTGGCCTGGTTGTCCATGCAGGTCGGGCAAGAGCCGCCGCCGCAGATGGCCAGTGTGCAAGAGCCGAATATGGTGCGTCCGGTGGCATTCCATGCCAGCGATTATCTGATGGCGCACCAGGAGTTCTCTCCCAGTGCCGACATGCAGGGTGCCGCAACCTACATTCATTCGGTGGCGGCAAAATAGTGCGCAATCAGATCGCCAAAGTCGGGGTGTTGTTTGCGTTGTTGCCGCTGTGGGCGGCCGTGGCGCAGGCCGATCCCCTGCTGGATGATGCCGACTGGTTGCGGACCATGGCATTTGCAGCGCACGAGACCAACTATAGCGGCGTGTTTGTCTATCAGGCCGGCGGCCGGGTCGAGACATCCCGCATCACGCATGTGGTCGACGAGCACGGCGAGCATGAACGCCTGCAAGGTCTCGATGGACAGCGGCGCGAAGTGATACGCAACAACGACCAGGTCTGGCTGCAATTGGGCGACAAGAAAGTGCACTTTGAGCAGCAGCGCCCGCGCCGAGCATTCCCCGCGCTTCTTCCGGAACAGATCCAGAGCCTCAAAGAAAATTACAACGTCATCCAGCAGGAAGAGGATCGCGTGGCGGATTACCACGCCCACACATTGCTGCTGCAGCCCAAGGACACTTTGCGCTACACGCGAAAGATGTGGGCGCACAGCGAATCGGGCTTGTTGTTGAAGGCGGCGGTGCTTGATGAGCGCGGCAAGGTGATCGAGCAATATGCGTTTACACAGTTGCAGATCGGCGGGGAGATCGAATGCAAATGGGCCGTCCCTTCCGCGGAAGATGCCGCGCGGCTGGCCCGGCGCAAGCATCTGTCGCCGCTGCCGAACAATAATCTGGCCAATGTGAGCAGCGGCTGGCAGGTGGATGGCGTTCCTCCCGGCTTCAAGAAGATTCTTGAAATGAGCCGCAACATGCGCGACAAGAAATTCCCCGTTGTGCACATCGTGTATTCGGATGGCCTGGCAGCCCTGTCGGTATTCGTCGAGCGAGCCACGGATGCCGACGGATACAGTGCCGGGCTGAAGAGCCAGGGGGCCGTGCATATCTACAGCAGATTGAGCGGCGATCATCTGGTGACCGTGGTGGGGGAGCTTCCGCCGCGCGCGGTCATACAGGTCGCCGATTCGGTGCGTTATGCGGGCGATAAAGATGAATGAGATGCGCGCCATCGTGCTGAGCTTGCACGGCCGCGAGGCGGAGATTGCGCCGGTCGGCGGCAACGGCTGCGGACATTGCGCGAGCGGTAAGGGGTGCGGCAGCGGCAAACTGTCGCAGCTGTTCTGCAGCAGCAAGCCGCGCACCTTCAAGGTCGGCAATGCCATCAGCGCCAGGGTGGGGGATGAAGTGAATGTCGGCCTGCCGGACGGCGTGCTGCTGCGCAATTCGATGTTGATGTATGCGTTGCCGCTGGCTTTTATGCTGGGGGCTGCCTTGCTGGGCTCGGGTGTGTATGCAGATGCCCCGGATGCGGCTGCCTTGCTGGGTGCCGTGGCGGGCTTGGCGTCCGGATTTTTCGTGGTGCGGCAGATAACGAAACGCTCGGGCATGCAGGCTGTGGTGCGTTCGGTCGTCAATGCCGCCGGTTCCCGAATAAATTTCTGATAGGAGGTCTGGATGTTTAAACGGTCACTCGTACTCTTGTTCGGCATTTTGCTGGTTGGCAATGTGGCAGCCAAAGATTTGCCGGACTTCACCGAACTGGTTGAAAAGCAGGGCGCTGCAGTTGTGAATGTAAGCACCAGCCAGACCATCACAGCGCAGCAGATAGCGCCCGGCTTGCCCAATCTGCCGGAGAACGATCCCTTTTATGAATTCTTCCGGCGTTTCGCGCCGCAGCTTCCGCGCCAGCAGGAATCGCAATCGCTGGGGTCCGGATTCATCATCAGTGCCGACGGTTACATCCTGACCAATGCGCATGTGGTGGATCGTGCCGACAAGATCACGGTGCGCCTGTCCGACAAGCGAGAATTCAAGGCGCGTGTGGTGGGGGCCGACAAACGCACCGATGTGGCTTTGCTCAAGATCGAGGCCGGCGGTTTGCCCACAGTCGTGCTGGGTAAGCCGGACCAGCTGAAAGTGGGTGAATGGGTACTGGCAATCGGTTCTCCGTTCGGTTTCGACAGCAGTGTGACGGCGGGTATCGTCAGTGCCAAGGGGCGCTCGTTGCCGCAGGAAAACTTCGTGCCGTTCATCCAGACCGATGTTGCGATCAATCCCGGCAATTCGGGCGGGCCGCTGTTCAATATGAAGGGTGAAGTGGTCGGTATTAACTCGCAGATTTACAGCCGTTCCGGCGGTTATATGGGGTTGTCGTTTTCCATTCCCATCGATGTGGCAATGGATGTGGTCGGCCAGTTGCGCACCACAGGCAAGGTCACGCGCGGGCGTATCGGCGTCACCATTCAGGAAGTGACGCGCGAACTGGCCGAATCCTTCGGTTTGAAGAAAGCCGCAGGCGCCTTGATCTCCGGTGTTGAAAAAGGCGGACCGGCAGACAAGGCCGGGGTGCGCGCGAGCGATGTGATCCTGAAGTTCAATGGCAAGACGGTGGAGAGTTCATCCGATCTGCCGCGCATCGTGGCCGCGACCAAGCCGGACAGCAAAGTGCCGGTGTTGCTGTGGCGCAAAGGCAACACGCTGGAAGTGACGCTGGTCGTGGGCGAAATTCAGGATCCGCGCGAAGATGCGGTGGCACAGGTCGATCCCGCCGATGCGCAGACGCAGAGTGTGTTGCGTTTGGGCTTGAGTGTGACCGAGCTGACCAGCGAGCAGAAGGCCGAGCTGCAGGTGGAAGGCGGTTTGCTGGTGGTCGATGCCAAAGGCGCTTCCGCGCGCATCGAACTGCAGCGCGGCGACGTGATCCTGGCCATCGGCAACATCGAGATACGCAGCGTGGCGCAATTCAACGAGATCCTGAAGCAAGTGCCGCCTGGGCGCAGCATCGCGCTGCTGGTGCGCCGCAACGACGGCACGGTCTATATTCCGGTCCGTCTGGACGAAAAATAACCCCGCCTAACGGCAGTGCCCGTCAAAATCGGCTAGAATGCGCGCCCTGCGCAACTGCCGAATTTGACGGGATTTTTATTTCAATGCAACATATCCGCAACTTCTCCATCATCGCCCACATCGATCACGGCAAATCCACGCTGGCTGATCGCATCATCCATCTTTGCGGCGGTTTGGCCACGCGCGAGATGGAAGCACAAGTGCTGGACTCGATGGATATCGAACGCGAACGCGGTATCACCATCAAGGCGCAAACGGCTGCCCTGAACTATAAGGCGCGCGATGGTCAGGTTTACAACCTGAACCTGATCGACACGCCGGGACATGTGGACTTCTCCTATGAAGTTTCGCGTTCTCTTTCCGCCTGCGAAGGCGCGCTGCTGGTGGTGGATGCCTCGCAGGGTGTGGAAGCGCAGACCGTGGCCAACTGCTATACCGCGCTCGACCTGGGCGTGGAGGTGGTGCCGGTATTGAACAAGATCGACTTGCCATCCGCCAATCCAGAGAACGCCATCGCCGAGATCGAAGACGTGATCGGCATCGATGCGCAGGAGGCGGTGCACTGCTCGGCCAAGACCGGTTTTGGCGTCGAGGATGTGCTCGAATCGCTGATCGTCAAGGTGCCGCCCCCCAAGGGCGACCCCGCTGCGCCGCTGCAGGCGTTGATCGTCGACTCGTGGTTCGACAACTATGTCGGCGTGGTGATGCTGGTACGCATCATCAACGGCACGCTCAAGCCCAAGGAGAAGATCCTGTTCATGGCCACCGGCGCGCAGCATCTGACCGAACACCTCGGCGTGTTCACCCCCAAGTCGCAGGATCGCGACGCTCTGTCCGCCGGACAGGTCGGTTTCGTCATTGCCGGCATCAAGGAATTGAAGGATGCCAAAGTCGGCGACACCATCACCCATCAGGCCCGGCCCGCCGCCGCCGCTTTGCCCGGTTTCAAGGAGATACAGCCGCAGGTGTTCGCCGGTCTGTTCCCGGTGGAATCCAACCAGTACGAAGCGCTGCGCGACTCGCTGGAAAAACTGAAGCTGAACGATTCCGCGCTGATGTACGAGCCGGAAGTGTCGCAGGCGCTGGGCTTCGGCTTCCGTTGCGGCTTCCTCGGTCTGCTGCACATGGAGATCGTGCAGGAACGTCTCGAACGCGAGTTCGACATGGACCTGATCACCACCGCGCCCACCGTGATCTACGAGGTGGTGCAGCGCGACGGCACGGTGATCATGGTGGACAACCCTTCCAAGCTGCCGGACCTGTCCAAGGTCGAGGAGATCCGCGAACCCATCGTCAACGTGAACCTGTACATGCCGCAGGAATACGTGGGCGCGGTCATCACCCTGTGCACGCAGAAGCGCGGCATGCAGATCGACATGAGCTACCACGGCAAGCAGGTGCTGCTCAAATACGAGATGCCGATGGGCGAAATCGTGCTCGATTTCTTCGACAAGCTGAAATCGGTGTCGCGCGGCTATGCCTCGATGGACTACGAGTTCAAGGAATACCGTCCGGCGGAT
Source organism: Sideroxydans sp. (assembly GCA_011620315.1). Lineage (GTDB taxonomy): Bacteria > Pseudomonadota > Gammaproteobacteria > Burkholderiales > Gallionellaceae > Sideroxyarcus. The sequence goes on along the minus strand of WOZO01000027.1, from coordinate 13,371 downwards.
GTGGTGAAAGTGGACATGCTGATCAACGGCGAAAAGGTGGACGCGCTGTCCATCATCGTGCACCGCGCCAACAGCCAGTATCGCGGCCGCGAAGTGGCCGCCAAGATGCGCGAACTGATCCCGCGCCAGATGTACGATGTGGCGATCCAGGCGGCCATCGGCTCCAACATCATCTCGCGCGAGAACGTGAAGGCGCTGCGCAAGAACGTGCTGGCCAAGTGTTACGGCGGCGACATCTCGCGCAAGAAGAAACTGCTGGAGAAGCAGAAGGCCGGCAAGAAACGCATGAAGCAGGTGGGCAGCGTGGAGATCCCGCAGGAGGCTTTCCTGGCCATCCTGCGTGTCGACGACAAATAAACGATAGGAAAGACGATGACTTTTGCTTTGATCATGTTCGTGCTGTTGCTGGTGACCGGTGCCATCTGGTTGCTGGATAAATACAGCTTGCGCAAACAAAGGGCCGAAGGCGAGAAAGAGCCGTGGTGGGTGGAATATTCCATCAGCTTCTTTCCGGTCATCCTGGCCGTGTTCATGCTGCGCTCGTTCGTGATCGAGCCGTTCAAGATCCCTTCCGGATCGATGATCCCGACCTTGCATGTGGGCGATTTCATCGTGGTCAACCGCTATACCTACGGTCTGCGTCTGCCCATTCTGAACAAGAAGATCATCGAGATCAGTCAGCCGCAGCGCGGCGATGTGATGGTGTTCCATTTTCCGAACGATCCATCGGTCGACTACATCAAACGCGTGATCGGTCTGCCGGGCGACGAGATCGTCTACCGCGGCAAGCGTTTGTGGGTGAACGGCGAGTTGCAGGCGCGTACCGCCGATGGCGAGTACAACTATGTCGAAAGCGGCTTGCGTTTCGTGCATACCGAACGCTATATCGAGAAACTCGGCGAGCATGAGCACGCCATGTTGGTCAATCCGGAACACAAGCAGATATACCTGGGCAAGGTGGACGACTTTCCGCAGCGCAGCCAGTGCAGTTATAGTGAGCAGGAGATGCGCTGTGTCGTCCCCGCCGGACATTACTTCATGATGGGCGACAATCGCGACAACAGTCGCGACAGCCGCTACTGGGGTTTTGTGCCGGACGAGATGATCGTGGGCAAGGCGTTTCTGATCTGGATGAATTTCGACGAGCTGGATCGCATCGGTTTGTCGGTCAAGTGAGCATTTTAGGAAAGGAGCTAAACATGCACGGATTGAGCAATCGGCAGCGCGGTCTGAGTTTCTCCGGTTTCATCGCGGGTGCATTCGTTGTTGTTTTTGTGGCGATGCTCGGGTTGAAGCTGATCCCGGTCTATCTGCACAGCGCCCAGATCGGCCAGATATTCCGCGAGATATCGGCCGATCCGGCGATGCGTACCGCATCCATCCCCGAGATCGAGATGTCCTACCGCAAGCGCGCGCAAATCAACGACATCAATGATCTGCGGGTTGAGGATGTGGCCATCGTGCGCGAAGAAGACGGCAGCCTGTCATTGAGCGCGGAGTACGAAGTGCGCATCAAGCTGGTCGGCAACATCACCCTGCTGCTCGAATTCAAACCCGCCAGTTCATGATGCGTCGATGAAGCACGCCGCACTGTGCCGCCAGCTCGGCTATCACTTCTCGCAGCCCAAGCTGCTGCAGCGGGCGCTGACGCACCGCAGCCACAATGCCGATCACAACGAGCGGCTGGAGTTCCTCGGCGACAGCGTGCTCAACTGCACCATCGCCAAACACCTGTTCGAGAACTACCCCGATCTGCCCGAGGGCGATCTGCACCGCCTGCGTTCCAGTCTGGTCAACCAGCAGACGCTGGCGAACCTGGCGCAGCAACTCAAGCTGGGGCAGCACCTGTTGCTGAGCGAGGGCGAGATCAAGAGCGGCGGCGCCGAGCGTCCGTCGATACTGGCGGACGCCTTGGAAGCCCTGTTCGGCGCGGTGTGGCTGGATGCGGATTTCGCCACCGCGCAGCAGGTGGTGCTCGGACTGTATATCCCCTTCATTGCCAACATCGATCTGCGCGCGGTGGGCAAGGACGCCAAGACGCAGTTGCAGGAACTATTGCAGGGACGCAAGCTGCCCTTGCCGCAATACACCATCGTCGAAACCAACGGCAAAGGGCAGGCGCAAATATTCACGGTAGTCTGCGAAGTCCCGAAACTGAAAATCACTACACGCGGCGAGGGCAGCAGCCGCCGCATCGCCGAACAGATCGCCGCCGAGCGCGCCTATCAACTCATACAGAACAACACATGACCGAATCCGAAAACCTGCACAGCGGCTTCATCGCCATCGTCGGCCGCCCCAACGTGGGCAAATCGACGCTGCTCAACCACCTGATCGGCCAGAAGGTCAGCATCACCTCGCGCAAGGCGCAGACCACCCGCCACCGCATCACCGGCATCCTCACCGAAGGCGCGACACAATTCGTGTTCGTCGATACGCCGGGTTTTCAGACCGAGCATACCAATGCCCTGAACCGCAACATGAACCGCGTGGTGACCAGCAGCCTGCGCGAAGTGAATGTGGTGCTGTTCGTCATCGAGGCGCGCCATTTCGACGAGCGCGACCAACAGGTTCTGGAACTGCTGCCCAAGGACAGGCCGGTCATCCTAGTCATCAACAAGGCCGACCTGATGAAGGACAAGAACGAACTGCTGCCCTTCATCGAAAAGGTCGCGGCACTGCGCCAGTTTGATGCCATCGTGCCGGTCAGCGCGCGGCAGGAGAAACATCTGGACACCCTGCTGCAGGCCGTGCAGCCGCATCTGCCGGAAGGCGAGCATCTGTATGCCGAAGACGACATCACCGACCGCAACGAGCGCTTCCTCGCCGCCGAGATATTGCGCGAGAAGGTGTTCCGCTTCACCGGCGACGAACTGCCGTACTCGGTCAGCGTGGTGATCGAGCAGTTCAAGATGGACGGCAAGCTGCGCCGCATCAGCGCCGCCATCCTGGTGGACAAGGAAGCGCACAAGGTTATGCTGATCGGCAGCAAGGGCGAGAAGATCAAAGAGATCGCCACGCAGGCCCGTCTCGACATGGAAGAACTGTTCGACGGCAAAGTGTTCCTCGAAGTGTTCGTCAAAGTGCGCAGCGGCTGGGCGGACAGCGCGCACATGCTCAAGACGCTGGGATACGATTAAATCAATATGTCCACAAACTGCACGAAAAGCACGAAAACATCTTCGTGTGTGTTTTGGTTTTTCTATTTCGTGATTTTTGTGTCTTTCGTGGACTGAGCTTTTCAGACTTTTCATGTCTACCGCCAAACACAGGATTGAAGACCAGTTCGCTTTCGTACTGCATAGCTACCCGTTCCGCGAAACCAGTCTGATTGTCGAGGTATTCAGTCGCAACCACGGTCGCGTACCGCTGGTGGCACGCGGCGCACGGCGCCCCCGTTCTGCGATACGCGGCTTGCTGATGGGATTCCAGCCGCTTAGCTTGAGCTGGTTCGGAAAGCACGAACTGCGCACTCTGCACAGCGCAGAATGGCAAGGTGGTCAGCCGCAGTTGCAGGGCACGGCCCTGTTGTGCGGTTTCTACCTGAATGAATTGCTGCTCAACCTGATGGCGCGCGACGACCCGCACGAAAGCCTGTTTGACTATTACCAGCAGACCCTGCAGCGCTTGGCGCAGGAACAGGACCATGCGTTCACCCTGCGCAGTTTCGAAAAACACATGCTGCAGGAACTGGGCTACGCGCTGTCGCTGGAAACGGAAGCGGGCAGCGGCCGTCCCGTGCTGCCGGAGCGCAGCTACCGCTATATACTTGAGCGCGGCGCGGTGGCCGAAACGGCAGACAGTTCGCAGGGCATGCCGGTAGACGGAAAAACGCTGCTGGACATGGCGGCAGACGACTACCGCGACGCGGTGACGGCGCGCCAGAGCAAACAACTGATGCGCATGCTGCTGGACCATCACTTGGCAGGGAAACCATTACACACTCGTGAACTGATGAGAGATTTACAGAAACTATGATCAAGCTCGGACTGAATATCGACCACGTCGCCACCCTGCGCCAGGCGCGCGGTGCGCGTTATCCCAATCTGGTGCGGGCCGCGCTGGTCTGCGAAGAAGCCGGTGCGGACGCCATCACCATCCATCTGCGCGAAGACCGCCGCCATATCCAGGATGCCGATGTCGACATCCTGCGCGGCATGCTGCAGACGCGCATGAATCTGGAATGCGCCGTCACCGACGAGATGATAGACAACGCCGTGCGCGTCAAACCGCACGACATCTGCCTGGTGCCCGAGAAGCGCGAAGAACTCACTACCGAGGGCGGGCTGGACGTGGTGAAGTATTTCGAGCAGGTCAAGCGTGCCACCGAACGTTGCACTGCAGCGGGCATCCGCGTGTCGCTGTTCATCGACGCCGACGAGAAGCAGATCGATGCCGCCGTCAAAGCCGGTGCGCCGGTGATCGAGATCCACACCGGCAAATATGCCGATGCCGACAGCGTGCCCGAGCGCGCGGCCGAGTTGAAGCGCATCCACGATGCGGTGCAGTATGCGCACGGACTCGGCCTGCAGGTGAACGCCGGTCACGGTCTGCATTATCACAACGTGCAGGACATCGCCGCCATCCCGCATATCGCCGAGCTCAACATCGGCCATGCCATCGTGGCGGAAGCGGTGTTCATCGGGCTGGAACAGGCGGTGAAGAATATGAAGAATCTATTAGCTACTGGCTCCCCGCTTTCGCGGGAATGACGGATGATCTTCGGCATCGGCACCGACATCGTCTCCACGGCACGCATCGAGGCGGCCTGCGAGCGGCATGGTGCCGCGTTCGCCCAGCGTCTGCTCACTGCGCCTGAACTGGCGGAGTATTCGGCTCAAGCCCATCCGGCACGTTTTCTGGCGAAGCGTTTCGCCGCCAAGGAAGCATTCGCCAAAGCGACCGGGCAGGGGCTGCGCCATCCGGTCAGTCTGCACAACATCACGGTCGGCCATGACGCGCTCGGCAAACCGGCTTTCGAGTTCGCGCCGGAGTTGGAAGCTTATTTAAATGCACGTGGCGTTTCGCGCCATCATCTGAGTATCAGCGACGAGCACGAGCATGCCGTCGCTTTCGTGATTCTTGAAGGGGAGTAATTGATGGGTATCGGGCCGGTGATGCTGGATGTGGCGGGCAAGACGCTGACGCCGGAGGACGAGGCGCGTTTGCGGCATCCGCTGGTCGGCGGGGTCATCCTGTTCACGCGCAACTACGAATCCCCCGCGCAACTGGCGGCGTTGACTGCCAGCATCCATGCGCTACGCACACCGCCACTGCTGATCGCCGTCGATCACGAGGGCGGGCGCGTGCAGCGTTTTCGCGACGGTTTTACCCGCATCCCGCCCATGCGCGAACTGGGCAAGCTGTGGGATGCGCATCCCAAGCAGGCGCGCCATCTGGCGCAGGAAGTCGGCTTCGTGATGGCATCCGAGTTGCGTGCGCATGGCGTGGATTTCAGTTTCACGCCGGTATTGGACGTGGATTACGGGGCCAGCACGGTGATCGGCGACCGCGCCTTCCACAGCCAGCCGCAGGCCATCGCCGAACTGGCGCACAGTCTGTTGCAGGGGCTGAAGCAGGGCGGCATGCCGACCGTGGGCAAACATTTCCCGGGGCACGGTTTCGTGGCTGCCGACTCGCATCTGGCGATCCCGGTGGACGAGCGCAGCTACACCGATATCGAACTGTGCGACCTGATCCCGTTCCGGCAGATGGTGCATTTCGGGCTGGCGGCCGTGATGCCCGCGCATGTGATCTACCCCAAGGTGGACGACAAGCCCGCCGGATTCTCCAAGCGCTGGCTGAAAGACATCCTGCGCGGCGAGCTGGGCTTCGATGGCTGCATCTTCAGCGACGACCTTTCCATGGAAGGCGCGACCGTGGCGGGCGGCATCGTGCAGCGCGCCGAAGCGGCGCTGCAGGCCGGCTGCGATATGGTGCTAGTGTGCAACCGCCCCGATCTGGCCGACGAACTGCTGGTCGGCCTGAAATGGGATCTGCCCGCGCCCGGTCGTGCGCGCTTGGCGCAGATGCACGGCCATACGCATCCGCGCAGCCATGTGCAGTTGCATGAGGATCCGGAATTCGTGCGCAGTTTGCACGATATCGGAAAGATCGGCATGAGCGAGGGCGAACTGCCGCTGGTGTCGTTATAATCGGTCCGGTCATTCTTCACTGGAAATATCGGCAGCGACATGAGTGAATTTCAGAAAAGTCTATTGGTCATCGCGCTACTGGTCGTGGCCGCTGTGTACGCCTACGGTTACTGGCAGCAGTGGCGCTATCGCCGCAGTCTGGATCGGGGCAATGCCGAGCCGCGCGCGACGCAACGCGCCGTCGTGCCGGAAGCGGCAGCCGCGCAACCGGCCGAAGAACCGGCCGCCCATTTCATCGCCGACAAGCCCGCAGCGGAAGCATGCGACCTGCTGGACGACAAACTCGATTTCATCGTCAGCATGACGCCCAAGTTCCCGGTCAGCGCGGACATCCTTGAAGCCTTCTGGCCGCGCCGCTTCGACTACGGCAAGACCATCCAGACCTGCGGTTGCAATGCCGCCACCGGCGCATGGGAACGGGTCATCCCGGAAAGCCCGGCCAACTACAGCGAACTGAAGATCGCCCTGCAGCTGGTGGATCGCAACGGCGTCATCAGCGACACACGCCTCGCCGACTTCCGCGAACTGCTGGGCGAGATCGGGCGCAAGCAGGATGCAGACATGGTGCTGCCGCTGGCCGACAGCGCGCTGGAACGCGCGCGCGAACTGGACAGCTTCTGCGCCAGCGTCGACCAGATGATCGGCCTCAACCTGATCAACTGCGGCGAGCGCCCGCTGTTCGCCAGCGAAGTGGCGCGTGCGGTGCGGCAGTCCGGCATGAGCTTGCAGGCCGATGGCACCTTCCATCAATTCGCGGACGACGGTGCCACGCTATACACCCTCGCCGTATCGGACGGTACGCCGTTCCAGCATCACACGCTGGACCAGATGCAGGTGAACAGCCTGACCCTGCTGCTGGACATCCCGCGCGTGCAGGAACCGGCCAAGTGTTTCGACGACATGATCCTGCTGGCGCTCGATATCGCACCCGCCCTGCGCGTCACGCTGGTGGACGACCAGCGCGTGATCCTGAGTCAGGGTGCCATCGCCCATATCCGCGACAGCGTCGATGCGGTCGAACGGCGCATGCTGGCCGGCGGCCTCGTACCGGGTAGCGCACAGGCATTGCGCTTGTTCTCCTGATGGATGTGCCGCAGCAAATAGCGCAACTGCGCGCCGAGATCGAGCGGCACAACCATGCCTATTACGTGCAGGATGCGCCGACCATCCCCGATGCGGAATACGACAAACTGTTCCGCGAACTGCAAGCCCTCGAAACGCAACATCCCGAACTGCTGACCGCCGATTCGCCCACGCAGCGCGTAGGCGGCAAAGTGCTGGATGGATTCGCGCCGGTGAGGCATGCCGTGCCCATGCTATCCATCCGCACCGAGACCGACACCGAGGCCAGCGGTGCTTTCAATTTCGACACCCGCGTGAAGAACGCGCTGGAAACGAGCAACGAGATTGCATACGCCTGCGAGCTCAAGTTCGACGGCCTCGCCATCAACCTGCGCTACGAGCGCGGCGTGCTGGTGCAGGCTGCCACGCGCGGTGACGGCGAGACCGGCGAGGATGTCACGCAGAACATCCGCACCATCCACTGCATCCCGCTGCGTCTGCAGGATTGCACAGCAGAAGTGCTGGAAGTGCGCGGCGAGGTGTACATGTCGCGCAAGGACTTCAATCACTACAACGAAAAGCAGCGTGAGCAGGGCTTGCCCACGCTGGTCAATCCGCGCAACGGCGCGGCGGGTACCCTCCGCCAACTCGATCCAAAGTTATCAGCGCAGCGACCGCTGTCGTTCTACGCCTACGGACTGGGCGAAGTGCGGGGTTGGACAATGCCCGATACGCACAGCGGTATCCTCGATGCGCTGCAAACATTCGGCCTGCCGGTGTGCGATGAACGCGCGGTGGTGCAAGGCGCGCAGGCGCTGGCCGATTTCCACCAGCGGGTCGCCGCCAAGCGCGATGCGCTGCCGTTCGATATCGACGGCGTGGTGTACAAGGTCAACAGCCTCGCGCTGCAAAAGCAGTTGGGCTTCGTCTCGCGCGAACCGCGCTGGGCGGTGGCGCACAAATATCCGGCGGAAGAGCAACTCACCGTGCTGCGTGACATCGAGATACAAGTCGGCCGCACCGGCAAACTCACGCCGGTCGCCAAGCTGGAGCCCGTGTTCGTCGGTGGCACTACCGTTTCTAACGCCACGCTGCACAACGAAGGAGAGATACGCCGCAAGGATGTGCACATCGGCGACACCGTGATCGTGCGCCGCGCGGGTGACGTGATCCCTGAAGTGGTCGGCGTTGTGAAAGCGGAAAAAATTTTGGCATCTTCATCAAAAGGTAGAAAGGCTAGAGAAAGATCAATTTCGAGTAGGCCGCGTGAGATAGCTGAAAAACGTAAGGAAAATAGAAAATTTAAGAAAAAAAGAAATTTCGAACCTATTCGCACAGGAAAAAAAAGGTTAGAGCGTAAAGAAAGAAAACCATTCAACCTGTATAAATTTCTTCACGGTCATTGTCCTGTGTGCGGTAGCCACATCGTTCGTGAAGAGGGGGAAGCTGACTGGCGCTGCACCGGTGGTTTGTTCTGCGCCGCGCAGCGCAAGCAGGCCCTAATGCATTTTGCAGGCCGCCGTGCAATGAACATCGAAGAGTTGGGTGAAAAACTGGTGGAGCAACTGGTTGATGGCGGCATCGTCGGTACGCCAGCGGATATTTTTCGGCTTGATATGGATTTTCTTGCCAATCTAGAAGGAGTGCGCGAGCAGTCGGTGAAAAATCTGTTGAAAGCCATAGAGCTTAGCAAGCAGCCTACGCTGGCGCGCCTTATCTATGCGCTAGGTATCCGCAATGTCGGTGAGACGACGGCCAAAGATTTGGCGCGTCACTTCGGATCACTGGACAATCTCAAAGCAGCAGATGAGACATTACTACAGCAGGTGCCTGATGTAGGGCCAGTGGTTGCTCGGAGTATAGCTGCGTTCTTTGCTGAATCGCACAACTGCCAAGTGATCGAACAGTTGCGCATGTCGGGCGTTCAGTGGGAAGAGTACGAGGGTGTGACGGTTAATACATTACCGCTTAGCGGCAAGACATTTGTATTGACGGGAACACTTCCCACCATGTCACGTGACGAGGCAAAATCAAAAATAGAAGCGCTTGGTGCGAAAGTTGCGGGTAGCGTGTCTAAGAAGACAGATTATGTGGTGGCTGGGGCGGAGGCGGGCAGCAAGCTGGATAAGGCACGTGAATTGGGAGTGTCGGTCATGGATGAACAAGGTTTGTTTCAATTGCTGGAAAACCATTTGTACGGAGGGCAGACATGAAACTAATTGCGTACCATGGTGGACATATAAAAGTATTGCGTGACTTCATATCATGAAAGTACATCGCTTGATTACTGATCCCATTCGCCAAAATTTAACTTGGGATGATAAATGGAAAGGCGCTGACCGAGGGCTAATAGCTTGTTGGGAACGTGGCCGAGTAAAAAGCTTGGAAGCCCCAACACTTGTACAACAAGTATGTAATGGGCAGCTTGTGATTTTGCCTTGGAAAGGTGGGTTTAATAAAGCTATAAAAAAGAAACAAAAGTATGGCTCTTTCAATTACTTGGCGATGTGGCAGGGCTTGCGTGGCGATGATTTGAATATTGATACTGAATATGAACCTGCATTAACTTGTTCGGTGACGGGTATGACTACTGTATTCACCAATGATGCGGTTAGGCTTCTGGAGCCCTAGGCTGAAGTCGGGAGATAATTCATGCGCTTTGTCGTAATTGATGTTGAAACCGCAAATTCAGATAGGAGTTCGATTTGCCAGATTGGCATTGCGAAATTTGCTGACGGAAAGCTTGTCGGTGAGTGGTCAACGCTTATTGATCCAGAAGTAAATTTTAATGAGATTAATGTTTCCAAACACCATATTGAGCCGGAAATGGTGGAAGGTCAGCCGAAACTGCCGGATGTTGCAGAAGTGTTGAGGAGTTACTTGGGAAATGGCATTAGTGTTTATCACGCTCATACTCACTTTGATCGAGATGCTCTTGTACGTGCATTTGAAAAATACAGGCTCAGTCCAATTTCAACCACTTGGTTAGACTCTACCAGCGTGGTGCGCAAAACATGGAAAGACCTGGCTGAGCGAGGTTATGGCCTCAAGGATGTCTGTATAAAAATTGGTTATGAGTTCAAGCATCATGATGCTTTGGAAGATGCAAAAGCTGCCGGTCACGTCTTGCTCGCCGCAATGCGGGAGTCCCAGTTGGATTTGGAAGCATGGATAAATCGCGTCAATCCGCCAATTAATCCATTGGGCGGGAAGTCTGCATCCAACCTGCTGGAAGCCATCGAGAAGAACAAGCACACCACGCTGGCGCGCTTCGTCTACGCACTGGGCATACACAACGTGGGCGAGGCGACGGCGAAAAATCTGGCGCGTCATTTCGGCAAGCTGGAGCGGTTGATACAGGCCGATGAGGCAGCCTTGCAGCAAGTGCCCGAGGTCGGCCCCATCGTGGCGCAAAGCTTGCGCGCCTTCTTTGCCGAGCCGCACAACCTCGAAGTCGTCGATGCGTTGCGTCGCCGTGGTGTGGAATGGGACGAATATACAGGCGTCAGTGATCAGGTGCTGCCGCTGTCGGGAAACACTTTTGTACTCACAGGAATACTCGCAACCATGAGCCGAGACGAAGCTAAAGCGAAACTGGAAGCGCTGGGCGCGAAGGTGGCGGGCAGCGTGTCGAAGAAAACCGATTGTGTGGTGGCCGGTGCCGAAGCGGGCAGCAAGCTGGAAAAGGCGCAGGCTTTGAATGTCTTGGTGTGGGACGAGGCAGCACTGCTGGCGCTGCTGGCAAACAACGGCGAAGGATTCCCGACATGATGACCGACCAGCGCGCAAGAGAGATACTGGCTGCAGCCGAACTGCTGCACGATGCCGACGCGGTGCAGCGCGCTTTGCAGCGTGTGGCGCAAGAGATCAACGCCAAGCTGGCCGGCCAGCATCCGCTGGTGCTGTCGGTGATGGGTGGGGCGGTGGTGTTCAGCGGGCAGTTGCTGCCGCTGCTGAATTTTCCGCTCGACTTCGATTATCTGCATGTCTCGCGCTACGGCAACGAGAAGCAGGGCGGCCAGCTGCACTGGAAGGTCGCGCCGCGCGAGAATGTGCGCGGTAAAGTGGTACTGGTGCTGGACGACATCCTCGACGAAGGCGAGACCATGCTGGCCATCAAGCAGCGTGTGCTGGAACTGGGTGCGACAGCGTTCTACAGTGCGGTGTTCGCCGACAAGGAACACGGCCGCGCCAAGCCCATCGCCGCCGATTTCGTCGGCCTGACATTGCCGAACCGCTTCGTGTTCGGTTACGGTATGGACATCCACGGCGCGTGGCGCAATCTGCCCGCGATCTATGCTGTTAAAGAACAGGATTCGGGATTCGGGATTCAGGATTCAGAGAAAGACGAAGCGGCGGTATTAGCTGAATCCAGAATCCAGAATCCAGAATCCTGAAAAAGGAGTTTCAAATGATTGCAATCATAGGCGGTACCGGCTTTGCCCAGTTGTCCAATCTCGTCATCACCCACCGGCAAGTGATGCGCACGCCCTATGGCGAACCGTCCGGGCCGATGACCTTCGGCACCTTGCGCGGTCACGAAGTGATGTTCATCGCGCGCCACGGTTACGGTCATACCATCCCGCCCCATCTGGTGAACTACCGCGCCAACATGTGGGCGCTGCATGACCAGGGCACGAGCAACGTGGTGGCGATCTCTTCGGTGGGCGGCATACGTTCCGACCTCACACCGGGCGTGTTGGTCGTGCCGGATCAGATCATCGATTATACCTACGGACGCGAAGCCACCTATTTCGACGGCCACGAAAAGACCGTCGCCCATGTCGATTTCACCTGGCCGTACAGCGAGGCATTGCGGCAGCGCATCCTGAGCGCGGCACAGCACGCGAACGAACCGCTGCTGAACGGCGGTGTGTATGCCGCATTGCAGGGGCCGCGTCTGGAGTCGCTGGCCGAGATCAACCGTTACGAAAGAGACGGCGCGGACATGGCCGGCATGACCGGCATGCCGGAAGCGGCACTGGCGCGCGAGTTGGGGTTGAACTACGCCGCCATCGCCGTGGTGGTGAACGACGCCGCCGGTCGGCGCAGCAGCCAGGGCGGCATCGTGCTCGACAAGATCGGCGCGGTCGCCCAGCCGGCGATGGCTCGCGTGCGCCGCATCCTGGAATGCGTGGTGGAATGCGATGGGGATTAAAGACGTATTGCGCATGGGCGATGCACGCCTGTTGCAACAGGCCGAACCGGTCAGCGACTTCGGCAGCGAGGCGCTGCAAGCCTTGCTGCAAGACATGCGCGATACCATGCATGCTTTGAGCGGTGTGGGACTGGCCGCGCCGCAGATCGGCGTGCCCTTGCGCGTGGTGATCTTCGGTGTGGACAAGAACGAACGCTATCCCGATGCGGAAGTCGTGCCGCAGACCGTACTCATCAACCCTGTGCTGACGCCGCTGTCGGACGAGATGGAAGAAGGCTGGGAAGGCTGTCTTTCCGTGCCCGGCATGCGCGGGCTGGTGCCGCGTTTCAAAAAGCTGCGCTATCAGGGGCGCGACGAACACGGCGCACCGATAGACCGCACGGTGGGCGGTTTCCATGCGCGCGTGGTGCAGCACGAATGCGACCATCTGGACGGTATCCTCTATCCCATGCGCATCCGCGACATGCGCGACTTCGGTTTCAGCGACGTGTTGTTCCCCGGTCAGAATCTGGTGGACGACTAGCGGTAGTCACGCCGTGTCGCACTGTGACGGGCAGCCTTGGGCTGCCCGTTGTCATTAAGGGACGCTTAAGCCGGGCTGGCTAAGATGCCTTCCCCCGCCGTCGGCGATTCAAGGAGAAAGCGAATGAAATGTCCTGTATGCAATTTGGAGTTACTGATGACAGACAAGCAAGGTGTCGAGATCGATTACTGCCCGACCTGTCGCGGTATCTGGCTGGATCGCGGTGAGCTGGAAAAGCTGGTAGAGCGCATGGCGGCATTGGAACTCAACCAGAACATGCGTCCCGCAACGCCCTATCCAAACGCAGGCCACCACGGTTACGACAAGCACAGCCATGACAAACATGGTTATCACCACGGCAGGCGGGAAACCATCTGGCACAAGATGTTCGACTTCTAGGGATGCATCAGCGCGCGGCAGGTATAGTGGACCCATCCGTCAAGACAGAATTCAGTCTAGTTTAAGCTGGTCTG
>WOZO01000087.1 GCA_011620315.1 Sideroxydans sp. | reverse complement strand
CGCCATCCATTCGGTGGTGTTCGGCGGCTTCTCTTCCAAGAGCCTGCACGAGCGCCATTCAATGGCACAAGCCGTTCACCAAAACGCTGGATGAAAGCAACGCTCCTTTTTACAAATGGTTCGAAGACGGCGAACTGAACGTCTCCTACAACTGCCTGGACAAGCACCTCGCCACCCAGCCGAACAAGACCGCGATCATCTTCGAGGCCGACGACGGCAAAGTCACCAACGTCAGCTACAAAGAACTGCACGGGCGTGTCTGCCAGTTCGCCAACGGCCTCAAGTCGCGCGGCATCAAGAAGGGCGACCGCGTCATCATCTATATGCCAATGAGCGTGGAAGCCGTGGTCGCCATGCAAGCCTGTGCCCGTATCGGCGCCATCCATTCGGTGGTGTTCGGCGGCTTCTCTTCCAAGAGCCTGCACGAGCGCATCACCGATGCCCAGGCGGTGGCGGTCATCACTTCCGACGGCCAGTTCCGTGGCGGCAAAGCGATGCCGCTGAAGCCGGCCGTGGATGAAGCGCTGACACTTGGCGGCTGCGAAGGTGTGCACACCGTCATCGTTTATCGCCGTACCGGTGCCGACATCGATCTGGATGAAGACCGCGAAGTCTGGTGGCACGACCTGTTCAACAGCCAATCCTCCGTGTGCGAGCCGGAATGGGTGGGTGCCGAACATCCGCTGTTCCTGCTCTATACCTCCGGCTCCACCGGCAAACCCAAAGGCGTACAGCACTCCACCGGCGGTTATTTGCTGGGCGCGATGGCTTCGCTGAAATGGGTGTTCGACTATAAAGACTCCGACGTGTTCTGGTGCACCGCCGACGTGGGCTGGATCACCGGCCATAGCTATGTGGCCTACGGCCCGCTGGCCATGGGCGCAACCCAGATCATCTTCGAGGGCGTGCCGACCTATCCGGATGCCGGACGCTTCTGGAAAATGATCCAGGACCACAAAGTCACCACCTTCTACACCGCACCGACCGCGATCCGCTCACTGATCAAGCTGGGCGGCGACCTGCCGAAAAAATACGACCTGTCCAGCCTGCGCCTGCTCGGCACGGTCGGCGAGCCGATCAACCCCGAGGCCTGGATGTGGTACTACGAGACCGTCGGCCAGAGCCGCTGCCCCATCGTGGATACATGGTGGCAGACCGAGACCGGCTGCCACATGATCGCCCCGCTGCCCGGCGCGATGCCGATCAAGCCCGGCACCTGCACCCTGCCGCTGCCCGGCATCATGGCCACCATCGTCAATGAAGCCGGCGATGAAGTGCACGACGAACACGGCGGTTTTCTCGTGATCAAGAAGCCCTTCCCGTCGCAGATCCGCACCATCTGGGGCGATCCGGAACGCTATACCAAGAGCTACTTCCCTGAAGAGATGAAGGGCGCGTACCTGGCGGGCGATTCCGCCCACCGCGATGCCGACGGCTATTTCTGGATCATGGGTCGCATTGACGATGTGCTGAACGTGTCCGGTCACCGCTTGGGTACCATGGAGATCGAATCCGCGCTGGTCTCCAATCCGCTGGTGGCGGAAGCCGCCGTGGTCGGCAAGCCGCACGAAGTGAAAGGCGAATCCGTGGTGGCCTTCGTGGTGCTCAAGGGCTCGCGCCCGGCCGATGCAGCAGCAGCAAAAAAGCTGGTGGAAGAACTGCGCAACTGGGTCGGCAAAGAGATCGGCCCCATCGCCAAGCCGGACGAGATCCGTTTCGGCGAGAACCTGCCCAAGACCCGCTCCGGCAAGATCATGCGTCGCCTGCTGCGTGCCATCGCCAAGGGCGAAGAGATCACGCAGGATGTTTCCACATTGGAAAACCCTGCCATTCTGGAACAATTGAAGGAAGTGATTAAGTAATCATGGCAGGGTTTGGTTACGACATAACCTAAAGGTTAGTCTCCACCGCAACACGCCTTACGGCGAGTTGTCGCTGAAGGCGGACTTACAAAGCAAGTCAAACCACGTAGTGGTGGCCGTAGCCAAAACCCGGCAATCCTGGAGCACTTAAAGAAGTCATTAAATAACGATCCTGGACCGGTCCGGGCAAGTTATTAAGTAACCACAAAATGACCGGTATCCGATACCGGCCATTTTTCCTGCTCAGCGAGAAAGTCAGCCATAGGCACCAGGTGTCTGTCGAGTACCATAGCACAGCCCTATTCCGCATTGACGCACCCCATGCCCTCAGCTACCATCGCCGCACTTAAAATCCAAAGAAAGCCGCGCGTGCGACTTAGCAAGCTGTTCTTATCGTTACTGCTGGTTCACCTCTCCTTCGCTCAAGCAGCGGAAGACTCAAATCCCGCCACAGATTCAGCGACCAATCTGGCACTTGTTGCCGATTCCGAACTCGCCACCCAGACGGCAATTGATTTAAGCCAAGCACCTGCGCCGATTCGCGAAGCGCTGATCGTCGCACCGGAATACATCCTCGAAGATACGGACCAGACTGCTGCCGATCAAGCTGCGGCACCAGAGGAAGTCGGCGATACGGAACTCTCCGCATTGCCGGACGAAGATGTCTGGCAGCGCATCCGCAGTGGCTTCGCCATGAAACCTTTGAATAGCCGACTCATTAATCGGCATGAGAAATGGTATGCCAGCCACCCCGAGTATGTGCTGCGCATGAGCGAACGCGCCAACCGCTACCTGTTCTATATCGTCGATGAGGTAGAGCGACGCGGCATGCCGACCGAGATCGCATTGCTGCCCATCATCGAAAGCGCGTTCAATCCCGGCGCCAATTCCGTCGCCAGCGCTTCCGGCATCTGGCAGTTCATCCCATCCACCGGCAAGCACTTCGGCATGGAGCAGAACTGGTGGTACGACGGTCGTCGCGACATCATCGGAGCAACCAACGGCGCGCTCGATTATCTGGAAAAACTGCACAAGCAATTCGGCGACTGGGAACTGGCATTGGCCGCCTACAACTGGGGTGAAAACGCCCTCGCCCGCGCGCAAGCCTACAATCGCCGTCACGGCAAACCGACCGACTACGCCCATCTCAAGATGCCGCGCGAGACACAGAACTACGTACCAAAATTACTCGCCATCAAGAACATCGTCAGTGATCCGGCACGCTTCCACCTGACACTGCAACCGATTCCCAACCGCCCCTATTTCGAAGCGGTGACACCATCCAAACCAATGGATGTGAAAGTCGCAGCCGAACTGGCGGAAGTATCCATCGAGGAATTTCTGGCATTGAATCCGGGCCACAATCGCCCGGTGATCCTTCAGGACCAGGCCGAAGTACTGCTGTTGCCGGTAGATAAAGTGGAGACCTTCCGCAACAATCTGAAGAACAGCGACCAGCGTTTGGTCTCATGGCGCGCGTACGAATCCGAAAAAGGCGAAGCGTTCGCCGACATCGCCGATAATTTCGACATGACGCTGGATCAACTGCGCAAAGCAAACGGACTGTCCAGATATGCCACGCTGAGCAACGGCCAGACCCTGCTGGTACCTGCCAAAATGGAAGAAGCCGAGACCGAATTCACGCCGTTCAACATGCATGCCTCCGCCGTGCAGGAAATGTCGGGATTCAGATATGTAGTACGCAGAGGCGACACCATCTCCGGCATTGCACGCAAATTCGGTATCAGTCAACGCAGCCTGATCGCCATGAACAACGGGCGCAGCTTCCTGCGCGTGGGACAGAAGTTCACTATTCTGCCCGGCAGTTCCCGTCGGGCGTCTTCAAGAAAAAACAGTAAAGTGAGAGTCGCGGTAAAACGCGGAACCAAGCAGCACGAGATGACCAGCTATCAGCGCTGAGTCGTATCAGCCGACGGCAACCATCTGTTTGCCAAACCACGAAACACCGCAAGCCCCTCCCACAGTCCAAAGGACACACGGGCGACCCGCCATGCCTCGCGCCGACGCTTGAAAAGTGCGGCAGACAATATGCCGAATACCAATCGTTGTTGACGCAGGAAGCGGTACACCGACATCCCCCTGTCCGCCAAGCGGAAAATACCCTGCCAACGCAGGCTGACTTCCGCGAGTTGGCCGCGTTGTTCCGCAATCAAGCCCTGCAATTCGGCTCTGCGCAAACGTATCTCAAGCAAACGCCTATTCATCGAACGCTCCCAGTTCATGCCGGTCTCTGCGCAATTCGGCCAGACTGGCCGAAAACAACACCGTGCGCTGATGCAACAGGCGCCGCAACGACAATGCGCAAAAGCCTGACATCACAAGGAACGACAGCGAAAGGACGGAAATCGCCAACAGGGGATGATCATGCCAAAACATGGCAACGATAAAGATGCTGAACAGCACCGCAGCCATACAAATAAAGAATACAGCCAGCAATGCAAGAACGAGCATACGCGTCAAACGCATACGCTCCTCCTCCCATTCGTTTGCCAGCAGTTCCAGCCTGGTTGAAAGGATACCGAGCGAAGTACTCAGCAACCGTTTCAACGAGGCGAACAACCCGCCCGTCCCCGGCATGGGTTAGCGGCTACGACCGATCAGCATGCCAAGCAGCAAACCGACTCCCGCAGCAACACCGACGGCCTGCCACGGCTTGTCATGAACATACTCATCCGTCGCCTTCGCGGCGACCTTGGTGCGTTCCAGCATCGCATGCTCGGCCTCTTCCAGCCTAGCCTTGGCCACAGCCAAGTTTGCCTTGGCTCTTTCGCGCAAAGATGCCGCTTTTTCTCCAGCCTGATCTGCTGTTGCTTTCAACAATTCTTCTGCATCGGCCACCACTGCCCGCATGTCGTTTGCGAGTTTTTCTTTGCTTGCGTCGTAGGCTGAACTCACCGCTTTCGTGCTCATGATTCGCTCCTGATAATTGATTGAAAGGGAACAACACTCAATGTCAGATGCCCCTTTACCACGCTGACACCACAGTTTCTTTTTATGCCTGCCAAGTTGAATTGTCAATTCAATTTGGCAGCGCCGGATACAGATGGCAGCACACATCATGGGGGGCATCCCCTACCCGAGTCAAATCTGGGAATCGTTTGGCGCATACTGGCATGGCCTGCGGGCAACGCGGTTCAAAATGGCAACCCGGCGGCAGATCGGCGGGCGAAGGCAACTCCCCCTCCAACCTGACATATTCCTTGCCGCTTCCATCGATACGCGGCACAGCTGCCAATAGCGCCTGCGTGTAGGGATGCTTGGGCGCACGCATCACTTCCTGCGTCGTGCCGCGCTCGACGATGCGCCCCAAATACATCACGCATACCTCTTGCGCGAGATATTCCACCACCGCCAGATTGTGCGTGATGAACAAATAACTCAGTCCAAGCTCATGCTGCAAGGATTTCAACAGATTCAATATCTGCGCTTGCACGGATACGTCCAACGCAGAGGTCGGTTCGTCACAGACCAATAATTTTGGCGACACCGCCAAAGCTCTTGCGATCACGATGCGCTGGCGCTGTCCGCCGGAAAATTCATGCGGGTAGCGCCACTTGCTATCGCGTGCCAGCCCGACCCTGTCGAGCAACTCATCGATATGCGCCTGTCGCTCGGCGCTGTCGCTGCCGATATGCAGCGCGGCCATGCCCTCTTCCAGTATCTCCGCCACCCGCATCTTGGGATTGAGTGAGGCATAGGGATCCTGAAACACCATCTGCATCCCGTTGCGGTGCGCATCGCCTTCAAGCAACTCGCCTTCGAAACGCACACTGCCCGATGCCGGACGGATCAAACGCAGCAAAGCCTTGCCCAGCGTCGTCTTGCCACAACCGGACTCCCCCACCAATGCCAAAGTGGAACCTTGCACAATCGAGAGTGACACACCATCGACCGCCTTCACCTGCCCGACCACACGCTGCAGCAGACCTTTCCGGATCGGAAAATGCACGCTCAGGCCTTCAACCTCCAGCAGCAACGAGTACCGAGTCTTGAGTGCTGAGTTTCCCTCTCCCGCAAGCGGGTGAGGGACCGAGGGAGAAGGCATATCAGTACTCAGCACTCGGTACTCAACACTGGAATATAGATGGCATCTCACCCGCCCGCCATCCACCTCGATCAATGCCGGCGTCTGCTCATGACACAACGTCCAGGAGCGATCACAGCGCGCCGCGAAACGACACCCCTGCGTGATGCTGCCCAGCGGCGGTACGCTGCCGGGGATCGCGGCCAGCGTGTGACCGTTGCGCTGCGCATCAGGCAAGGCCGCGAACAATTTTTGCGTATAGGGATGCAGGGGATTGGCGAACAACTGCTCACGCGTCGCCTGCTCCACGATCTGTCCCGCATACATCACGCCAACGCGGTGCGCATTCTCCGCCACTACGCCCAGATCATGGGTGATGAGCAGCATCGCCATGCCGCTTTTCTGCTGTGTCTCGCGCAACAGTTGCAGCACCTGCGCCTGTATCGTCACATCCAGCGCCGTGGTCGGCTCATCGGCGATCAACAGCTTCGGCTCACCGGCCAAAGCCATCGCGATCATCACGCGCTGCTTCATACCACCGGACATCTGGAACGGGTAGTCGTGTGCGCGCCGCGCCGCATCCGGGATGCCGACCTGCGTCAACAACTCGATGCTGCGCACAAGGGCTGCACCGCCAAGCATATCTTTGTGCAATGCCAGCACTTC
The DNA here is from genome assembly GCA_011620315.1 of Sideroxydans sp. Lineage (GTDB taxonomy): Bacteria > Pseudomonadota > Gammaproteobacteria > Burkholderiales > Gallionellaceae > Sideroxyarcus. Next base: position 912 of record WOZO01000087.1, on the reverse strand, counting down.
AGCGATCTGATCGCCCACCGTCATCACCGGATTCAGACTCAAGCCCGGCTCCTGAAAGATCATCGCCATCCGACCGCCGCGGATCTCGCGCATCTCCCGTTCGGCAAGACGATCCAGAGCGATCTCACCCAAACGTATTTCGCCGCCGCTATGCTCCACGCCGTCCGGTAGCAGTTTTAAAAGCGACAGGGCCGTCATCGACTTACCGCAACCGGACTCGCCCAGCAGCGCGAAAGTCTCGCCCGCCGCGATATCGAACGAGATGCCGTCCACGATGTTTGCGCCATTACGCAGACGGGTAGTGAGACCATCGACCTTGAGCAACTTCGTCATGCCTTGCTCTCCGTCCGGTTCAGGCGCGGGTCGAAAGCATCGCGCACCGCATCGGCAAACAGATTCGCCGCCAACACCAGCACCAGCATGAACACGAATGCCGAGGCCAACGACCACCACACCATGGGCTCGCGCCCCATCTCCAAACGCGCGCCGTTGATCATGGTGCCGAAGGAGATCATGGATGGATCGACACCGACACCGACGTAGGACAGCACCGCCTCGGCCAGTACCAGCGCCGAGAAATCCATCACCAGTGCGATGAGGATGATGTGCATCACGTTCGGCATGATGTGACGCGACAGGATGCGCATCGATGACACGCCGAACGCCTGCGCCGCCTGGATGTATTCCATCTCGCGCAGTTTCAATGTCTCGCCGCGCAGCAAGCGACACAGACCGGTCCAACTGGTCAGGCCAAGAATCAAACAGAGCGCCACCAATCGCATATCGGCACGTGATGCCGTGGTATCGAACCATTCCGGATGCGTATCGATGGTCACCTGCATCATCAGCACCGCCGCCGCGATCAGCAGCACGCTGGGGATGGAACTCAACACGGTATAGACGTACTGGATC
>WOZO01000053.1 GCA_011620315.1 Sideroxydans sp. | reverse complement strand
CGGAATTTTCTCAATATTCGGCGCAGTGCGGGGGATTAAATCAGCGTTTCCTTAGAGACAGATTGGGTTTGAGCAGCAGAAGCTGCCGGCTCGCTTCTCGGTGTATCAGCACAGACCATCTACAGCTGGCGAGACCGCCGCGCGCACAGTATCCACGCGCGCGCCGCTGCCGGATGCGGCGGCAGTGTTGGCGGCTTTGATGATGTGGGCGGCGATGACCGGATCGGCAGTCAAAACATTGACCAATTGGTCTGCAGAGACGTTCGGGGCATCTATCAGGTCACGGACCTTGATTGCGACGTCGGGGAACATCGGCAGATCGAACTGGCCTGTGTTGAGCGCTTCATCGACTTCGCTGGCGATTGCTTCCAGTTGTTCAGTTGCCATATTCAAGCCAGCGCTTTGGCCATGCGCCCGAGCGCTTTCTGCAGATTTTCCATGGAAGTGGCGAAAGAGAGGCGCACGTAACCTTCGCTGCCGAAGGCGGAACCCGGCACGACTGCCACACCGGCTTCCACCAGCAGATATTCCGACAGTGCGATGTCGGTTGCTTCCTTGATGGTGCCTTTTTGGTGCAGTGCCGCGATGGCGGCACGCGCATCCGGGAAGGCATAGAAAGCGCCGCCGGCCTTGATGCAACTCAGTCCCGGGATCTTGTTCAGTTCGTTCACCACGAATTCGTGGCGCTCGCGGAATGCCTTCAGCATGGGCGTGATGCAGCCCTGGTCGCCGTTCAGTGCAGCTTCCGCCGCGACCTGCGAGATGGAGGTCGGATTGGAAGTGCTTTGCGATTGCACGTTTTCCATCGCGGTGATGATGTTCTCGGGGCCGGCTGCGTAGCCGATGCGCCAACCGGTCATCGCATAGGCTTTGGATACGCCGTTCAGAACCATGGTGCGCGGATACAGATCCGGACAGGCATTGAGGATGTTGCAGAACTTCTCGTCGGTCAGCGCGATGTGTTCGTACATGTCGTCGGTGGCGATCAAGATGTCGGGATGCTTGCGCAGCACTGCGCCCAACGCTTTCAGATCATCCAGAGAATAGACCCCGCCGGAGGGGTTGCTCGGACTGTTGATGACGACCATCTTGGTTTTGCCGGTGATCGCGGATTCAAGTTGCGCGGGCGTCAATTTGAAACCCTGCTCGATACCGGCTTGCACGATCACCGGCTTGCCTTCGGCGATGATCACGATGTCCGGATACGAAACCCAGTATGGCGCGGGAATGATGACTTCGTCGCCGGGGTTGATCGTCGCCAGGACGAGGTTGAAAAAGCTCTGTTTGCCGCCGCAGGAAACCAGAATCTGTTTGGCGGTGTAGTCCAGTCCGTTGTCGCGCTTGAATTTGGCGATGATGGCCTGTTTCAGCGAAGCCGTACCGCCGACCGGTGTGTATTTGGTGAAACCTTTGTTGATGGCCGCAATGGCCGCGTCCTTGATGTGCTGCGGGGTATCGAAATCCGGTTCGCCGGCCCCAAGGCCGATGATGTCTTTTCCTTCAGCTTTAAGTTTGGCTGCGCGGGCGGTAACGGCAAGAGTTGGTGAGGGCTTGATAGCTTGAACGCGCGTAGAGAGAGGCACGATGATTCCTTGGGGGTTGGACAATGGCGCAGATTATACGCGTGCGGATTCGGGCGGTGTATCACTTCGGTGCCTAAATTTAGGGCATATGCGACCAGTAACGACGGTGGCTGCGCCGGTATGAATCCAGTTCGATTCCGGAGGGATGCAGGTCGATGCTGAGGGCTCCGTTCAGGTCCGAGCGCAGGACGCGGATGCCCAGTTGCTGGTAACGGCGGACGATATCCGGATGGGGGTGGTGGAAACGGTTGCGGTAACCGGCGGTGAACACGACGTACTGCGGGGCAACTGCTGTCACAAAAGACGGGCTGGACGAGCTTTTGCTGCCATGGTGCGGTGCCACCAGCAGATCGGCAGCAAGTTCACCGGGGTGTCGGCGTGACAAGCTTTCTTCGGCTGTGCTTTCGATGTCTCCCGTGAGCAGGATGTGGCGTTCCCCGGTGCCGATGCGGATTACGCAGCTTTGGTCGTTGTCGTGTCGTTTGGCGGCGGTCGCTGCGGGCGGGTGCAGCACCTCGAAGCGGATGCCGTCCCATTCCCACTCCATACCATCCCGGCATGGGCTGATGTTGGACTGCCCGGCCAGCCGCCGGTCATCCGCATCGAGCGAAGTCAGTATGCGGTCGGTGGGGATAGCCTGCAAAACAGAGTCCGTGCCGCCGATATGGTCTATATCGCCATGGCTCAATAGCAGCGTGTCCAGATGCGCCACGCCCAATCCGCGCAAGGCCGGCACCAGAATGCGGTTGCCGCTGTCAGCTTCGCCAGCATAGTCGGGGCCGGTGTCGAACAGCAAGGCATGATGCCGCGTCTGCACCGCGACGGCCAATCCCTGTCCGACGTCGAATATCCACACGCGTGCCGAGCCGTGGGCGGGCGTGACCGGCTCGATGAGGAACATCGGCAGCAGCAGGATGATGCCCAATGCGCGCATGGGGAATCCTCGCGGTGCCAGTATCCACAGTGCGCCCAATACACCTGATGCGATCGCCCAGGCCGGTGGCGCATGTTGCGTCCACACGCTCACCGGCAGGCCATCCAGCAGGCGTAACAAACTCATGCAGAACGCGAGTACATAATGGGCAAGATGCAGCGTCCAATCGAAACCCGGCAACGTGCCAAGCAGGGTGAGCGGCACCACCAGCAGGCTGACCAGCGGAATAGCGAATGCATTGGCCAGCGGCGATACCAGCGAGAGTTGTTGGAACAGAGCGAGCAAGGGCGGTATCAGGCCGATGGTCATCGCCCATTGCACCTTGCCGTATTCGACCAGCCAATGCGGACGCCCCAGTCGGTTCGCGGAGACGTAGAAAATGAGCGCGACCGCCCCGAAGGAAAGCCAGAAGCCGGGTGCCAGTACCGCCCAAGGGTCGAGCAACAGCACGACCAGCAATGCAGCCGCCAGCATCTGGCCGGGGGCGACATTGCGCGACAAGAGCAACATGCCGGCAAAGGTGGACAACATGTAGAAAGTGCGTTGCGCCGGTATCTCGAAGCCCGAGATCAGGCTGTATGCCAGCGCCACGGTGACGCCGACCAGTGCGGCGGCTTTGCGGGCCGGCAGGCGTAATGTCAATCGCGTGCTGCGCCGCCATAGCCAGTAGGTCAGCCCAAAGAACATACTGGCCAGCAGCGTGATGTGCAGGCCGGAGATGGACATCAGATGATTGACGCCGGTGCGTGTGAACAAGCGCCATTCATCCTGCGTGATGCTGGCCTGGTCGCCGATGGCGAGTGCGACCAGGATCCCGGTGTAGGGTGCATCCCGCAAAGTAGCGTGAAAGCGCGCGCGCAACGATTCGCGCATGCGCTCTACAAGGTAGCCCGGCTTAAAGACGCTTGCATCGAGTCTCTGCGGTGCAACTTTATTGTAGATATAACCGGTGGCGCCGATGTTGCGTTCCAGTGCCCAGACTTCGAAATCGGATGTGTAGGGATTGCGTGTGGAATGAGGTTGTTTCAGGCGCACGGTGAAACGCCAGCGTTCCCCGGCATGAAAATCAAGTGCCGGTTGATGGCCGGTTTGGTAAGAGGAGAGCAGGATACGGGGTGGGACAGTTGCGCCCCGTGTCTCAACATTCCCCACGTCGAATGCAAAGCGCAGGCCGCGCTCATGCAAACGAGGCATCTCTGCCACGACGCCGACCAAAGTGATGTTCCGCCCCTGCCAGTCGTCCGGCAGGCCGTCTGCCAAACGGCTTTGCGCGATGTAGGCCGCGTGGCAGAAGCCGAGCAGGGCGGCGCACGACAGCAATAGTGCTTGCCGCAATAGCTGCGGCAGCGTGCGCGGCAGTAGCAGGCACAGCAGTGCCAATGGCCAGTAGGCCGGTAGCGTCGGCAGTGCTTCCATTTGTTGCAGGGTCCAGACGCCGAGCGCGAAGCTGAGTGCAAAGAAAACCATACAGCAAGCCTAACCGAGCATTAGAATTCCGTCATGCGCAAATTCTTTCGTGAACGACTGCCGGGGCGTGAAGGGGTGTTGCAGAACCGCTGGCTGAAGCCGGTTCGGCATTGGCTGCAGCATCCTAACTTGTGGCATCTGAATCGCCGTTCGGTAGCGGGCGGGGTGGCGCTCGGCCTGTTCTGCGGCCTGATTCCCGGTCCCTTTCAGATGCCGACCGCTGCGCTTCTGGCGATGTGGTTGCGCGTCAATCTGCCGGTGGCGCTGGCGACGACGCTGTACACCAATCCGTTCACTATCGTTCCGCTCTATCTATTGGCGCACCGCATCGGTTTGCTGATTCTGGGGGTGTCCGATCAGACACCCGTTGCAGACTTCCCGCAACTCAACTGGAAAAATGGATTTGAACAAATCTGGCAGTGGCTGGCGACATTGGGTGAGCCGGTGCTGGTCGGTTTGCCGGTGTTGACGATCGGACTGTCGGTCATCGGGTATTTTGCAGTGCGTTTTGCCTGGCGCTTGGCCGTGCAATGGAAGTGGTATCAGCGTGCAAAGCGCGATTCGTCTCGGCATTGAGCGCGCTGCGGACAGTCTGCCAAACTGCGCCATAAAGCCTGCATTGCAGCATGGGATAGTTGAAAATACCTACATATAGCCTTTGGTCAGATTGTTCATATTCCCTGTAAATGTTGTACGTCGTTCCATCTGAAGCGGAGGCGGCGATGACAGCAACGTGGAAGGGCTTGGATGTCAGTACTTCGGAAGCATTGTTGCACGCAATAGTCAACGAAAAGACCGGGAAAGAACGGCTGCGACGCTTGCCGCATGAGCAACGGGGAGATTGCGCCGTTCTCATCGCGCCATCAGCTTGAGCCGCTGGTCGCTGTGATCAGGCTCGGTATTGCGCTCATCGACGAACAGCATAAAGAGATCGCGGACAATATTTGCCGCATATTGCAGGCGTTTTCATTCAAAGAGCGGCTATTGCCGCACATCGAATCGCAGGATGCCAGCCTGGTAGCACAACTCAAGTCGGCCGGCATCACCGCATAGATATTCAGTCGGACGTCAGCGCACCGTCTACCAGACGCAAGCTGCGCTGCATCCTGCCTGCCAGTTCCAGATCATGGGTGACGATGATGAAACTGGTCTGCAATTGGCTGTTCAGTTCCTGCATCAATTCAAATAGCGCATGCGCACTGCTGCGGTCCAGATTCCCGGTCGGTTCGTCCGCCAGTACGCAGGCTGGGCGGGTGACCAGTGCGCGGGCTACGGCGACACGCTGGCGTTCGCCGCCGGAAAGTTCGGTCGGGTGGTGGCGCAGCCGGTGTCCCAGTCCCACTTTTTCCAGCATCGCAATGGCTTGCGGGTGGGCATCAGTCGGCTTCATGCCGCGAATCAGTAGCGGCATGGCGACATTCTCAATGGCAGTGAATTCCGGTAGCAGATGATGGAACTGGTAGACGAAGCCAAGTGAACGATTGCGCAGTTCGCCGCGCTGGGTCTCGTTCATCTTGGCCACATCCTGCCCCAGAATGCTGACACTGCCGCTGCTGATGCTGTCCAGTCCGCCCAGCAGGTGCAACAGCGTGCTCTTGCCGGAACCTGATGCGCCGACGATGGCGAGGCTTTCGCCGCGAGCCAGGTCGAGGTTGATACCGTTCAATACGGTGACGCTGAGGTCGCCCTGTGCGTAGGTCTTGGTCAGATCACGGCAGGCGATGACCATTCCCGAATCCTGTTTACTCATAGCGCAATGCCTCGGCCGGTTGTACTTTGGAGGCGCGCCAGCTCGGATAGATGGTGGCGAGCACGCTGATCAGGAATGACATGGCGGCGACCACCAATACATCGCTCTGGCGCAAGTCGGAGGGCAGCTCGCTGATGTAATAGAACTCCTTGGCCAGGAACTGCACGCCGAACAGATGTTCGATGAAGGGCACGATAGTGCCAATGTTGAGCGCCAGCAACACGCCGCCCAGCACGCCGACCACAAGACCGATGAGGCCGATCACGACACCTTGCACCATGAAGATCTGCATGATGCTGCGCGGCGAGGCGCCCAGCGTGCGCAGGATGGCGATGTCTGCCTGCTTGTCGGTGACGGCCATCACCAGCGTGGAGACGATATTGAACGCGGCGACCAGCACGATCAGCGACAGGATGATGAACATCATCTTTTTTTCCATCGCCACCACCGCAAAATAGCTGGCGTTCTGGCGCGTCCAGTCGCTGGTCCACAGATCGACCGGGAGCTTGTCTTCCAGCGCGCGCGCGATCTGCGGGGCTTGATCGAGATCGGTCACGCTGCCGCTGATGCCGCTTACCGAATCTTTCATGCGATAGAGCTTCTGCGCGTCGTGCAGATGGATCAGTGCCAATGCATTGTCATAAGGCGACATGCCGATCTCGAAGATGCCGCTCACCTTGAATTGCTTCAGGCGCGGCAGCATGCCGGCCGGGGTGAATTGTCCCTGCGGCGTGATCAGCAGCAGCGGGTCGCCGATGCGCGCCCCCAGGGAACGCGCCAGATCGACACCGAGCACGATGTTGTACTCGCCCGCTTGCAGGCTATCCAGCGATCCATGTTTCATCTTGTCGCCGAGCGCGATCAGATCTTGTTCCGCGTCGGGCAGGATGCCGCGCACCATCACGCCCTGCACGCGCTCGCCCTGCGACAACATGCCCTGGCCGGTGACATAGGGTGCGGCAGCGCGCACGCCGGGTTGTTTGGCGACGGTATCCAGCGTACTTTGCCAATCCGAGATGCCTTCACTGCCGATCACTTGCAGGTGCGGCGTGATGCCGAGGATGCGCGCACGGATCTCTTTCTGGAAACCGTTCATCACCGACAGCACCACGATCAGCGCCATCACGCCCAGACCGATGCCCAGCATGGAGATCAGCGAGATGAAAGAGATGAAGTGGTTGCGGCGCTTGGCGCGGGTGTAACGCAGGCCGACGAAAAGTTCAAAATGTTGCAAGGTGATTCCCGTATTTTTTACGGGCGACAGTGTGCCACAAGGAGCGGGCGCGCGAATGCTAAACTCATCGCCATGGAACAACTTCATCTCATCATTCCCGACCTCATCCTGCCGCGCGAGATCGCGCCCGCTACGCAAGCGGAACTTGCTTTTCTCGAAAAGATGCTGGCACGCGCCACGCATGGAGCGCTGCCGCCGCGGGCGGTTGAGCAACGTTTGTGCGAATTGTTCGGTGCCGCCAGTGTCGCGCCTTTGCGTGCGGCGGGCGACGGGCTGGAGGTGCGCGGCGCGGAGTGGATGTGTGCCGACCCGGTCGAACTGCAGCGGCAGCCCGCGCAGGTGATGGTGCGCCCCGATGTGATCTGCGAGCCTGCAGAGGCGGTCGCTTTTTGCCGGCTATTGAATGCGCATTTCCTTGCGGATGGGATCAGCTTTCACGCGCCGCACCCGCAGCGCTGGTATCTGCGGCTGGGCGAAGTGGGCGAGGTGGGCGAGGTGGGCGAGGTGGCGATGCCTACACTGTGC
>WOZO01000200.1 GCA_011620315.1 Sideroxydans sp. | reverse complement strand
GTTCACCGCCGTGTTGTAAACGCCGTTCAACCGCGAGCCAGGCGTCACCAGTGCCTCCTGTCCTTGTTCGGCGTACAAGGGGTTCGAGACCACGGCCCGGATCTGCCCCGGCAGATCGGTATTGATGGCCGTTTCCAATTCGGCGTCGATCATCTTGCCTTGCAGGGCCAGACAATCCAGATTGCCGACTCGGCGTGGGGTGGCCGTCACTACAGTTCGGCCGCTCATCTGTTGCGCAAAAGCGCGGTTAGGGTCATTCGACTCGCTGCTATCGGGTCGATTGCCGTAGCCCGATGCCAGTTGCAATCCAGGGATATTGAAGGATGCTGGAACACCCGATGGCGCTGCGGTTGCCGTCGCGTTAATCGACGAACCGCCACCTTTCACGATGATGTCGGACTTGGTACGGGCGTCATCGAGCTGGTCTGCCTTGCGACGCAAGGCAATGGCCTCGGTATCGTCGGTCGGTTTACCGGATGACTTGTCCTGTTGGTTCGAATTGGCGGACTGTAAGGGTTCGACGGGTCGCGCCGGCATCACGGGCGGTCGGTAGTCGCGTACCGAGGGTTCGTCCGTCAGTTCCGCTGCGCGGGCTTCATTACGCAGCGCCTTTGCCTGCTTGCTATCGTGGGTCAGTACGAAAAAAAGTATTACCAGTGTCACGACCACGAAACCGACCTTGCTTAACCAGTCGCCTTTGATGATGCGCTTGACGCGCTCGCCGGAGAACTTGCGGCCTTCATGGGCGGCGTTATCCGTTTGCTCTTCCCAATCATGAATCGCCTGTTCACGGTTGGCGGAAGCGTTCGTGGTTTTTGGTTCATTCGTGTTTGATGGAGGTTTCATGTCTTGCCCCCAAACTTGATCGACTTGCGTACTGTCGTATTGGTGGTCTGGAACGGCTTGTCTTCATTGAACAGGCACAGGGATTCGTTGCCATCGCGCAGGGTGTACAGGCTGCCGACGCGTTCGATCACCACATACCTACCCTCCATCCGATAGTTCACGACCGACTCGTTACCTTTGGGATCGACAGCAAAGAAAGCCGGCAGGTTGGTGTGCTCGGCGAATTCGAGGTAGGTGAACAAGCCATCGTCGCAGGCACGTAGAAGCTTGACGTTGTTACTACCGGAGACCGAGTAATTGCAATTGCGAATCTTGACCTTGGTGGCGAGATCATCCTTGGCTTGCTTACTACTGGACTTGCGAACAGCCGCTGGGTTGATGGCGATATCGCCTTCCGGGCCATAGCTGAAGCGCAGTAGATAGGTCGCATCCAGTTTGGACCTGGATGTTGTACCGGTGAGTCGAAAGTAATAGGTACGGCGATCCGTCACGACAGTGAGGTTGGTTACTGCATGCGGCTCGACCGGTTTCAGGTGGACACGATTGCCCATCGGATGCGCCTGCCAAGCAATCGTGTCGCCCAGTGTCAGGTATTGCACCGTCTCGCCCTGCTCGAATTCAATGGTCGTGGTGAACCGGTAATTACCGGTGACCTCATACACTTCAGCAGCGTTATAGACCACTTGACGTATCCGTTGGTCGGTTGCCATGGGCTGCGGAATACGCTCCGCATGCGCGGCGTGGCTGATCATCACTGCCGCTAGAAGGGCGATGGCTTTGTTCATTGGGAAACCCCTTTGTTCGAGGATGCAATTGGATTAGCGATTTCCTGATCCGTGCGGTAGGCAATTGCACGGAAGTTGAGCGGATTGATGATGCGATCCTCGTTGCTCAAGGCGCGCTCACTGTAGCGGAAGGTCACTGTGGCGACATAGGGCTTTTCTACCGGCAGCATTTGCGAACCGGGAAACTCTTCGATGGCGACGAAGCGCACCTGATAGGTATTGCTGGCATTCGGCAGCGGTAGCGCGGTGTTGACCTCGATGCGACGGCGTACCTTGTAGCCGTAGCGTTTTACGGCACTGGCATCGTTGTATTGGGAGTTGTCGTCTTCGTATTGCTGCCAGACATTGCCGTCCGACATTACGCGCACCATCTTGATATGCGTCGCGTAATCCTGCGGATCGTAGGTTTCGCGTGCCGTGACATAGCGGGCCACATCACTGCGCTGGATAGCTTCTTTCTGAGTCAAGTCGCTAACGCTTTTGCCGTATTCCACCGAGGTGACCAATCCCGTATGCGAGTCCACCGTCACGGCCAGTGGGACCAGTTTCTCCAGGGGAAGCATCATGGCAACGGCGGTCACTGCGCCGGCAGCAATCAGGCCGGCGACCAAGGTTGCAACGAACCAGCGGTTGCGTTCGACGACGACGGCGCCGTGACTGAGGTATTCCCATTCCTTTGCGCCGGGATCGGCTTGGATGGTGGGCGGCATAGTGGGGATCGGTGACATGTCCATTCGCGTTCCTCTCAGGTTTTTGTGCGTCCGCCCATTGACAGGCGTGGTCCACGCCGACCAGCGGCGGCTAGTGCCCTCGACGCGGAACGAACGACATGGCCGGTGGCATCGCCGACGTAGCTCATGGAGCCGATCAGAGCCTGTGCATGACCATCCGCCTTGCGCAGGACAAACAGTAGCGCCAGAAAAATCATCAGCAGTGGGAGGACACGTCCTTGGAGCTGCGCCGCGTTCATCGTACTGGCGCTGTAGAGATCGCCTTCCGGGACAACGGCCTGATAAATGCCATAACCAAGCCCTAGCGTCGCGTAGATGAGCAGTTGAAAGATAACGAGTGTCACCAGAGAGCCGATCCAGTTCTTGAACCATTGCCGGGTCGAATCGAACAGGCAGAAGGCAACGAAGATCGGCCCCATCCCAAGCGTGATGGCAACAAGTAGCTTGGCTAACAGCAACAGGAATATGGCGAACGCAATCAGGCAGAGAGTGACGACGAAGACTGCCGCGCCCAAACTCCACATCACCAAATCCCAGCCTGAGCGAGACCAGATCGAGAATGCCGTAACCATTCCCCGGTCATAGAGTTCATCCAGTGCCGACGGTGCAGTGTGCCCAAGGGAAATTGTCGAGGAGAACATATCGGGACTCTTGGTAAAAACATCGTAGAAATATCCGAACCAGTCCCAGTTCAAAGCGGTATAGGTGACGAATCCGACTAGCAGGATGTTGCGGAAAGCCGTTTGGTACAGGTGCTGGATTTGACCGGTCATCACCATGTATCCGTATAGGGCAACAAACAAGGTGACAGCGGCCCACAACGGCGTGCTCACCGCATTGGCGACTGGCCCGAAGACGCGGGTCACAAAGTCGGCCGTGACCTGATCGGTAACAGTCAGCACGGTTGCAGGCAGCCCCACAGTTAACCTCTCTGAAGAGCAAGAAAGCGTTGTTTCACGCGATCATCCAATAGATGATCGCGCGTGATATTGCCCTCGATGCCGATTTCGCTTGCACGCTGTTGTAAATCCGCAATGCACTCGCTTTTTTGTTTCTCACTTACGGCAGATATTTTGTCCTTCGCCGAAAATTTGAGTCCGTTGTATTGCCCGATAAACATCTCGGGTTTATAGAGTGCAGCAGCACAGGACGGAGCCAGACCGTTACGGGGCGCAATCCATCTCAGGAACTGACCATCGCTGGCGCTAAGCAGCGGATTACCCAGCTTGCCGCAGGCGGACAGGGCAATGAAGGCTGCAACAATCAATAAACGTCGTTTGTTCATGTCGTCCTCACAATGGGTTCATGGGAAAGCGGGGTTGGGCTGCACGGGGAACCTGCGGCACCGACGCAGGGAGACTTCAAAGTAGAGTTCGAGGCGCAACTCGCCACAGATAGCGCGGCCAGCACAACGATAATCGTGAAGGGCTTCATGGCTAGCGTGTCCTGTATTGATAGTTGGCGTCGTAGCGCAGCATCTCCGCATTCGTCGCCTGGGCCTGTACCCGGTCGTTTGCCGCGCTGGCGTTGAGGTTGTTTTGTACGGCGGCCAGCCGCGCCACTGAGATTTGCAACATGGCGTTTTCAGATACCAGACGGTTGTTGAGGTCGGTGGCTTCCTTGACGTTCTGTGTGCTGTCGATGCGCTGAATCAACTGCTCGATATTCTTGCGGTGCGTTTCCACCGAGTCATAGGTAGCATCGGTCACGGCGAAGGCAGCGCGTGTGTTGTCGTAACTGAGCTTGTAGGCGCCAGTGCTGCGGCTGGAATCGTTCGCAAACAGCGCAGGATCGACACGTCTCATGAGGTTCTCGTAGTAATCCATTTTGCTTTTGAATTTGCCGGCCTGTTGTAGGCTGACGACCTCCTGCCATGAACCCGGTACGATGCCGGCTGCTGAAAGTGTTTCACCCTGCATCAGCCCACCGAGACCATAGCTACCGGTCACCGCCGCGTACTGGCTTTTCAACTGCTCTAATTGGGCTTTGAGCTGGGCGACCTGTTCGACCATCTGCCCGTACTGCGCAATGTTTTGCTGAAGATTTGAGGCATCAATCACGGCCCATTGGGCGTAGGTATTGCCCACCATACCAAACCCGCCGGAAAGCCAAAAGAATGCGGCCAGCCAGATCAAACGTAATTTAAGAATTTTCATTTTGCGTTCTCCATAAAAACAGGTAACCACGCTTCGGGGTCTTCGCTGTCGAGTTCGTGCATGATGCTGTGCATCAAGCGCAGGTTGCCCTCGTTGCCCGAGAGCACTGGCAGGAAGCGACGCAGGTCTGGGGTATCTAGCCCGGTACGCACGACGACGCTGTCGTTGCCATGTTTGACCAGCGCCAGCCGCTCTTCGGGTTCCCACTCACGCACCAACTCGAATTCACGCTGCGACAGGCCGAAGACCTTGCGGTAATCGTGTTCGTCTGCCCGATCACAGGCGAAATAAAGAAAGGTCACCGGCTGTTTGACCAGGCTGTCGGATTGCTCGTCGTGGGATAGCTTGAGGTCAGGGGTAATGAAGATGACTACGCCATTCTTCTTACGAATGGTCATCAACCAATCGTCGATACGTGCGCGGAAATAGGCACTGCGGCGGAGCTTCCAGCCTTCCTCCAGCACGATGATGAACGGCTCACCATCCATGATGAGGTCGATGCGATGGAACAGGTATTCCAATACGGCCAGTAGTGCAGACTCGTCCTGGATAATGCGGGTCGTATTGAAGTAGCAGAACCGCGCGTCGAGCTTGAATCGATCATGGGCGTTGTCAAACAGCCCAGCGTACTTGCCACCCGGCAACCACGTTGCTAACCGACTGCGCAGACTGCCGCCGCGCGCAAGACCGAAGTAGCTCGCGATTTCGATCAGGTTGCGCTCGGATGCGGGATGGCGATAGCTACCGTCGATGGCAGCTTGAATCACTTGGCGCTCGTCAGCATCTAATGGCATGCCACTCGCGGCAACCCGGTTCTCCAGCCACTGGGAAAGGAAAGCGCGATTGACCGGCGTATCGGGCAACGACAGAGGGTTGAAGCCGCTCGGCTCGCCCATGGCGACATCAGTCACCGCCGCACCACATGCCCGTGCAAAGATTTCGCCGCCGTTCTTGTCGTCGAAATAGAAAATTCGTGGATTGATTTTCTGCACCTGCGCCAGCAGCAGGTTGATCAACGTCGACTTGCCGGTACCCGTAGGAGCCGCGACATGAACATGTCCAGGTGAATACGGTCCTTGACCGACATGGAAATTCAGGTAGTACGGCGTCTTGCTTTCCGTTTCCAGCACAGTGATCGCCTTGCCCCACCAATTGCCATCGGGGCGACCACGGGCGAAGTTGTGCAGGCTGGCAAAACCGGCCAGGTTCGCCGTTGATATGCGACGCTTCCTTGCGACGTATTGGAAGTTACCGGGGAGCTGTGCCCAGAAGCAGGCCTCAAGATTCAATGTCTCGCGTGTTGCCTGGATATTGAGATCGATAAAGCAGTCCTCAACGGAAACCAGTGCACGGTCAAGTGATGAGAGTTGATTGTCCGCAGCCTTGACCAATACCGACAGGTGATGCCAACCCATTGCTACACGCCCGGAAGCGACATCGCTCATGGCGTCGGTCAGATCGTCGATTTGATCCGCTGCCTTGTCTTCGGACTGATCGAGACGTTTCTGTTGTACCTCTATTTCTTTGGTCGAAGTTGGTCTGTCCTCAAAATGGTAGGACTGCGTAATGACCATCTCGACCGGCAGATTGAGGAACTTGTCCAGCATGTCGTAATCGGTCAGGTCGGGATATTCCTTCACGCTTAGGAAGGCGCCGAGCTGGCTTTGGGTCCAGCCGCGCACTTCCATGGCTTCGTTCCCAAATATCGGCCGGTTTTTGCCCAGATAGTCGCGGATCGGCATGCGCGGTACGCGCACTTCGGTGTCCTGCCAGTTGATGAGGTAGTAAAGGAACCGCAGCGCATCGGAATGCCAGCCATCGTGTTTCCGGTACATGCCGAGCAGCCGGGGCTCGTAAGCAGACAATGACTGCAATACGCGGCGCGTGACATCATGCAGTTCTTGCGCGCAGCGACGGCGCCAGTAATCCAATTTGTCGCGCTGGCGCTTGTGGCTCATATAGGCGAAACGATCTTTCGCACCCACTACGACGCCAGACTTGTAGGGGAACTTGATGATCGAGAGGTAAATCTCGTTCACGTACTGCTCGTTCTGTTCGTGCTTGCGCTGCCAGGCAGCATTCAGTTCGGCGCAGAAGCGATTCGGGAAATCACCCTCCGGATATTCGAAGTGCCGACGGCGCACGACATGCACCGTCACGCCGAAATCGCTCTTCGCAATTGAACGGATCAACCGATTCCGAAAACGCTTTTGCCGCTTGAGGTCTTCTTCATCACGGGTCTGAAATGCAAGGCCTTCGAGCTTGACGATCTGGATCAACTGGTCATCTTCAGTGAGCAGTGTGCTTTCGTCGTAGTGGGCAACATAGGGAATGAATTTCCGCAGCCGACATTCCTTCCTCTTGGCGTCGCTGCCTGCCGGTGCAGTGCTATCGAACAAGTCACCAAAACTCAGGCCCAGATTAGTCAGGGTCATAGCTAGTGCCTCCCCATTGATGTTTGTTCGCGCCTTTGCCCGTCAATGCAAAGCCGGCCCACCAGATGCTGAAGTAGTCAGCGTCATCCAAGCACTTCCAGAAGCACAGCAGATGAAACAGCGCAGTTGCTGGCAACACCCACATCGAGCGAGTGACAAGGAAGGCAATCGACCAGACTATGACTTCGAGGATGAAGCAATCAAGCGTGACGCCGAGCACCATGGCGTCGCGGGTCATGCCTTGATAGAGGGGGTCTTCGCGATCCATGATCAGGCGCAAGTCAGGTGCGGATTTGATCGACGATCAGGACAGCGCCGAATACCACCACAATGCCAATGACAGAGGCCAACGCTTTGCGTTTGTCCATCATGCCGTACTTCATGCGGTAGCCGATGGCGGCAATGGTGACCACGGCAGAAGCTACTGCCCACTGGTTGGTCATGAGATCAACGGCTTTATTGAGCAGGCGAGAAATTGGATCGTCGGCGTAGGCTGGCAGGGCAATGAGTGCAAGCGTTAGCGAAACCCATATGCGCTTCAATAAAGATGAGGGGCTACCGCTGCATTATTCCAATTCC
>WOZO01000126.1 GCA_011620315.1 Sideroxydans sp. | reverse complement strand
GTGCCTATTTGAGTCTGCAATTCAGGGGCGGGTTGCTTAGGGTGGAGGAAGTCCGACAGGCTGCTAGTTAAACAGCAGATCCGGCAGGAACAGACTGATCTCGGGCATGTAGGTGATCAGTCCGAGGAAGACCAACAGCACCAGCAGCCAAGGCAAGGCGGCATGGGTAACTTGCATGATGCTCATGCCGGTGATGCCGCTGGTGACAAACAGGTTCAGACCCACCGGCGGGGTAACCATGCCGATCTCCATGTTGACCACCATGATGATGCCCAGATGGATGGGATCGATGCCGAGCTGGGTGGCGATGGGGAAGAAGATGGGCGCGAGGATCAGGATGATGCCGGTCGGTTCCATGAAGTTGCCCGCTATCAGCAGGATGACGTTGACCACCAGCAGGAACATCCACGGCTCCATACCGAATGCCACGATGTGTTCGGCGATGGTCTGCGGGATGCGCTCTGTGGTCAGCACGTGGGCGAACAGCATGGCATTGGCCACGATGAACATCAGCATCACGGTGGTGCGGCTGGCATCGACGAACACCTCGGGCAGGTCCTTGAACTTGAGGTCTTTATAAATGAACACAGCCACGAACAAGGCGTACACGGCCGACACCGCCGCCGCTTCGGTGGGTGTGAACACGCCGCCGTAGATGCCGCCCATGATGATGACCAGCAGCGCCAAGCCCCACAGTGACTCACGGAACTTTCCCAACAACACCCGCAATGGCGCGCGTGGCGTCGGCTCGATGTTCAACTTGCGTACACGCCAATGCACGGCCATCGCCAGCATCAATCCCAACATCAGCCCCGGAATGACACCCGCCATGAACATGCGCCCGACCGACACTTCGGTCACGGCGGCATATACCACCATCACGATGGAAGGCGGGATGAGGATGCCGAGCGTGCCGGAGTTGCAGATCACCCCCGCCGCGAACGGCTGCGGGTAACCGCTACGTACCATGCCGGCGATAACGATGGAGCCGACCGCGACCACGGTAGCCGGACTGGAACCGGACACGGCGGCGAACAGCATGCACGCCAGAATGGAAGCAATGGCCAAGCCGCCGCGCAGGTGCCCTACGGCTGCGATAGCGAAATCCACCATGCGCCGCGCCACGCCGCCGGTGGACATCAACGCCCCCGCGAGGATAAAGAACGGGATGGCCAGCAGCGTGTAATGCTCGCTGGTCTCGTACAGCTTGATGGACAGCGAGGCCAGTGAATCATGCGCAAAGAAGGCGATGGTGAGCAGACTGGAAAGGCCCAGACAGATGGCGACCGGCATGCCGATGGCCATGAAGAAGAACAGGCAGGAGAACAGGAACAGGGTGTTCATTGCTTCTCCTCCTGTTTCAGTTTCATGGCCTCCGCCACTTCGTTGGCGAGCCGCAGGTGGTCGGACTTGCCGCTGATCAGGTTGTACAGCACAGGCAGGAAACGCAAAGCCAGCAGGGTGAAGCCGATGGGCAGGATGGCGCGCACCAGCCACATCTGCACCGGCATATCTTCCAGTTCGATACCAATCTTCTTCATCTTCATCACGTACTGGAACGAGCCGTAGATCACCATGCTCGCATACAGCAGACAGAGCAGCACGGCAACGATGGATGCGATGCGGCGCACTCGCGGCGTGAATATCTTGATCAGGGCATCCACGCCGATATGCGCACCGACGCGCACGCCGTAGGAGATACCGATAAAGATCATGAAGGCGAACAGGATGGTGGTGAGTTCCTGTGCCCAGGTGAAACCGGAGTTGAACACATAACGCATGACAACCTGCGCAAAAGTGAGCAGCGTCATTGCCGCCAGCAGAATGGCGATCAGCCATTCGTCCAGTCGTTTCAAAAACTTCATGCAGCCTCCCTAAGGCGACCCCGTGCATGGGCGGGGTCGCGACATCACTATTTTCTAGCGGGATTTATTTCTTATCTTGCTGCTTCTTTTCCTTGGCCGGATTCTTGTTGGCAGACACGGCGGCATCGATCAGATCCTTGCCGATGTCACCTTCGAACTTGGCCCACACCGGCTTCATCGCTTCGCGCCACTGCTGACGTTGCTTCTTGTTCAGCTTGACCAGTTTGGCGTTCTTGTCGTCGATGACCTTCTGGCGGAAATTGGCATCCTCTTCCAGGGCCACCTTGTTGCCGTGGGCGATGGATTCAGTCATCGCTTCGGACAAGCCCTGCTTCACATCGTCCGGCAAACCGTTCCACCAGTCCTCGTTGGCGATCACCATGTAATCGAGCACGCCGTGGTCGCTCTCGGTGATGTACTTCTGCACCTCGTGGAATTTCTTGGTGTAGATGTTGGCCCAGGGATTTTCGGCACCGTCGACCACGCCGGATTGCAGCGCCTGGTACACCTCGGCAAAAGCGATCTTCTGCGGGTTGGCACCGACTGCCTTGAATTGTTCCTCCAGCACATCGGATGCCTGAATGCGGAATTTCAGACCTTTGGCATCCGCCGGGGTACGCAAGGGCTTGTTGGCCGACAATTGTTTCATGCCGTTATGGATATAGCCGAAACCGATGATGCCTTTGTCCGACATCGAGGTCAGCAGCTCTTTTCCCTTTTCGCTGTTCTGGAAGCGGCCCACTGCATCAATATCGTCAAACAGGAACGGCAAATCGAAGATCTGCAATTTCTTGGTGTACTTGCCGAACTTGGCCAGCGAAGGTGCCAGGATCTGCACGTCGCCCAGCAACAGCGCTTCCATCTCTTTGCCGTCACCGAACAACTGACTGTTGGGAAACACCTGCACCTCGACCTTGCCGGGCAACTTCTTCTCGGCCAGCTCTTTGAACTTCAGCGCGGCCTGCCCTTTGGGGGTGGTGTCGGCGACAACGTGGCTGTATTTGATGATGATGGGGCCCGCCTGCGCGGAGAGGGACAGACTGAACAACAAGGCACTGCACAACACGCTCAATATTTTCATATTCTTCTCCCTGAAGAGTTGGCTGGAACGGTTACGGTTTGCATCTGCCGACGCATCATATTCCAATCCTGCTTACGCCACCATTACAGATTGCTCTCCTTCGCCTGCCAGGAACTGCGCAGCGACCGCCACGCCGACCACACACACCAACGCTTCGCCGCAATACAGCAAAGGCAATCGTTCGCGCTGCCAAGGTGGCACACCATGCTCCTGCAGCAGATTCTTCATGCTGCGCCGCGCGGCGAGCGCATGCGGTCGCAACGTCTCACCACCGCTACGCAGTCTCAAACTCACCTGCCCGTGCACCAACTTTTCCCGGCTGATGCCTTGGCCGACTGTCTGAGTGAAACGCAATTCACGCCGCAATGGTGGCCAGTACATTACAGCCTCGCCATGCCAGTCCAGACGCAACATCGGATCGAAAACAGGCAGCGCTTGCATCACATGGATAAGCCCGCGATACCTGCGCACCTGCCAGTCGCCGAAATTCACACAGACATCGGCATTGTCGCGCGCGCCGGTCAATTGGCGCAGCATGTCATCGAGTTGCGCTTCCTGCGGCATCGGTGCGCCCTGCCCGTGCAGATAATGACGCAGCAGATTTTTGCCGCGCGGCAAAGACAACGCATCCAGTTTCGCCACCGCCAGCAACGGCTCACCGGCTCCGTCCGCCAGCGCCACCTCATCCAGAATCACAGCGGCTTCGGCGAAATGGTTTGCGCTGCGCCCCAACGTAGCGCGCCAGGCCGGAAAACGTTCCTCCAGCACGGGAAACAAGCGATGACGCAGGAAGTTGCGCGGATAACTTTCATCGGCATTGCTTTCGTCTTCGATCCATTCCAATGCGTGCTGCTGCGCATAGGCGAGCAATTCCATCCGGCCAAATTCAAGCATGGGGCGCAGCAGCAGCTGGTGCCCCTGCTCGCGCATAAACGGCATGGCGGAGACACCGCGCAGCCCGGCACCGCGCATCAACTGCAACATCAGCGTCTCCGCCTGATCGTCCGCATGATGGGCCAGCGCGATATAGCGGCAAGCGCTATCGGCGAACGCGGCATGGCGCAGCTTGCGTGCCGATGCCTCGATGCCGTGCTTTTCTTTCAAGGATGTGATGTCTACGTGTTTGATCTGAAGCGGCACAGCGTAACGCGCGCAGAGTCCCGCGCAGAACTTCGCCCAATCGTCGGCATTGGAACTGATGCCGTGATGGACATGCATGGCGGAAAGTGTGTAGCCCAGTCGGGGGGCTAGATGATTGAGCGCATGGAGCAGCACGACCGAATCCATGCCGCCGCTCAAGCCGAGCAGCAGCTTGCTGCCCGCGGGCAACAGCGGCGCCAGCTGCACCGCGATGCGGTCATGCAATGAATTCGGGTGGAATGAGGTGTGCGACATCGGCGAACGTCGCGTCAGGACAGATGAGTCTCAGTGATTACTGGAGCTCAATCTCCTTGAACTTGCCGTAACCCATCAAACGCGTGAAGCGCGTCTGCAACAGATCGTCGGTGGATTTGCTCTGCGCCTGCTTGAGCGCATCGGCCAAGGCCTTTTTCACGCTGGCCATGGTCGCTTCATAATCACGGTGCGCACCGCCCAATGGCTCGCTCACGATCTTGTCCACCAAACCGAGCGTCTTCAAGCGGGTGGCGGTGATCGCCAGCGTCTCGGCGGCTTCCTCGGCCTTGCTGGCGCTCTTCCACAGGATGGAAGCACAGCCTTCGGGAGAGATCACCGAATAAGTGGCGTATTGCAGCATCAGCAATGCATCGCCAACGGCCACGGCCAGCGCGCCGCCGGAGCCGCCCTCGCCGATGATGGTGCAGATGATGGGCACACGCAGTTCGGCCATCACGTACAGGTTGCGACCGATGGCTTCGGACTGACCGCGCTCTTCCGCGCCGACGCCGGGATAAGCGCCCGGTGTGTCGATGAAAGTTATGATGGGGATGCCGAACTTCTCGGCCAGGCGCATCAGGCGCATCGCCTTGCGATAGCCCTCGGGACGCGGCATACCGAAGTTGCGATACTGGCGTTCCTTGGTGTCGCGGCCTTTCTGGTGGCCGATGACCATCACGCTCTGGCCGTTGAAACGCGCCAGACCGCCGACGATGGCCGCATCATCCGCATACACGCGGTCGCCGTGCAGTTCTTCGAAATCGGTGAACAGGTGTTGGATGTAATCCAGCGTGTAAGGGCGCTGCGGATGGCGCGAGACCTGCGAGATCTGCCAGGGGGTGAGCTTGGCGTAGATGTCCTTGGTCAGGCTCTGGCTTTTTTTCTGCAAGCGACCGATCTCGTCGGAGATATCCAGCGCGGAATCGTCCTGCACATAGCGCAGTTGTTCGATCTTGTTCTCCAGATCGGAGACCGGTTGTTCGAAATCCAGGAAGGTCAGTTTCATAGTAGCTATCTCAGAGGATCATTCACGGGCGGCATGATACAACATGCCGTGCGGCAAACTGCACGGGTTTGCATGTCGCGACGAAGGAAATTCTATTTTTCAAGACCTTACTTGCCGAGCGAAAAGAAGCGCCGGATAGTCGCCAGTATCTCGCCGCTGCTTTGTGTAATGTCATGACGGTTCGATGTCATGTCAATATCCTGTTTGGCGCTATTGAGTTCCGCGGTACGTACCGCCAGCATGTGCGAAACCTCTTCCGCGATGGAAGGCCGTGCGCGCAATATCTCTTCGAATGCGTCTTTGTCCAGGCGGTAACATTCGACATCGGTCAGCGCCACGACCGAAGCACGCCGCGGCGCACCGGTCAGCAAGGCCATCTCGCCAAAGAAGTCCCCCTTGTGCAGAACATTGAGCGTGCGTCGCTCGCCGTTTTCGGACTCGATGAACACCTCGGCTTCGCCGCGAATAAGTATATAAAGCCCGTGCGACTGTTGCTCGCCCTGCCGCGTGATCAGATTGCCGTTGGCAAAAGGCGCAAAACGCAGATGTTCGGCCAGCCACTTGAGCTCCTGCTCGGTCATGGATGAGAACAGATCGATACGGTGCAAGGTTTTCAGGCGCAGCGATATTTCAAGCTGATGCTGTGCATCCTCGTACTTGTCGTTTTCCTTGGTCAGGTGAATGTGGCGTTCATCCACCGCCAACTTCAGGCCGGCGCGCTGCAATGAAGTCATGATGTGCCAGCGGATCATGGCGTCGGTCGGATCATCCGGCAACAAGTCGGTCAGCCAGTAGCGCATGGCGTAACGCGCATAGCCTTTGTCGTCCATATCCATCAGCACACAGTTTGGAAGAGGATTGCCGGCCACGTTGGGGATGCTGGCCTGGCGGATGGCCTCTTCCACCACACGTATCACTCTCGGGGCCGGTGCTTCCAGCGACACGTTGAACCATACCCAGCGCCGCCATTGCACAGGCTGGTCGGTACGGCGCCCCAGCACCATGAACTTGTTCTTCATCAGTTGCGAATTGGGGAACACCACCGTTTCCCAGTTGCGCGTTTCCACCAGCGTCGAGCGCCAGCGGATATCCACCACCTTGCCGGCGATATCATCCACTTTGATCCAGTCGCCCACTTCGATGGAATTATCGAGCTGCAGTGCAAGGCCGCCCAGAATATTGCCCAGGGTATCCTGCATCGCGAAAGCGATCACCGCCGTGATCACCGCCGAGGTCGCGACGATGCTGCCTAGGTCCAGCCCGGCATAGCGCAGCCGCACCATGAACCATGCAACGTAGGCGATGATGACGAAGATATCTTCGGTGATGCGCGGCGGATTGAGTTTGATCTTGGGCAGGATCAGACGGAACACCATCAATCCCCACATGCGGATCACCGCCACCCCGGCACCGATCACCGACACCTCATGCAGGATGTCCGCCCCTCGCTCTATCGAGAGCGCATGCAGCAACCCCGAGATGAACAAGCCAAGAAAGCAGACGAAATAGAAAATAACGGTATTGAAGATACCGGGACGCTCTTCACGCAGGAAATAATGCAGCAGAAAAAACAGCCCCAGCACCATCACCAACAAGGGAAAAGATTCCGCCCCCCAGAAGTAGCCCATCACATCACGCCAGAAATTCATGCTTGCACCTGTATTGTTTTGTGATGATTCTACACAGAATAGACAGCCAATGGCTGGCGGCGGCGCCAGACTTTCCAGCGCTCGCCGGCCTTCAGCTCGAAACGATGCAAGGCCTCCGCAGTCGGCACTTCGAGCGAGAGCGAACGCAGCTTGCCGGTGCCCAAAGCCTGCCAGACGCGTTGCAACAGATCGCGCTGCATGACGAGCAGATTCTCGCGCCATTGATAAAGATCATGCTGCCGCAATGGCGGGAGCAGATCGCTCGCCAGCCAGACACCAAGACGGGCCTCGCTTGCCAGCATTTCCGACAGATTATCGAAGCGGCGCACACCGGCGGCGCGTGCGAAAGCACCCAGCGGCTCATCGCCGCCGGTCGCATCAAGCATTGTGCTGATCTCCCCGGGACGCCCGCCCCCCCACAACCACAGACTGCTGATCGGTGGCAGCCCAGCGTCTTGCCGCTTCCGATTGAGCGGATGTCCGTGCAGCAGCATCTGCACCTCATTGCCCAGCGCACGCCAGCGCACGGCATCCCTGCCCTGCGGCATCATCTCGCGCGCATCATTCCAGGCGGCGCTGCACAGTGTAGGCATCGCCACCTCGCCCACC
>WOZO01000144.1 GCA_011620315.1 Sideroxydans sp. | reverse complement strand
GGTGATGCCGTGACGCACCGCACCAGCCTGACCAGATTCGCCGCCACCGCAGACGTTAACCATGATATCGAACTTGCCCATCATCTCGGTCAATTCCAGAGGCTGACGGACAACCATACGGCCGGTCTCACGGGAGAAGAATACGTCCAGCGGCTTGTCATTGACGACGATGTCGCCCTTGCCAGCCTTGATGAACACACGTGCCACCGCGCTCTTGCGACGGCCAGTTCCATAGTTATAAGTCACGCTCATGATTAAGCCTTCAACAGATCGATAGGTTTGGGTTGCTGCGCGCTATGCGGATGCGTTGCACCCGCATACACTTTCAGCTTGCTCAGCATTGCGTAGCCCAGCGGCCCCTTCGGCAGCATGCCGCGCACGGCCTTTTGCAAAAGACGCTGCGGGTGACGCTGTTGCATCTTGATAAAGTTGGTTTCGTAGATACCGCCGGGGAAACCGGTATGGCGGTAGTACATCTTGTCCTGGGCTTTATTGCCGGTCACGCGCACTTTTTCAGCGTTCACGACCACGACGAAATCGCCGGTGTCTACGTGGGGCGTATAAATAGCCTTATGCTTGCCGCGCAGGCGGGTAGCGATCTGGCTGGCCAAACGGCCCAGCACTTTGTCAGCTGCGTCGACCAGAATCCAGTCGTGCTGGACTTCTTGCGCTTTAGCGGAAAATGTTTTCATGGCATTTCCTAAAACAATAAATGAATAACGGACTGCGAAGGGCGCGCATTCTATGCGAGACCATTACACCTGTCAAACGCTTATCGAGCTCCCGGCTTCCCCCGCCCCGGCGGCCCGGATTCAAGCAACTCGTTCAGCCACGACTGCCGCCCCTCAAACTTCCGCTGCAGCCGTGCTTGCACGGCAATCGCCTCAAGCTTTTTGGCCCGCCTGAAACCTCCCGCAGCCGCCCCGGACGCCAGCTGAGCCGCCCCGACCAAGCCGGCATCTGACTGCATCAAGCGCAACGCAACTGGCACCAGACTGGCGATGCCTTGCTGCAAACAGGGCAGATTGGACAAACCGCCGGAAAGATAGACGCTATCCACATCCAACGCACGCTGAAAATCCCCAACGATCCGCGCCACTCGAAAGATGATGCCTTCCTGCAACAGCAAGGCAATACGGTGCTTGTCCAGATGATCGACGGATTCCGAAAAGCTTAGCCCGATATCGCGCCGAAAATACGGCGCACCCAAGCCACTCGGCTCCGCCACACAATAAATATCATCACTCGCCAAATCATCCGGCGAGCAGCTTTCAACCGGATACGCGGCCAGCGCTGCCGCAATTGAATTCAACGTCCCTTCGCAAGCCATATGCACTTGCCGCTGCGCATCCATACATACCAGCGTCTGCAAATATCCCGGCGGCTGTTTTTGTCTTGCGCACAGTATGCAGCAACGAATCCTCCGGTTCCCAGATTGACCATCGCCTCGCGGCGTCCCGGCGCAATGCCGTGCCACAAAACCGCCGATTGATCGCCTGCACAAGCCTGCAAACACAGGCCATTGTCGAGTTGAATCTTCAATCCGGCGGAGGACAGTATCTTCGGCCAGATGCCAGCATCCAGTTCGAACAATTCACACAGTTCGGCAGACCATTGCGGGCTATGGATATCCATCAACAGCGTGCGCGCCGCCATCGAAGCATCGGTCACATGCTGCTTGCCGCCCGTCCAGCGCCATATGAGAAAAGTATCCAGCGTACCCAGCATCCACACACCGCTCTCCAGATGTGCGCGCCATGCCGGATGCTCTCCGAGCAGCACGCTCAGTTTTGGTGCCAGATAATAGGGTGTCAGTGGCAGACCGGTGAGCGCGTGAATGCGCGCTTTTTTTTCGCGCAAGGCCTTGCAACTCGCCATACCCCGGTCGTCTTGCCAGGAGATTAGCGGCGTGACCGGATGACCACTGACTCGCTCCCACATTAAAAAGGAGGAGCGTTGACTACATAGTCCGAGTGGTGGCCGCACATCCGTTTGCGCCAGACATTCGGCAAGCACGACATCCGCTGCTTCCGCATAGGCGATGGCATCGCTCTCATAGCGCCCCGCGTAAACTGCCACAGGCGGCGCATGACGAGCCACGATCCCGCCCAGCTCACCGTTTGCAGACAACAACCCCGCCTTGATGCCGGTTGTACCCAGATCAAGTGCGACGGCAACAATCATGAAAGGCAAGCCGCCACTTCATCCGCGATGCGTTGCGCATCCCAATGCAGTACAGGTGCCAGCTGTTCCGCGATATGCCGCAATTGATCCGCATCCAACTTGTCCAGAATCAGCAATGGCATTCGCCGACACCATAAATCCGACAGATGAACCGCCATCTCATTTCGCGCGCATAGCAACAGATCCGCAAAGATCAACGGTACCGCCGACACGATGCGCGAGGCATACTGCGGAGTCTCCCTGACGACATCGAAGACGTCCGCGACGCGCATGCCGTGTCGGCGCAGCAGCCACAGCGCACTCTCTTCGTCGATACCGAGTTCTTGCGCCAGCGCTCGCGATTCACACGACCACTCCGCAAAATCCCTCGCGGGCGTCCACGGCAGCACACTTCCTTTGCCGGCACATGCCGCTGCAACACCCAGCTTTTTGCAAACTTTATCCACGAGCACCGCAGCATCTTCACGCGCCGAGGTGAGCTTGCCGCCGATTGCATCGGTGCAGGCCGTTTGCAGTCGTCTTCAACTCCCAGTCTCTGCTGACCGCAGACGGATTCGCATCCTCACTTTGCTTCATTACGCGCACACCGGCATAGCTGCCGATCACATCCGCCCGGTGCCATGCCTGCTTCAGATAGCCATTGGCGGCATCGAGCAGATATTCGATATCCGCCTCTTCGGCCCTCACTTGTCCGACATCTCCGCTATAGTCGGTATCGGTCGTACCCAGCAACGTGCGGCCATACCAGGGAATGATGAAGAACACTCGGCCATCTTTCCTAGCGGTGAGCAAGAGCGCCTCACGCGTCGGCAATGCCGGCAAGAGCAGATGCACACCTTTGCTAAAACGGCACCATTCCCGTGTCTGCTCGCCCAACATCGCCCATCGGCCGGATGTACTCGCGCATTGTCGGGCGCGCACCTGAAGCATCTCGCCACTGAGCACATCACGCACTTCGGCACCGCACACCTTGCCGTTTTCTTCGCGCCAATCGATCAGCTTCGCGTAGTTGACGCATACCGCACCGTTCGCCATCGCTCCCGCGACCAATTCCAGCACCAGCCGCGCATCGTCAGTCTGCGCATCGCCGTAGGTGAAGCCGCCATGCAAACCTGCCTCAACCAGAAACGGGAAGTGCGCTGAAAATTCGCGCTTAAAGAAATGGTGGTGCCGCATCGGCTCGCCGGGGAATCCCGCCAATGCGTCATACAGCGTCAGCCCGGCTTTCAGCAGCAACGTGCCGTTGCGGCTATCGGCATAGACGGGCACACCAAAACGCAAAGGCCATACCCGGTGCGGCGCGATCTCCAACAGCAACTGCCGCTCCTTCAGCGCTTTGCGCACCAGCTTAAAATCATAAGTCTCAAGATAACGCAGACCACCGTGGATCAGCTTGCTGGAAGCGGACGACGTTGCGCCGGCCCAATCACTCTGTTCCACCAGCGCGACCTTTAGGCCGCGCAGCGCCGCGTCATATGCCGTCCATGCGCCATAGATCCCGCCACCGCACACAAGCAGATCAAACTCGCCTTGCAGTCCGGGAAAATCTCGTTTCATCTATCCCTCATCCGCAATGCTTTCTGCGGCACATCGCTGATCAGGATGTCCACTTCCAGCATCAAAGCCCGTGCTATCTCTGCGTCACTGTCGCAGGTATAGACCGCAATGGACTTGCCTCTGCTGCGCAGCGAATCGACCATATTCACATCCAGTGTGGAAATCTCCACGCACAAGCCATGCAGGAAGGGATGCGCATCGAGCGCCCGGCGCGCATCATCCACCGTATGCTCCGGCTCCAGATTGAGCACCAATGGAAAGTCGGGCGCGACGCCATGCGCATAGACCAGGCTATCCAGATTAAAAGAGGAGATCAGAACACCATCCGCCTCCTCCCCTGCCAGCGCCAACGTCTGGCGCACTTTGATTTCATGCCGCGCGACATCTTCCCAGCCGCGATTCTTGATCTCCAGCAACAAGCCGCATCGTGCGCGGTAGGCGGCGACGAACTCCCGCAAGCGCATCACACCTTCGGGCTGCGCGCCCGGGAAATGCCCTGCAAAATTCATCGCCCGCAACTGTCGATAGTCGTAGTCATCGATGCGTTTATCAGGCAAACCGAGCTTCTTCAGGTCCCGGTCATGCCACAACACCGCGACCTCATCGCGAGTTAATTGCACATCGGTCTCTATACCATCGATGGGGTAGGTCAGCGCCCGCTCAAATGCAGTTCGCGTATTCTCGGCCGCCTCGCGATTTGCGCCGCGATGGGCATAGATCAAGGTCTTGCTCACGGCAGCCTTTCAATGAAATTCTGCATGGCGGTTTCCATCTCCGCGTAATGCGGGTTGTACATGAGTCGTCGCAATAATCCGTACTTCAAGTTGTTCGGCGTCACTTCACCCAGCCATGCAGTTTGCGATGCCAGACAGGCGGAATAGTGCTCATCATCTTGAGCGAAGTAATGCAGACAGTTCGCATATTCACCGGTTTCCCCATAATGCGCATCGTCCGGCGACATGACGACGGCAGTATGTGCACTGGACAGAATGCGTTTATCCGGCAGCGCACTCTTCACCCATTCCACGTCCGCCTGCTGCGGATCGGCAGCGGCGTACCACAGCATCTTGCGCAGGGGGTGTTTCACTCTACTCAGGAAGCCAAGTGCCGCAATCGAACTCACCGTCGCATCATCTGCACTGGCCGCCACAAATACCGGAATGTTCAATTCGCCTTGCGGCAAGGCCTGCGTCAAGCGCCACATCTGCGTCACGGCATTCAAGCAGAACGATTCATATTTGTAACGATCCTGATCCGGCATCACGCTCAGCCAGGCGCTTCGCGGCAACAGCCAGCTATAGAGTCGGTGCAGATGCGAGCGGCGCGCACGACTGGCGATTGCCAGCGCCGGTGAAAACATGAACAAGCCTTTCACTCGCTCATCTTTGCCGGCTTGAGAGAGGCTCAACGCGGCCCCGGCCGAGAAACCCGCCAGATAAACCTCATCCACTTCGCCAGCCAAACACTGCACGCCATAAGCCACTGTTTCCGCCCAATCCTCCCAGCGCGCATCCAGCAGATCGCCGGGCTGCGTGCCATGCCCCGGCAGCAACACCGCCATCGCACGAAACCCGTTGCGCTGAAAGAATTCGCCTAAATGGCGCATGTGATAGGGCGAATCACTCAGACCATGGGCAAGCAACACACCGCGACGGTATAGCTTCCCGCTTCCTTTCTGAAAGTCACCGGACGGCTGCAATTCAAACGGCGCATTACCCGCCACGATCTGCTCGGCATCCGGCTTGCCTGCATGCACTTGCCGCAGCATCTCCTTGACCTTGCGAATATAGTCGGCGAAAGACAAGCCTTCTCCGGCAAAACCTGTATTCAGCCCGGAAGGATGATGACGTGCCTGCAAGGGGATATTCATACCGGCATTGTACCTGCCGCGCGCTGGCTTTCACTCGCCGTGCAGGCGTATCATGCGCCACCCGTTTTCGTGTCTTTTCCCATGTCCTGGTTCCTTACCAACCTCGTTGGTGCCGCGCTGCTGCCGCCCCTCAATCTTTTGCTTGCGGCGGGCTTGGGCATATTCCTGTGGCACAAGCGCCCGCGCACTGCGCGTATTCTTGTTTCGGTTGCCGCAGCAGGGATTTGGCTGCTCTCCACCCCGTTCGTGGCGGACAGCCTGCTGCAAAGCATCGAAGGCAAAACGGCCGATCCGAGCAAACTATCCGCCGATGCCATTGTCGTTTTGAGCGGCGGCCAGCACTTCAATGCCGTGGAATATGGCGGCAACACTGTCAGCAAAGAAACGCTTGAGCGCATACGCTACGCCGCCATGCTTTATCGCCGGACCGGCAAGCCGGTGTTGGTCAGCGGCGGCAATCCACAAGGGGGCGGTGCCGAGGCACCGTTGATGAAAAAAGTGCTGGAACAGGAATACTACGTTCCAGTGCGATGGCTGGAAGACACTTCGGACAACACGCTGGAGAACGCGCGCCACAGCCACAAACTGCTGGCGCAAGATGGAATATCCCGCATCTATCTTGTGACCCATGCCTCGCATATGCCGCGATCCGTACAAGCCTTCGAGCGCGCAGGCTTTACTGTCGTGCCGGCTGCCACGGCCTACACCACCCGCCACGAAACCAACCTTTTGACCTTCATCCCCAATGCCGCCGCATTACATGACAGCTATCGCTTCATGCACGAAGTCATCGGCATGCTGTGGTATCGGCTAAAATCCTGACGCAACCAACTTACGAGGTGATCACATGAAAGCACGCATCAAATGGGTAGAGGAAGTATCTTTCCTGGGTGAGACAGAGAGCGGCCATGCGGTATTGATGGACGGCCCGCCGGCCGGCGGCGGTCGAAACCTCGGCCCGCGCCCGATGGAGATGCTGCTGATCGGCACCGGCGCGTGCACCGCCTACGATGTGGTGCACATCCTCAAGAAAGCGCGCCAGCCCATCACCGACTGCGTTGTGGACATCCAGTCAGAACGCGCAGAGACCGACCCCAAGGTGTTCACCCAGATCCACATGCATTTCATCGTGTCGGGCAAAGGCTTGAAACACGAACAGGTAGAAAGGGCGATCAAGCTGTCGGCCGATAAATACTGCTCGGCTTCCATCATGCTGGGCAAGACGGCAGACATCACGCACGATTTCGAGATACAAGAGGGCTAGTTGTCGTCATACCGGCCCTTCGGCGGGTTCAGGATAAACAGACCTGCGGTCTGGCCGGTATCCAGAAAAAAACAACCCTCGCGAAGCGAGGGCAAAAGCAAAAGGCTTGTTTGATAAACCCACTGGATACCGGCCTTCGCCGGTATGACAGCTAAACCCAGTACACCGTCCTGGTCATCACCTTGGACATACCTCGCATCGCCAGCTTCACCGGCAGCGGCAATTCCGCAGCACCCAGCGCCACAGCCATGTCGGAATGGCCCACCTCGTCTACATACATCTGCTGCGCCACGGCACGGCTCTTGGCATCCTGCGGCGGCAAGGTATCCAGATGATGCTGCAAGTGTGCCCCGACCTGACGCTCTGTTTCGGCCAGAAATCCCAGATTCCATTTGTCGCCTAGCGCCCCGGCAATAGCGCCGATCGCCAGCGAACCGGTGTACCACAGCGGATTGAGCAGACTCAGTCGGCCGCCCAGCTCATGCACGCGATGCGAGGTCCAAGCCAGATGCTCGGTCTCCTCCCATGCCGCACCATTGAGCTTCTCCTGCACCACCGGGTCGCGCGCCGTCAGCGCCTGCCCCTGATACAACGCCTGCGCGCATATCTCGCCGGTATGGTTGATGCGCATCAAAGCCGCAGCATGCTTCTTCTCCGCATCGCTCATCGTCGCATCGGGGGTGTTCGCATCGGGGTAAGGACGCGCCGTCGGTGCTTTGGCGAACAGCGTGCGCAAGCCTTTGTCGAATTCGACGATCAAGGTATCCAGATTCAGCATGACGTTCTCCTGATGATTTCTTATTGCAGCGGTACCGAAGCATCGTATAGCGTCTCCGGTGCAATATCGAGATTTCCGGGCCAGCAAACCGTATCGAAAGCGATGTAGGCCTGCTTGAACAACGAAACATCTTTCAGTCGTTTGAACCCCCCCTTCTCCAAATAGGGGGCCACATCGAAAAGGCGTGCCTCTCCCGTACTGAAAACCAATTCGATTTTAAAATCTTCTCTTGCGTGGACTTTCGTGACGGATTCCATACCCGACTCCTATTTAAGGGGCTCTATTTTATACGGCTCTTCTCCATTCACAGCCAACTCCCAATCGGCCATTAATGCCTCACGGTGAATCTCGATCCAAGCCTGAACCAATTTAATCTTTCCTTGCGGAATAGACCCGGCTATAACGGTGCCATCAATAATTGAAAACGAAGCATCGCCACCTTGGTATCTGGCGTGAATGTGCGGTAGTTTATGGCGCTCATCATCAAAAAAATACAAATAAATGACAATTCCGTAAAACATGCTGATGGTCGGCATCTGAAACTCTCCCTGAACATTTGTCCCAGTAGACCATAGGGTACTGGATTCCAGACCTCGCGGAAATGCCCCATAAAAAACGGGCCTCCGCAGAGGCCCGTTCTCATCCAAATCAGAGGGTAAGGCTGATTTAGAACTTCTTGCGCAGACCAACAGCCAACACGGTTGTGTCAACATTAGAACCAGTAGTGGTTTCGGTGCTGACTTTTTCAATGGCGCCATAAGCAGTCACAGACTTGGACAGGTTTTGCAGGTAAGCCAGGGTGTATGCCGATGTATTGTCAGCAGCCGTAGTGCTGTCCTTGGTGTTCTTGTCGTAACCAAACACCACTGCGCCGGGACCAACCGGGGCGACCGCGCTCAAACCGATCATGCTGTCGGTATTGCCAGCCACACCAGTTGCGTCCGTTTTGGTCGACAAATAGGTAGCGTTGACTTTGGCCACGCCGAAGTCATAGGAAGCACCCAGACCCATTTCAGTCACCTTAGCGTAGGCAGCATCGTCATCGGCTGTACCCGCGTACACACCGCCCACAGACAACGGTCCCTGATCAAATGTCACGGACAGCAAGTCCGCTGTTGTTGGATTGGCGGTAGTCGAGCCGTCTGGAGTCAAACTTTCGTTGCCAGCATTGAATGCGTGGTTATAGGCAACCGTCACACCACCCATGCTTGGCGAGATGTAAGCAGCAGCATGCGCAGCGCGCGAGCCAGTTGTGATGAACGTGGTAGGGTTAGCAGCCGAATACGGGTCTACGGCAGAACCGGCGAACGGGTTGAACTTCCCGGAAAAATCATAGCCTGTGGTTTGCAGAAAACCTGCTGCAACGGTACCGAAATCACCTGCCAGCGCCAGCATCTGCTGGCGTGCGTTAGGAGTGTAGGTAGTACCAGACGCTGCACCAAGAGCCGTTTTGTTTGCAACATCCAAGCCATACTCCAGAACAACAACCGCTGTCATGCCATTATCCAGACCTTCAGTGTGCTTGACGCCCAAACGTGAAGTCGACAGACCGCCAGAAGTTACATCCAGACGGCTTTTGAAGCCGGTCTTGGATATATTGGTGATGGCAGCATCGACGATGCCGTATACGGTCGTGTCGGCAAAAGCCGGCGCGGAGAAAGCGGCAGCAACAGCCAGTGCGATGATTTTCTTTTGCATGTGAAACTCCTCTAGTTATAAGTTGATTGCCATAAAGACGATCACAAGACTGCTTCGTCTGGCCGCGAAACGTACTCTGGGCACCTTACAAAATGCTTACAAGTCACAAATCCGCAACAAGCACGTCATACCGCATTCTTGTTTTCAAGCCCCGACCGCGAGCTCGGGGCGATTTTCCACACTCGGAGACGAGGCAATTTGACCTGCGTCAAAAAACCAAAAATTGTTGCTGAATTACCACAGAAAAGCAGACAGGAACCTTAAGCGAACACTTTCGTCAACTCTTCGCCCGGCTCGCTTGAGCGCATGAAAGCCTCGCCAACTAGGAAGGCATGAACCTGCTGGTCGCGCATGCGCCTTACATCCGAAGCGGTGGAGATGCCGCTTTCGGTAACGACGATGCGATCCGCTGGGATCTGCCCCAGCAGATTCAGCGTGGTTTGCAGACTGACTTCAAAAGTGCGCAGGTTGCGATTATTGATACCGATCAACGGTGTCTTCAATTGCAATGCGACTTCCAGCTCCTTGCCGTCGTGCACTTCGACCAGCACCGCCATGCCCAGTTGCTGCGCCAGCTTCTCGAAAGCCTGCATCTGTTTGAGCGACAACGCCGAGGCGATCAACAGGATCGCATCTGCTCCCATCGCACGGGCCTGATAGACCTGATATTCGCTGACCATGAAATCCTTGCGCAGCACCGGCAATTCGCAGGCCGCGCGTGCCTGCTGCAGATATTCGGCGCTGCCTTGGAAGAACTGCTGGTCGGTCAACACAGACAGACAGGCCGCACCGTGCTGCGCGTAACTCCGCGCGATCCGGGCCGGATGAAAATCTTCCCGGATCACCCCTTTGCTGGGGCTGGCTTTCTTGATTTCGGCGATCACTGCAGCCTGCCCGGCGGCGATCTTGGCACGGATGGCGGCCACGAAATCACGCGCCGGTAGCGCCTGCTGTGCTTCCGCACGTATCACGGGCAAGGGCTTGGCCGATAGCGCGGTGGCCACTTCCTGCGCTTTGACTGCGAGTATCTTGTTGAGGATGTCGGACATGCTGGGTTCTCTTGAATAAGGCGCGCATTCTAACGCATGCACGATGCTAAAATGCGCGCCAATGATATCCAAACCAGCACCATGAACTACATCAAGGCATACATGAAAAGCGTCGGGCAGCAAGCCCGCACCGCATCACGCGCGATGGCGATGGCGGATACCAACGCCAAGAATCTCGCGCTGGAGAACATCGCCACCGCTATCCTGCTCGACAGCGCCAAGCTGATCTCCGAGAACGCCAAGGATGTCGCATCGGCTAAAGCGAACGGACTGGATGCCGCCTCGGTGGATCGCCTCACGCTCACCGAAAAGACCGTCAAAGGCATGGCCGAAGGTCTGCGCCAGATCGCCGCACTGCCCGACCCCATCGGCGAGATCAGCGACATGAAATACCGCCCGTC
The DNA here is from genome assembly GCA_011620315.1 of Sideroxydans sp. Lineage (GTDB taxonomy): Bacteria > Pseudomonadota > Gammaproteobacteria > Burkholderiales > Gallionellaceae > Sideroxyarcus. The sequence continues at coordinate 26,671 of WOZO01000144.1, read as the reverse complement.
CGGCATCCAGGTCGGCAAGATGCGCGTGCCGCTGGGCGTGATCGGCATCATCTACGAATCGCGCCCCAACGTGACCGCCGACGCGGCCGGCCTGTGCCTGAAGTCCGGCAACGCGGCGATCCTGCGCGGCGGCTCCGAAGCCATCCATTCCAATCAGGCTATCGCCGCTTGCGTGCACCAAGGCCTGCGTGAAGCCGGACTGCCCGAGACAGCCGTGCAGGTGGTCAGCACCACCGACCGCGCGGCCGTGGGCGAACTGATCACCATGAAGGACTACGTGGACGTGATCGTACCGCGCGGCGGCAAGAGCCTGATCGCGCGCATCGCAGAAGACGCCAAGGTGCCGGTGATCAAGCATCTGGACGGCATCTGCCATGTGTACATCGACGACGAAGCTGACCTCGACAAAGCCACGCGCATCGCCATCAACGCCAAGACGCATCGTTACGGCGTGTGCAACGCGATGGAGACATTGCTGGTGAATACGGGCATCGCGGAGAAAGTCCTGCCTGGCTTGTGCAAAGCCTACCTCGACAAGGGGGTTGAACTGCGCGGTGACGACGCGGCACGCAAACTCGTGGCGCAGATGAGCGCAGCCACCGAAGAGGACTGGTACACGGAATATCTCGCCCCCATCCTCAGTGTGCGTGTGGTTGCGAATGTGGATGAAGCCATTGACCACATCAACACCTACAGCTCGCAGCACACCGACAGCATCGTCACCGAGAACTACAGCAAGGCGATGCGCTTCCTGCGCGAAGTGGATTCGGCCAGCGTGATGGTGAACGCCTCCACGCGTTTCGCCGACGGCTTTGAATATGGCCTGGGCGCGGAAATCGGCATCTCCACCGACAAGATCCACGCGCGCGGACCGGTGGGATTGGAAGGTTTGACTTCGCAGAAATACATCGTGCTCGGCAACGGGCAGATCAGAATCTAACCGTCATACCGGCGCAGGCCGGTATCCGGCGGTTTTATTCACAATGCATTAGTTTTTGTCCTCGCATTACGAGGACTCATTTAAATAACTGGATTCCGGCCTTCGCCGGAATGACGGCATAGAGGAAGAATATGAGCACAATCGAAATCAAAGTACCTGACATCGGCGGCTTCAAAGGCGTGGCAGTCATCGAGATCGGCGTCAAAGTAGGCGACACCGTCGAGGCGGAGCAATCGCTGATCACGCTGGAGACCGACAAGGCCAGCATGGATGTGCCATCACCCGCCGCAGGAGTAGTGAAAGAGCTGAGGGTCAAACTTGGCGACAAAGTCAGCGAAGGTTCGCTGATTCTGCTACTTGAAGTACAGGATCTAGGAACTGGGACTGAGGACTTGGCAAAACCGGTCGCATCCGCGCAACCAGTTGAAGCACCCGCTGCCCCATCAAAATCCTCAATCCTAAATCCTCAATCCTCGATCAAAGGCGACATTCACGCCGAAGTCGTAGTGCTCGGCGCAGGCCCCGGCGGATACACCGCTGCGTTCCGTGCCGCCGACCTCGGCAAGCAAGTGGTGCTGATCGAAAAACACGCGTCGCTCGGCGGCGTATGCCTCAACGTCGGCTGCATCCCGTCCAAGGCGCTGCTGCATGTCGCCAAGGTAATCAACGAAGCCGATGAGGCCAGCCATCACGGCGTGACTTTTGGCAAGCCGAAGATCGACATCGACCAGGTGCGCACTTGGAAAGAAAGCGTGATCGGCAAGCTCACCGGCGGTCTGGCCGGCTTGGCCAAACAGCGCAAGGTGCAAGTGATGCGCGGCCTCGCCAAGTTCACCTCACCCAATTCCATCGCCGTACAAACCGAGGAAGGCGAGAAGATCGTCACCTTCGACTACGCCATCGTCGCGGCAGGCTCCAGCGTGGCGCACATTCCCGGCTTCCCCTATGAAGACGAACGCATCATCGACTCCACCGGCGCGCTGGCGCTGAAGGATGTGCCCAAACGCATGCTGGTGATCGGCGGCGGCATCATCGGGCTGGAGATGGCGACGGTGTACGAAGCCCTCGGTGCGAAGATCTCCGTGGTCGAGCTGATGGATCAGTTGATGCCCGGCGCGGACAAGGACATGGTCAAGCCGCTGCATACGCGCATCGCGAAACGTTACGAAGCCATCATGCTGAAGACCAAGGTCACCAAGATCGAATCGACCAAGAGCGGCCTGAAGGTCAGCTTCGAGGGCGAGCAGGCACCCGCCGAACCGCAGGTCTACGACAAGGTGCTGATGGCCGTGGGCCGCCGTCCGAACGGGCGCGAGATCGCCGCCGAGGCAGCCGGACTGACCGTCGACGAGCGCGGCTTCATCCCGGTCGACAAGCAGATGCGCACCAACGTGCCGCACATCTTCGCCATCGGCGACATCGTCGGCGACCCGATGCTGGCGCACAAGGCGGTACATGAAGGCAAAGTGGCGGCGGAGAACATCGCCGGACACAAGGCCTTCTTCGAACCGCTGACCATCCCGTCCGTCGCCTACACCGATCCGGAGATCGCATGGATGGGTCTGACTGAAACGCAAGCCAAGGCGCAGGGCGTCGAATACGAGAAGGCATCCTTCCCGTGGGCCGCTTCCGGCCGCGCGCTGTCCATCGCGCGCGAAGAAGGTGCGACCAAGGTACTGCTCGATCCGAAGAGCCGTCGCATCCTCGGCATGGGCATCGTCGGCGTGAACGCGGGCGAACTGATCGCCGAAGGCGTGCTGGCACTGGAGATGGGCGCGGACATGGAAGACATCGGCCTGACCATCCACCCGCACCCGACCCTGTCGGAGACGCTGTGCTTCGCTGCCGAGATGGCGGAGGGCACGATCACCGACCTGTTGCCACCGAAAAAGAAATGATCGGACGCGTCCTGCTGCTCGGCATGCTCACACTGAGCATGCCGGTCGCGGCGTTCGACCTGAACGACCTCAAGTCCAGGATCGACGGACTGAAGCAACCCGCCACCACACCCTCTTCGTCCCAAGCCACGGGACTCGCTGCCTACTCTCCGCAGCAGCAGGCGGAAAGTCTCAATCAAGCCCTCATACAAGGCGCGGAATCCGCCGTCAAGGATCTGGCACGCGCGGACGGCTATCTTGGCAACCCCAAAGTGCATATCCCGCTGCCGGAGAATCTAAAAAAGGCGGACAGTGCGCTGCGCAAGTTGCATCTGGGCAAGTATTCCGACGAACTGATCACATCGATGAACCGTGCCGCCGAAGCGGCTGTTCCGGAAGCCAAGTCGTTGCTCATCGCGGCCGTGAAGAACATGACCGTGAACGATGCCAAGGACATCCTGCTCGGCAAGGATGACGCCGCCACGCAGTATTTCCGGCGCAACACCGAGACTGCGCTGAGCGGCAAGTTCAAACCCGTCGTCGTGCGCGCGATGCAAAAAGTCAGCCTTGCCCAAACATATGACCGCTTCGCCGACAAAGGCGTAAAGCTCGGACTGGTCAAAGAACAGGACGCACACCTTGACGACTACATCACCCGCAAGGCACTGGACGGCCTGTATCTGATGATCGCAGAGCAGGAAAAAGAGATTCGCGCCCACCCGCTGCAAGCCACCGGCGATTTGGCCCGAAAGATATTCTCCGCCCTGCGCCCGTCATGACCGCAAGCAGACTGCGTCCAGCGAACCGCAAAACTCCGGACAACGGTTAGCCTGCGTGACCGGCCCCGCCACATAGATGGATACGCTCGCCGCCTACCTTTCCAGCGACCTCAGCCTGTGGGGCCTGTTCATCAGCAGCCTGCTGGCCGCGACACTGCTGCCCGGCGGCTCCGAAGCGGTGCTATTCGGCGTGCTGAAACTGCACCCCGAACTGTTCTGGCCCGCACTGCTGGTCGGCACACTGGGCAATACCATAGGCGGCATGATCTCGTTCGGCATGGGCTGGTTGCTGCCGCAGACACAGCAACTCAAGCATGTGGAGAAAGTAAGAACACACGGCACACCAGCATTGCTGCTCGCATGGCTACCGCTGATCGGTGATGCGTTGTGTCTGGCCGCGGGCTGGCTGCGCCTGAATCCCTGGCACGCGGCACTGTTCATGCTGCTGGGGAAGTTTGCCCGCTATCTGGTGATCGCGCTGACAGCTTGAATCAATGCTGCAGCTTGCGTTCAATGGAGGCCCGCGTCGAGGAAACGATTTCCTTCAATGGCCCGCCCAGCTCCTCTGCGCGCTTTACATATGCCAGCGCTTCTTCATCGCGCCCCATATCGGAAAGTGTCTGCGCCAAATTATTCAGTGCGGCGACTGAATCTGGATGGGCAGTGACGGCAGCTCTGAACTCGGCCTCTGCCTCGTCCATACGCTTCATCATGTAGTCGACATTACCCAGCGCGATACTGACGCCCAGACTGTCCGGCCAGCGTTTCTTCGCGGCCAGGTAGGCAGTGCGCGACGCGGGCAACTGCCCTGCCCTGCCGAATGCATTCACCGCCGCGATATAACGCGTTTCCTTGGCGGTAAAAGGCACTCTTTCCGGCGGCAGGGCGACCATCGCCCAATGCGCACTGCGCGCCCAAGTGTTTTCGAATGCCACAAGGGATATGCGCTGCTGACGCTCGCGACCGGAACGCAGGATGACATCCTTGTTGTCCAGGTCGTAACCGATGACGACGGCGTAGTGCCAGATCGGATACCAGTCCAGCGCCAGATTCTGCAACACCACCACCGGCGTGCCACGGGCGACTTCCTCCAGCAACTCGCCCAGTACGGGCGACATTTGATAAGCCACCAGCCCGTGGCGGCGCGCCGCCCCGAACATCTCGACCTGCAAGCTGCCTTCTCGTCCCGGCAGATAGACTTCCGGCTTGAGCACCTCCGTATCCACCTCGACGCCCGCATACTTCATGACCATCGCCAGCGCGGCTGGCCCGCACTGGAAATCCTCCTGCGCGAAGAACGGCACATCGAATAGCTCGACCTGCCGCGGCAATGAGGCTGCGGTGTCTTTCGACAATGCAGCCGGAGGCGGGAGCGTCTTGCATCCCCCGAGAAGGAGAAGGAATATGCCAGCCATCAGGCTGGCATTGGTTTTGGACAATCTAAATCAGCGCACGGAACGCGTGAAGGGGAAGACTTTGGTGTAACCCAAAATGTCGGTCACCAACAGTACGATAAAGATGAATACAGCCGTACCAAGGATGTCGCCACCGGCCGGCAATTGGTCCAGCTTGCCCGAGATCTGCATCGCCTCGTCGTCGGTCAGTGCGGCGACGCGAGTCTGCGCCTGCTCGGTCGTGACACCGCGCATCTCCAACTGGGCGCGCACATCGTCGCGATTGACCAGCGCCATGATCTTTGCTCGCCCCTGTTCTGCCAGCGCGTGATCGACGATGACATCGGTTTCCACCATCGCGGCAGAAGCGGTCAGCGGCATCGCCATGCACGTCATGAGCACAATCATCACGCGGCTGGTCCAGCGCATGAAACGGGAATTTTGCATCGTCATCTTGAATCCTCCTGAACAGGTTGAATAAAGGCTGTAACTATATGGATACGGTTACAGCAAAGTTGCCGCGCAGGCATACTAGCAGGGCAATATCCGCTTCCGCAATCTATTAACTTGATCCGCTCAATTCGCGTAGCCGATATCCCGCAAAGCCTCAAAAATGTTCGCGACCAGCCGTGCATGGCCTGCCGCATTCGGATGAACCTGGTCACCCTTGAGCAGGGGATCGGAAAGCACATCGGCGATGGCATCCTCGACCAGCGGCACCTGATGGGAACCCGCCACCCGGCCATAGAATTCCGGTGCCGAGAGATTGCGCAACACGGCACCCGCCAGGCTGGGTTCCGGCGTCGCCAGCATCACGACCTGCGCGCCCGCCGCTTTGCATTGCACGATCATCTTTGCGAGATTCGACTCGATCTCCTGTACCTGCAGGTTACGCAGCATGTCGTTGCCGCCCAGCGTCAATATCACCAGCACCGGTCTGTGCTCATCCAGCAGATCGGGCAAACGCGCCAGCGCATCGCCACTGGTGTTGCCGCTCACGCCGCCGTTGATCACCTGCCAGCCCGTCTTTTCCGCCAACAGCTTCGGCCAAGCCTGTTCCGGCGTCACGCCCGCGCCAGCGGTGAGGCTGTCGCCCAAGGCTAGCACCACGCTGCCGGGCGGCAAGGCGGGAAACTTCTCCGTTTCGCCGCAACCAGTCAGCAGCAACGCCAGACAGAGCAGCCAATAAGGCATCAGATCGCGCCTCTCAGCATAGAAAGCCCCCACGCCACACCGAAGCCGTTCACTTCACCAGCAACGATACCCAAGCCGCCTTCGCAGCGACTGGAAGACAAGTCCACATGCAGCCACGGCGTGTCGTGCTCCACGAAACGCTTGAGGAAGCGCGTGGCGAGGATGTGATCCGCGTCGCCGGTCAGCGTGCACTGTTTGATGTCGGCCACCTTGGAATCGAGTTCGGCCTCGTAGTCCTCGTCCTGCGGGAACGCGCACAGGCGCTCGCCGGTCTGCTTGCCGGTGTTCACTGCGCGCTGCGCCAGTTCGTCGCTGCTGGCGAACACGCCGGAATAGCGCGCGCCCAGCGCGGTTGCCATGCTGCCGGTGAGCGTGGCAAAGTCGATCATCAAGTCCGGTTTGGCGCGCGAGGCGAGCGTCAGCGTGTCGGCCAGCACCATGCGGCCCTCGGCGTCGGTGTGGATGATCTCGATGTGCGTACCGTTCAGCGCCTTGACGATATCGTTCTGTTTGTAGGCCTTGGGGCTGATGTGGTTCTGCGCGATGGCCAGCCAGCAGTCGATGTTCACCGGCAGTTTCTGTTCGCTTGCCGCCAGCAGGATGCCGAGCGACACCGCCGAACCGTTCATGTCCTCGTGCATGTTGTGCATGTAGCGCGACGGCTTCAGGTTGTGGCCGCCAGTGTCGAAGCAGATGCCCTTGCCGACCAGCGCGACGGTGCGTTTCGCCTTCGGGTGCTTGTACGACAGATGCACGATGGCCGCGTCCTCGGGATCGCTGCCCTGCGCCACCGCGACGAACGCGCCCGCGCCCAGCTTGCGCAGCTTCTTCATGTCGAACTCTTCGTGCTTCCAGCCCTTGTCCTGCGCCAACTGCTTGATGCGCTGACGATACAGTTCCGGCGTCAATTCGTTTGGCGCCGTCACGGTCAGTTCGCGGCTCAGCAGGTTTCCTTCGGACTGTGCACGCAGTGCATCGAACACCTTCCTGTCCACCTCGCCGACCAGCGTGATCTTCTGCAGCGGCTTGCGCTCGTCCTTCTTCTTGCGCATCGGCAGCAACGCACTGTTCACCCATGCGCCGTACACTGCCAGCTCGGCCGCGCGTTGCGCCGTTGCGCCGGACACGGCGATAGCGATCTGCTTCGGCTGCTCGTCCAGCAACAACTGCAAAGCCTTGCGCACCAGCACCTGCTGCGCGAACGTATCCTTGGCATCATCCAGCATCGCCCACGCCACCAGCGTCCCGTCCGCCGCGTTCGCCGCCACCGGCGATTTCACCAGCTCGTCCGCCTTCATGTCGCGGCGCTTAAGCACCGCGGCGAGCAGATCGCCGTGCGGCGCGTCTTTTGGCAGGGCCTTGTACTTAGGAAGAACGATCAGTTGATGGGAAACGGAAAGGGTGTTCGAAAAAGTCAGTTTGGCGAGTGTCATTTTTGACCTAGAGAAATGATGGAGTGCGCGATTATACGAATCTATGACACAACAGGATGGAAGACAAAATACAAAGACCAGCTTCTATCGATTCAACGCAACAATAGACATCCCTCCGTTATTAGGCATTTTTATTAAACGCCGAAGCCCCATCCGAGAAACTTCTTTTGTTACCGTATCAAGATTCTGCTTCTGTATGCTTTTTTCTGCATTTCTTATAACTGCAACCTGTGATGTGTCTATGCCTGCATGTATCGTTTCAATCACGATCGCAATATTTCTTGGCACGTTTAAACGGTGCTGTTGAGCAGACAGAACAGCGAAACGGGTTATTTTCTCTTTGAGATACAAATCAATCTGTCCTCCCTCGTTGTTTGAAGACTCATATGTGTAGGAAAACAATTGATCAGAAAAATAGGTGTATTCTGGCTTGATTGCCAGCCTCAATGCGTCCCCAGAAAATTGCACTATCGGCAAATCCATCTTCTCTAGTTTGCGCGCTGTTTCCTTGGCTGCTTTGACCTCATCCACATTGAGCAACTTGACCCAGCCGCCGCCCAACACCAGAACGTCTTCGCTAACATTGCGCAGCGAAAAACCCCGTGCACACCAACCAAGAAATAAAATGAGTTCCCATTCAAAATCATCAAGGGTGACCAGAACTTCGCGCTCCTTCCCTGTTTTTCCCCGCAAAAATGGCATATCTCTGCAAGATGGCAAATCAACTGCCAATTCGGCTTTATCAAAAGTGTAAGGCGTACCTGACGAGTCCGGAATCGAATCGAATAGCTCTGCGAATTCCCCTTCCATATCCTGATACAGCGCATCAATAAAGGCAGTAGCCCCATCAGGTCGTTTGCCTTGGACAAGATCATCAAGAGTGAAAAATGGCAACTGTTTAGAATCTGCAACAATTTGATTCAGCAAGCATGTTTCACCCAGTGAAGTTAATTTAACGGCGTACAAGGTGATTTCGTAGCGTGACAGAGCGTGCTTATTGCCCCCGCCCTCGACCGCACAATAGGGCTTGATCGAACGCCACGGTTCAAATGTGTAATGAATTCCGTCTTGCAGGCCAAGCTCTTCTTCAATCTCGCGAATCAGCGTATTTGGCAGAGACGCAGAAGCAACGCAGGAGTTTTCGGACGACAAGTCTTTGAGTATCTCGGTAGATGGCTGGTTTTCTCGACAATCCGATGGCCGTAAGCGCCCACCGGGTAGCACATACTGCTTGGCATCTGGTCGCAGTTTGTCTTCCCGCTGGTGCAGCAAAAAAACATTTCCGAACCTGATGAGTGCCCATGCAACATGTACAAAGCGGATCGGCATTGCATTGCTTGTAGGGTGATGGCGATTTCTGCCTGCTTCCAGTTGATGCAGCAATATGCGCTGATCTTCTGAAAATGCCGCATCTTCCCAATAACCTTCATCAACTAATCGTTGACCCGGCACTGCCCATGCCGCCACCAACGAACGCGCCATCAATGATGCGGGAAAGGAAACGAATGCCCAATTACCCCCGCCCAACTCATGCTTGTCGAGCAGAGAAAAGCTTTCAAATATGCGCCGAAAAAGCGCCACGATAGTTGCCGAATCAGAACTGCCGAGTTGCGAGATGATGACATCTTCCGACACCGAATTTCGCAGACGACCTTCTTCGGCGTGCAATGGAAGCAGATCGAATAGTTTCCCTAAATTATTAGCGGTAGTCATATTTGAATATTTATTTCGATTACAGATTACAGCTCTTTTAACCACGCACTTTCAGGTCGAGCGATAAGCCGAGCATTGCTGTATGCCATGTCGAGCGTGTATATCGTGTGTCCTTGATAGTTTCCAGATTGCTGCTTCTCGACAACCATAGCCAAGTCAACGCGACCATCCGAGAGCAAGCTTAAAGGGAGCAAGAGGCTAACGGTATTTTCAGATGGAAAGTAGATGGGGACAGCAGTTTTGTAATTCCACCGTACTTTCTTGATTGCAAGCTCAACAGCTCTCTTAAAAGCATCAATTAAGGAGCGATAGGCGAAATCATCTTGGCGTATATATGCGGCAAAACTTTGTTTGTACTTTTCGCGTTCGCCCTTATTCATGTTTTCGCAGTTCTTAGTCTCAAACCCCCTAGTTGTTCGTGAAAGTAATTCTGCCGGGATGCGATCTGCGTTTTCTTTAATGACATGTTCCCAGTCAATATAAGGTTCACCAGCGCTGATGTCATAAATTGCGTCTGACTGTTTCTCTAGGTAGTAGGCTGCCTCCGGGAGTGGATTGAATAAATCTACAAGTTGTTTACCTAGAAAGTCTTCGCCAGCGCAACAAAAACCGGACAAAAACCAAACAAGAGGGTCGCCAGTTTTAGCGTTCTTTTGAAGAAGCGCATATATGGGTTCAAAGCGCCGGTCAACAAGTCCGGTATTAAAGGCAATGACAGGCATACCTTCAGATTGTTTAACTAGCACCTTCTTTTCGTTGAATAGCCGGACATAGGTATAGTTAATGTAATTACGAAGCAGCGGCAAATCATCTGGGTCGCCCCAGTTTTCCTCCAATAATGCTTTATCCGAGACAAGCTCCTTCCACTTGGAAGCGGGTGCCCTGACCTCATTAATAAAGTTTCGAGGGAGCGACATTTCATTACTGCGTGTTGTTGTCAGATTTTGACTGGCGCTCTTTGGTATTGGAGCAGAGGGGTGTTTATTTAGGCTCGCGAAGTACACTGGCATGGCATAGGTGTCATCTCTTTCTAGTTCGACAACATCGGACATTTCTTCCAATAATGGACGAAGCTTCTCATGCCCGTAATCACGGAAAGAAAAGTCACTATTCAAGAATTTTATAATGCCGCCAAGCGTTGCCAAATTGATAGGGGAAGAAATATTTTGACTGGCTGCATGCTTAAACGCCGACTCCAAAATTTCTTTCAATTGCGCGTTCTTTGTTGCGTCCATTTTAATCTCCCATTTGTGGCACTTAATGCGCCGATAAGTAAAAACTATGGTTTCTCGGTTATAGCCGAATACAGGATGGGGGGGGAATCTAATCTACCAACCAATCCCACGCTTTCGATACCGCACACCCCGCAATGTACCCGGCCCCAAATACAACGACCAACGGTACTGCAGCAGGTGCTGCGACAATGCTTGCCTCGCCGGTGCCGATTGCAGCCAAACCACTTGCTGCCGTTACGCCGCCGATTGTACTTGCGACGGTTTTCGTGTTGTTGTCTTTCGTGTTCATCTGCTTCTCCTTTGGTTGCGACATCCGATGTGTCGATGAGTGAATTGTGACTGGCTGGGATGAATTTAGTAACCGAGAACTACCCGACACTACGTTTACATCTGCGGAAGCATCGATAAAGCCATTAGTCGAACAGCCAACCCCATACTTCCGAAACCACATAGCCGACTGCCACGGCAGCCACTACTGGCGCAGCAAATGTGGCAACCGTTGTGAACGTTGCTCCGGCTCCAATTACGACCAATCCTTCTGCTGCCAGCGCGCCTCCGACTGTTGCTGCTGCGCCTGCCGACGCCCCTGTGGCGTATCCCTTGGCTCCGGCTTTTGCTACCGCAACTGCAACCTCTCCAGCGTCACGCTTGCCATTCGTCAGATCAACAATACCGCCGACCACTTCAATACCAGCCCCTACTGCGGCACCAACAGCCCCGCCAGATTTGGCAGCCTGTCCGACGGCACATCCCAGCGTGCCAGAGCCACTTGCTCCCGCACGTTGCGCAAGGGTCGTAGTCGTGTTGGACGATGTGCCGGAACTGACCATCCGCTTGCTTAATCCTGCCTTCTTGAAGGCCGCGTTCACCAGCTTGGTGGTCTCTTCGGTGCCAACCAGTTTTGTGGTTCGGTACTTCCCATCAGCAACTTGGCGAACAAGCTTGTTGATTCCGCTTGGAGAGAGCGTGTCTTTCACCTGAATGCGTCCGACGACTTTCCCGCCCTTGGTGGTGACCAAATCAACCACCTTGGCTGTTGTGCTTTTAGTCAGTTCGGTATGTTGCCCCCTAAAGACATCCTTGAGGTTCATGGCATCCTTGGTCAGGATTTCGTGAACGTGCCCCTTGAGATGGGGATTATTCCCAGCACGAGCAATTGCTCGCGTGATGACAGTGCCTTCGTAGGTGGTTTTTGCGGCAACTGTGGTGTTGGCTTGCTTGCTCACGGCATTTCCTTTCTTGGTTAAGATGCGCCCTGCATCAATGGTTCGCACCTTGCCGTTTCATACAGCCGTTCGTAACCGAGAAGTACCAGAGTTCTAGATTGCGCAGTGATATACCTGCAAAGGCACTCGAAACATTTGCGGAAAACGAGCAGTTTGGCTTTGAGAGGTTGGCGACCATGCGCATCATTACCGCCCTTGCGACGAAATATACCGAAACGAAAGCAAGGGACAGTTATGCTAGGATTCGCGCTCCGATTTGTACTCCATGCAGTGATGACAAGAGCTACCCCATGCGCCAATACCTCGACTTGATGCAACACGTGCTGGACCACGGCACTACCAAATCCGACCGCACCGGCACCGGCACCACCAGTGTGTTCGGTTACCAGATGCGCTTCGACCTCTCGCAGGGCTTTCCGCTGGTCACCACCAAGAAGTGCCACCTGAAGTCCATCGTGCATGAATTGCTGTGGTTCCTGCAGGGCAGCACCAACACCAAATATCTCAAGGACAACGGTGTTTCGATCTGGGACGAATGGGCGGATGAGAAAGGCAACCTCGGCCCGGTGTACGGCAAGCAGTGGCGCTCGTGGGAGACTGTCGATGGCCGCGTGATCGACCAGATCAAGATCGCGGTCGAGCAGCTCAAGACCAATCCTGATTCGCGCCGCATCATCGTCTCGGCCTGGAACGTGGGTGAGTTGGACAAGATGGCGCTGGCACCCTGCCACGCCTTCTTCCAGTTCTATGTGGCCGACGGCAAGCTCTCCTGCCAGCTCTACCAGCGCAGCGCCGACATCTTCCTCGGCGTGCCGTTCAACATCGCGAGCTATGCACTGCTGACCATGATGATGGCGCAGGTGTGCGGGCTGGAGTACGGCGACTTCGTGCACACCTTCGGCGATGCGCACCTCTATTCCAACCATATGGAACAGACCGCGCTGCAACTGTCGCGCGAACCGCGCGCGTTGCCGACGATGAAGATCAATCCCGACGTTAAAGACATCTTCGGTTTCACGTTCGAGGACTTCACACTGGAAGGCTACGACCCGCATCCGGCCATCAAGGCGCCGGTGGCTGTCTAGGATTCAGGATCAAGGATTCTGGATTCAGGGGGGCGCGATGAAATATTATGAGTTGGTTGTTTGGCAGAAGGCGATGGAGCTGGTCACTAATATCTACAAAGTGACCGGCACTTTTCCAACTGACGAGCGATTCGGACTCACCTCCCAAATTCGACGTGCTGCTGTTTCCATTCCATCAAACATTGCAGAGGGGCATGGGCGTAAATCAACTGGTGCATATCTGAATCATCTTTCTATTGCTCACGGCTCGCTGATGGAAGTGGAAACCCAACTGCAAATTTCAGCCAGGCTAGAACTTATTGGCTCAGATAGCCTTTCGGATTTGATTTCCAAAACCAATGCAATCGGCAAGATGCTGAACGGACTGATCCGCTCTCTATCAACAAAAGAAGAATAACCATGAGTCCATCGGCGCCCCCACCAGAATCCAGAATCCAGAATCCAGAATCCCGCCTTTCCCTGATCGTCGCCATGGCGCAGAACCGCACCATCGGCGCGAACAACACCCTGCCCTGGCGCTGCCCGGAAGACCTCAAGCACTTCAAGGCGCTGACCATGGGGCATCACATGATCATGGGGCGCAAGACTTTCGATTCCATCGGCAAACCGTTGCCGGGGCGCACCACGGTGATCGTCACGCGCAATGCCGCGCTGAAAGTGGAAGGATGTCTCGTCGCGCACTCGCTGCAGGAAGCCATCACCGCCAGCAAAGATGATGAGGAGATATTCATCGTCGGCGGCGCGGATATCTACGCACAGGCATTGCCGCTGGCGGACACCTTGTACATCACCGAGATCCGGCAGGACGTGGACGGCGATGCGCACTTCCCCGCGTTCGATCAGAACGCATGGCAGGAAGTCGCCCGCGAGGTGCGCAGCCAGAGCGAACCGCAGGCACTGCAATACCACTTCGTCACCTACCGGCGGCGATAGTCGACAATCTTTCCTGCAACGGCCCGCCTCATGCGGGCCGTTTTGTTTTCGCCCCTATCTTTCAACCATTTATCCGCATCCGGCCCAAACAGTAAAACCATCTTTGTCGACATAAACTAAACTTTCTTGCTATTTGCCAATGTTTTGGTGCTAGCATTCGGCCACTTTGTCGACAATCGGAGTTTTCCAGTGTTGATCCCCCACCCGCCATCAGGCACCTTGTCCGATCTGGCCACCCACAAACTGGCGCAGAGCATCGTGACCGGCGAACTGGCGCAAGGACAGAAACTGAACGAGGCCGAACTGGCCGAGCGCTTCGGCATGGGACGCGGCCCGTTGCGCGAAGCATTGCGCCATCTGGAAGGCATGCGGCTGGTGAAACGTACCCCGAACGCCGGTGCGCGCGTAGTGGTGCTGGACCGCAAGACACTCTCCGACCTGTACACCGTGCGCGAAGCACTGGAAGGCATGGCCTGCCGCATCGCCGCCGCGCAGATGAGCAGCGATGAGATCGCCCAGTTGGGCACCCTGCTCGACAGCCACGAAACGCAGATCGCCAAACAAGGCGGCAAGGTCTACGCACAGAGCGAAGGCGACCTCGATTTTCACTACCAGATCGCGCGCGGCAGCCGCAACCAGATGCTGATGGACATGCTGGGCAGCGAGCAATACCAGCTACTGCGCATGTGCCGCTACCGCACTAGCCGCAACGCCCAACGCACCAAGCCCGCACTGAACCAGCACCGCCAGATCGTGGAAGCGCTGGCGAACCGCGATGGCGAACTGGCCGAACTTTTGATGCGCCGCCACATTCAGGGCGCCTGGCGCAGCATCAGCGAAATGATCGATAAAGAGGAGCAAGTCGCATGACCTCAATTAGCCGTCATTCCCGCCTGCGCGGGAATGACGGGATTTTGAATTTAGTGGAGAAAAAATAATGAAGCAGACGATTCTTACCCCCGGCCAAAAACTGCGCCAAGCCGTCGCAGACAATCATCCCCTGCAAGTGGTCGGCACGGTCACCGCCTATTGCGCCATCCTCGCGCAGAAAAGCGGGCACAAGGCGCTATACCTTTCCGGCGGCGGCGTGGCGGCTTCTTCGCTCGGCATCCCCGACCTCGGCATCACCACCCTGCACGACGTGTGCGAGGACGCGCGCCGCATCACCGCCGCCAGCGACCTGCCGCTGCTGGTGGATATCGACACCGGCTGGGGCGGCGCTTTCAACATCGCGCGTGCCACACGCGAAGTGGCGCAGGCCGGTGCAGCCGGTTTCCACATCGAGGACCAGGTGATGCAGAAGCGCTGCGGCCACCGCCCGAACAAAGCCATCGTCAGCCAACAAGAGATGGTGGATCGCGTGAAGGCGGCAGTGGATGCGCGCACCGACGACAGCTTCGTCATCATGGCGCGTACCGATGCGCTGGCCGTGGAAGGCATGAGTTCCGCCATCGACCGAGCACAAGCCTGCGCCGAAGCCGGTGCCGACATGATCTTCCCCGAAGCGATGACCACCTTGGAGCAATACGCCGAATTCACCAAGACCGTTAAGGTGCCGGTGCTGGCCAATATCACCGAGTTCGGCGCGACACCGTTGTTCACCACCGAGCAGCTGGCGGGCGTGGGCATCGGACTAGTGCTGTATCCGCTGTCCGCCTTCCGCGCCATGAGCCAGGCCGCGCTGAACGTGTACCAGCACATCCTCGGCGACGGCACACAACAACGCGTGGTACCGACCATGCAGACACGCATGGACCTTTATGACTATCTCGGCTACCACGCTTACGAGCAGCAGCTCGACCGCCTGTTCGCCGAGAGGGGCGCAGATTGATTATCCAGCAAGGGAGCAAGCGATGACCGAAGAGACCACCTTACCCAAACCGAAAAAATCCGTCGCCCTCTCCGGCACTGTCGCGGGCAACACTGCGGTGTGCACCGTGGGCCGCACCGGCAACGATCTGCACTATCGCGGTTACGACATCCTCGATTTCGCCGAGCAGGCCGAGTTCGAGGAGATCGCCCACCTGCTGATCCACGGCACGCTGCCGACCGCCACCGAACTCGCGGCATACAAGGCAAGACTGCGCACACTGCGCGGCCTGCCTCAGGCCGTCAAACAGACACTCGAAGCACTCCCCCCCGGTGCGCATCCGATGGATGTGATGCGCACCGGGTGCTCGGTGCTGGGCACGCTGGAACAGGAATCCCCGTCGCACGATCCGCAACAGACCAAGCAGATCCTCGACCGCCTGATGGCCAGCTTCGGTTCCATGCTGGTGTACTGGTATCACTTCAGCCACCACGGCAAACGCATCGAGGTCGAGACCGACGACGATTCCATCGGCGGGCACTTCCTGCATCTGCTGCACGGCAAACCGGCCAAGGCTTCGTGGGTGCGCGCGATGCACACCTCGCTCATCCTCTACGCCGAGCATGAGTTCAATGCTTCCACCTTCACCGCACGCGTGATCGCGGGCACCAATTCCGACATCTATTCCTGCATCACCGGCGCGATCGGTGCGCTCAGAGGCCAGAAGCACGGCGGTGCGAACGAGGAAGCGTTCCGCATCCAGAGCCGTTACCAGAGTGCGGACGAAGCAGAGGCCGACATCCGCGAACGCGTGGGTCGCAAGGAGATCGTCATCGGCTTCGGCCATCCGGTGTACACCATCTCCGACCCGCGCAACGAAGTGATCAAGCATGTGGCAAAGCAGTTGTCGGAGGAAAACGGCAACACGCTGATGTTCGACATCGCAGACCGGCTGGAGAGCGTGATGTGGGACCTGAAGAAGATGTTCCCGAATTTGGATTGGTTCTCGGCCGTGTCCTACAACCAAATGGGCGTACCGACCGAGATGTTCACGCCGCTGTTCGTGATCGCCCGCGTCACCGGCTGGGGCGCGCATGTGATGGAACAACGCGCCGACGGCAAGATCATCCGCCCCAGTGCGAACTACGTCGGGCCGGAGAATCTGACTTGGGTGCCGATCGAGAAGCGTTAAAACCTGAAAACAATTTAGCCACAGAGAACACAGAGGTCACAGAGAAAACAGCATAAACAATCAGAGCGGCGCGTTGAAGGCCTTAACCTTCCATCTCTGTGTGCTCTGTGTTCTCTGTGGCAAATAGCTTTTGACTTTAGCCAGAAAGACATCATGAATACCGCATACCGCAAGCACTTGGCCGGAACCAAGCTGGACTTCTTCGACACCCGAGCGGCAGTCGAAGCCATCCAGTCCGGCGCTTATGCCAAGCTGCCCTACACTTCCAAAGTGCTGGCAGAACAACTGGTGCGCCGCTGCGAACCGGAAGCGTTGACCGATGCGCTGAAACAACTCATCGAGCGCAAGAACGATCTCGATTTCCCCTGGTATCCCGCACGTGTGGTGTGCCACGACATCCTCGGCCAGACCGCCCTGGTGGACCTCGCCGGTCTGCGTGACGCGATCACCGACCGGGGCGGTGACCCGGCCTTGATCAACCCGGTGGTGCCGACGCAGTTAATCGTCGATCACTCGCTAGCCGTGGAAGCGGCCGGCTTCGACAAGGATGCATTCCGCAAGAACCGCGAGATCGAAGACCGTCGCAACGAGGACCGTTTCCATTTCATCGAGTGGACCAAGACCGCGTTCAAGAATGTTGACGTGATCCCGGCCGGCAACGGCATCATGCACCAGATCAATCTGGAGAAGATGTCGCCGGTGATCCAGGCGCGCGACGGCGTTGCCTTCCCCGATACCTGCGTGGGCACCGACTCGCACACGCCGCATGTCGATGCCCTCGGCGTGATCGCGATTGGTGTTGGCGGTCTGGAAGCGGAGACCGTCATGCTGGGCTTGCCTTCCATGATGCGCCTGCCGGACATCGTCGGCGTCAAGCTGGTCGGCAAGCGGCAGCCCGGCATCACCGCCACCGACATCGTGCTGGCGCTGACCGAGTTTTTGCGCATGGAAAAAGTGGTTGGCGCCTGGGTCGAATTCTTCGGCGCGGGTGCGGACAGCCTCAGCATCGGCGACCGAGCGACCATCTCCAACATGTGCCCGGAATACGGAGCGACGGCGGCGATGTTCTACATCGACGCGCAGACCATCACCTACCTGAAGCTGACCGGCCGCGAGCCCGAGCAGGTCGCCCTCGTGGAGAACTATGCCAAGACCACCGGCCTGTGGGCGGACCAGATGGTTGCCGCCGAATACGAGCGCGTGCTGAACTTCGATCTGTCCAGCGTGGTGCGCAATATGGCCGGCCCGTCCAACCCTCACCGTCGTCTGCCGACGTCCGCCCTGCATGAGCGCGGCATCGCCGACGAAACCAAGCTGGCTGCGGGCAAGGCCGAAGAAGCGCAAGGCCTGATGCCGGATGGCGCGGTCATCATCGCGGCCATCACTTCCTGCACCAACACCTCCAACCCGCGCAACGTGGTGGCAGCGGCTCTGCTGGCGAAGAAAGCCAACGCGCTGGGTCTGCTGCGCAAGCCCTGGGTCAAGACTTCTTTTGCGCCCGGCTCCAAAGTCGCCGAGCTTTACCTGAAAGAAGCGGGCCTGCTGACGGAACTGGAGAAACTGGGCTTCGGCATCGTCGGCTTCGCCTGCACCACGTGTAACGGCATGTCCGGCGCACTCGATCCCAAGATCCAGCAGGAGATCATAGACCGCGACCTGTGCGCCACCGCCGTACTGTCCGGCAACCGCAACTTCGACGGTCGTATCCACCCGTATGCGAAGCAGGCCTTCCTGGCTTCCCCGCCGCTGGTGGTCGCTTACGCCATCGCGGGTACGGTGCGCTTCGATATCGAACAAGATGCACTGGGCACGGACAAGTCCGGCAAGCCAGTCACGCTGAAAGACATCTGGCCTGCCGACGAAGAGATCGACGCGATCGTTGCGTCCAGCGTGAAGCCGGAACAGTTCAAGCAGGTCTACAACCCGATGTTCGATCTGGGCGTGATCGAAGCGGCGAAGTGCCCGTTGTACGACTGGCGGCCAAAGTCCACCTACATCCGTCGTCCGCCGTATTGGGAAGGCGCACTGGCAGGTGTTCGCACGATGAAGGGAATGCGTCCGCTTGCCGTATTGCCGGACAACATCACCACCGACCACTTGTCGCCTTCGAACGCGATCCTGCTCGACTCTGCTGCCGGTGAATATCTGGCGAAGATGGGCCTGCCGGAAGAGGACTTCAACTCCTATGCGACGCACCGCGGCGACCACCTCACCGCGCAACGCGCCACGTTTGCCAATCCGCAATTGGTCAACGAGATGGCCGTGCTCGATGGTGAGGTAAAGAAAGGCTCCCTCGCCCGCGTCGAACCGGACGGCAAGGTGATGCGCATGTGGGAAGCCATCGAGACTTACATGGAGCGCAAGCAGAACCTGATCATCATCGCGGGCGCCGACTACGGTCAGGGCTCTTCGCGCGACTGGGCAGCCAAAGGCGTGCGTCTGGCCGGTGTGGAAGTCATCGTTGCGGAAGGTTTCGAGCGCATCCACCGCACCAATTTGGTCGGCATGGGCGTGCTGCCGCTGGAGTTCAAGGCGGGCGATACGCGCAAGACTTACGCCATCGACGGTAGCGAGACCTATGATGTGGAAGGCGACATCACGCCGCGCGCAAAACTGACCGTGATCATGCACCGCAGGAATGGTGCTTCGGTGCGCATCCCGGTCACCTGCCGTCTGGATACCGCTGCCGAAGTGCGTGTCTACAAGGCGGGCGGTGTACTGCAACGCTTTGCGCAGGACTTCCTCGAAGGAGCGGCATGATGGCCCAAGCACAGCAGATCAGGATCCCCGCCACGTATATGCGCGGCGGCACTTCCAAGGGGGTGTTCTTCCGCCTGGAAGACTTGCCGCAAGCCGCGCAGGTCCCCGGCAAGGCGCGCGACAAATTGTTCCAGCGCGTGATCGGCAGCCCAGACCCCTACGCCGCACAGATCGACGGCATGGGGGGCGCGACCTCCAGTACCAGCAAGTGCGTGATCCTGGCCAAGAGCACTCGCCCCGACCATGATGTGGATTACCTCTACGGCCAGGTCTCCATCGACAAGGACTTCGTCGACTGGAGCGGCAACTGCGGCAACCTCTCCACAGGCGCAGGCGCTTTCGCGATCCATGCCGGATATATCGATGCCGCGCGTCTTAAAGAGGGCGTCTGCACCGTACGCATCTGGCAGGCCAACATCAGCAAGACCATCATCGCGCATGTGCCGGTCAGCAACGGTCAGGTGCAGGAGACAGGTGATTTCGAACTGGACGGCGTGACCTTCCCTGCAGCGGAGATCGTGCTGGAGTTCATGGACCCCTCCGATGACAGTGAAGAAGGCGGCAGCCTGTTCCCGACCGGCAATCTGGTCGACCAGCTCGATGTCCCCGGTGTCGGCAGTTTCCCGGCCACCATGATCACCGCCGGTATCCCGACCGTATTCGTGAATGCAAAGGATATCGGCTACACCGGTACCGAACTGCGCGAAGCCATCAACACCGACCCTGCAGCGCTGGCGCGTTTCGAAAAGATCCGCGTGGCTGGTGCATTGCGCATGGGTTTGATCAAAACCCCGGAAGAAGCCGCGACCCGGCAGCACACCCCGAAGGTCGCGTTTGTTGCGCCACCCGTCGACCATGTGGCATCAAGCGGCAAGAAGATCAGCGCTTCCGAAGTCGATCTGCTGGTGCGCGCCCTGTCGATGGGCAAACTGCACCATGCCATGATGGGCACGGCAGCGGTCGCCATCGGCACGGCCGCAGCGATCCCCGGCACGCTGGTGAATCTGGCCGCGGGCGGCGGTGAACGCGATGTGGTGAAGTTCGGCCATCCCTCCGGTACATTACGAGTCGGTGCGGCCGCCAGCAACAACGGCGGCGAGTGGAAGGTCGAGAAAGTCACCATGAGCCGCAGCGCGCGCGTGCTGATGGAAGGCTGGGTGCATGTTCCGGGAGACAGTTTTTAGATTCGTTTCAACCGAATAACTTTGTTTGCCCGCATGGGCTGCACTATCAGGGAGGAGTCGAAATGAGTTACCAATCAGAGTACGACCGTTCGATGAATGATCCGGAGGGCTTCTGGGGCGACCAGGCCAAGTTGCTGGAGTGGTACAAATTCCCGCAGCAGATATTGAGCACCGACGCTGACGGCATCGGCCACTGGTTCGCCGACGGCGAGATGAACACCTGCTACATGGCGCTCGACTATCACGTGAAGAACGGCCGCGGCGAGCAGACTGCGATCATCTACGACTCTCCCGTCACCAATACGAAAACGAAGATTACTTATGCCGAGCTGACCGACCAAGTCGCACGCACGGCGGGCATGCTGGCCGACCTCGGTGTGGTCAAGGGCGACCGCGTCATCATCTACATGCCGATGATCCAGGAGGCCGTGGTCGCCATGCTGGCGGTGGCGCGACTGGGCGCGATCCACTCGGTGGTGTTCGGCGGTTTCGCGCCGCCCGAGCTGGCGGTGCGCATCGACGACGCCACCCCCAAAGTGATCATGACCGCTTCCTGCGGCATCGAAGTGAAGAAGGTCATCGAGTACAAACCGCTGGTGGACAAAGCCTTCGAACTGGCTAAACACAAACCGCAGAGCTGCCTGGTGCTGCAACGTCCGCAAGCGACTGCGAGCATGATCGAAGGTCGCGACCACGATTGGTCATCGCTGCTGGAAAAATCCAAAGCAGTGGACTGCACGCCGGTGAAAGGCAGCGACCCGCTATACATCCTCTACACCTCCGGCACCACCGGCAAACCCAAAGGCGTGGTGCGCGAGAACGGCGGCCATGCCGTGGCGCTCAACTACAGCATGAAGTCCATCTACAACGTGGAAGCGGGCGATGTGTTCTGGGCCGCGTCAGATGTTGGCTGGGTGGTCGGTCACTCCTACATCGTCTATGGCCCGCTGCTGCACGGCTGCACCACGATAGTCTACGAAGGAAAACCGATCATGACGCCGGACGCCGGCGCGCTGTGGCGCATCATCTCCGAGTACAAGGTGAAGTCGTTCTTCACCGCGCCCACCGCGTTCCGTGCGGTGAAGAAAGAAGACCCCGATGCGCTGCTGATGAAACCGTACGACCTGTCGAGCCTGCAAGTGATCTTCTCGGCAGGCGAACGCCTCGACCCGCCCACGCAGGAATGGCTCACCGAAAAGAGCGGCAAGACCGTGGTCGACCACTGGTGGCAGACCGAGACCGGCTGGGGCATCACCGCCAACCTGTGGGGCGTGGAACCCAAGCCGGTGAAGCTCGGTTCCTCCACCCTGCCCACACCGGGCTTCGACGTGCGCATCCTCGACGAGAACGGCAAGCAACTGGCGCGCAATGAGCAGGGCTACATCGCCATCAGGCTGCCGCTGCCGCCCTCCTGCATGAACCGCGTGTGGGGTGACGACTTCAAATTCCGCGACAGCTATTTGCAATTCCTGCCCGGCTACTACACCACCGGCGACGGCGGTTACATCGACGACGAAGGCTATGTGTTCGTGATGGGCCGCGTGGACGACGTGATCAACGTGGCAGGACACCGCCTGTCCACCGGCGAGATCGAGGAAGTGGTGGCAGGTCATCCCTTGGTGGCCGAATGCGCCGTCATTGCACGCGACGATGAGCTCAAAGGCCAGGTGCCGATGGGCCTGGTGGTGCTCAAATCCGGAGTCAGCATCGAGGAAACCGTGCTGCAAAAAGAACTCGTCGCCAACATCCGCGAACACATCGGCGCCATCGCCTGCTACAAGGACTCGGTGATATTGAAACGCCTGCCCAAGACCCGTTCCGGCAAGACCTTGCGCAAGACGCTGAACGGCATCGTCAACGGCAAGGAATACAACGTACCGTCCACCATCGACGATCCGGGTGTGATCAACGAGATCATCGAGACGCTGAAGAAGAAAGGATTTGTTGCCTGAGTTGGTGCTAGAGACCTGTCACTCGGTGAGTGGCGGGGTGAAAGCTTATAGGTGATCGATCAGCCGTAGCGGGCGCTCAGCAAGGAAGTGCAAGCGAGAATCCGCTTTTGCGTCGCGGGGCATGCTATCGAACCCCCAATGGCTCGCATGACCGACCAACATGCTGAATCCATGGCAATCGATCTTCTGTGAAGCCTTTGCAAATAGCAATTCATCTATGTGGTCTACTTCTCGACGAACTCTGACTCTTCGATACTGTAGCGCTTAACCTTTCGCCACAAGGTGGACTTATCGATACCAAGGATCTCCGCAGCCAGTGAGCGGTCACCCCGTGTCTCCCGCAAAGTCTTGCGAATGAAATAGGCTTCAACATCATCCAGACTCTGAGGGGGCAGGTAATCCATCGTCCGCCCGCGCACTTCCTTCTGTTCCAGCAAGCGGGGCGGAAGCACATCGATATCGATCTGTTCTGACTCGGTCAGAATGATCATCCTCTGAATCACGTTTTCAAGTTCCCTTATGTTGCCAAGCCATTCGTAGCGCATCAATGCACCCAATACCGCAGTGCTGACGCCGGTAATGTGTTTGTCGAGCCGGAGGGTGTGCTTGTTCAGGAAATAATAGGTCAGCAGCGCAATATCCTCACGCCGCTCGCGCAGCGGGGGGACTGTGATCTCGATGACCGAGAGCCGATAGAACAGATCCTCACGGAATTGCCCCTTTTCAACCAGCTCGGCGACGGGTCGATTGCAGGCAGCGATGATGCGTACATCGACATGTATCTCCTCAGTCGCCCCCATGGGATAGTAGCTTCCATCCTGGGCGACACGCAGCAGTTTGGCTTGGAGCGACATCGAGGCATTATTGATTTCATCAAAAAAGATCGTGCCGCCCTCTGCCACTTCGAAAAGCCCCGGTTTGCTTCGCTCTGCGCCGGTAAATGCACCTTTGCGAAATCCGAACAGTTCGCTCTCGATCAGGTTCTCCGGGATCGCGGCGCAATTGATCGCAACAAACTGTTTCTCCCGTCGCTTGCTTCTCAAGTGTATCTGGCGCGCAACCAGTTCCTTTCCTGTACCGCTCTCTCCGAACACGAATACACTCGAATCGTACGCAGAAGCGGCAGTAATGAGCTTTTCCACTCGCTCCTTCGCCGGCGACTGACCGATCATCTCCCCGCCGTCCTCGTAAGCCCGGTGCTGCAATCTCAGGCGCTCGTTCTCGGTCGACAGCAGATAGAACTCCAGTGCCTTTTCAACCACACAGCGCAGCTTTACAGTGTCGAATGGCTTCTGGACATAGTCGTACGCCCCATCCTTGAGTGCGGAAACAGCAGATTCCACAGTCGCATAGCCTGTGACCAGCACAACTTGTGTCAACGCATCACGCGCTTTTACGAACTTCAGCAGATCCAGCCCATCGGCTCCCGGCATTCGCAGGTCGGTCAGTACCACAGCCACACAATGTTTCTCCAGAAAGGACATCGCCTCATGTGCATTTTCGGCAGCCGCAACATCAAAGTCCATTTCCGATTCACCCAGCACCGTGACGATCAGCTCGCGCATGTTCTTGTCATCTTCGGTAACCAAGATGACGGGGCTGTAGTCGCCGTGCTTGGCTCCATATCCGGCGATCATGTCTTTTCCCTGTCTCATTGTCTTACCCGATTCATATCGACTGCCAGTAACTTGATGACGAAGCGGGCCCCATCGCTGTAATCGCCGTCATATACGATGAACCCGCCTTGCTTGGCCACAATGGCGTTGCTGATGGAAAGTCCCAAACCAGTGCCTTGTCCGACAGGCTTGGTGGTGTAGAACGGATCGAACACCCGATTGCGAATATCCGGTGGCACACCTGGCCCGTTATCGGTGACGCTGAGTATCGCATAGGGAGCCTCGAACCTGCTTTCAATCACGATCCGAGGGTCGGGAACGTTGTCAAGTGCCTGGATTGAATTGTTCAGAAGGTTGGTCAATACGATCTCGAGTTGCCCACCGCTTCCTTCAGCCACCAATCTGCCCGGGGACAGGTTCATCTGCACTTCGATCAGATAGCGCTTGAGGCGGCAGGTCAGGAATGCGTCAATCAGCTCGACAGTCAGTTGGTTGATGTCGCATGTATTGTCGGTGCATTGCTCGTGGCGAGCATATCTCAGCAGATCCTGAATGACGCGCGAACAGCGCTGAGCCTCCTCCGATATCACCCGTGCGTAGCCGGAAAGCGCGGGCAAGGCGGAGGCACCCCGCTCGACAAGCTGAGCATAACCAAGAATGTTACCCAAAGGCGTATTTAACTCATGCGCGACACCGCCTGCCAGTTGCCCCATCACAACCAGTTTCTCGCTCATCGCCAGACTTTCCATCAACTCCCTATATTCGGTGATGTCCTGCAGGATGAGCACGCCACCCATGTCGTACTCCTTGTCATTGTAGAACCCGAGATTGAGCGAGAAAAAGCGCGTCTTCCCGAGTATGTTGAGCGAGATATCTTGATTGCGGATGCGATATTTGTACAGAAAAGCATCGCGCAGCAATTCGCGGTCGCGCTCGTTCAGGTTTAGCAATTCGAACAGGTTGGCACCTATCAACTTCTCTGTTTCAGCTCCGAAAAGCGACTCGGCCTGTTGATTGGCGATGGTTACGTGAAGCTCTTCGTCCAGACTTAGCAAGGCACCTGGCAGGCTCTGAAGAATGGTGCTGCTGCGGGTATATTCGTTGTGGAAACGGCTCTGACAATCCTCGACGTTTTTGAACATCCAGCGCAACGTTGAGATCGTGGCGTTGTATTCGCTGATGGCTCGTCCGGCGCAGGTCCAGCCCAGTCGACCGATAGCAGCAGGCTCCAGCAAGCCCTCCCGCGCATTCCGGATATTCGCTTCCAGACGCTTGAGCGCGCTAATCTCAGCCCATAAGCGCACCACAAGATAGGCGAATGCCAAAAACAGAAAAACACCAATCAACCAGTACATGATGCCTCGATCCATTACAGCGCACTAAATTGCACAGTCGGTTGCTGCCCCCTCCCCACTCAGCCCGCGAGTGCCTTCTAAACCAGCGTGCCGAAGTGCATTCTACGCTTCGACCAGAGCGCCGACAGGACTTACATCAGCGACGATCAAATCATCTGCAAACCATGCCCCTAGTCCTGCAGTGTGCGCATATCTAGTCCTGCAGTGTGCGCATATCTTGAACAGCCAGCCCTTCCCGGTCGCCCCACCGAAACTGGGCACCCAGAAAGACGCCCCATAACGAGCCGATGATACTTGCCTTTACCAAAATCCGGGGGCTGAATCACCATGTCCGCCACCAAGAAGATCAGAAGATAAACTGCAGCCCCATCGTGGCTTGCGAGTAATCCTGTAGCGTGTGATCGGTCGGATGTGGGGTGTCGAACGATATCTTGGCATACTCGACAGTGAGTTTCAGCTTTTGCCCGTCGATATAGTAGTTTGCCCCCAAGCTGCTCCACCTTTGATCGTGATAGGAGGCAGTTCCGACTATTACGCCATAATCAGATTTTTCATGGCGCCCAAAGAATTGAAGTCGTCCAGCCCCGACTCGTCCTG
This sequence comes from Sideroxydans sp., assembly GCA_011620315.1. Classification (GTDB taxonomy): domain Bacteria; phylum Pseudomonadota; class Gammaproteobacteria; order Burkholderiales; family Gallionellaceae; genus Sideroxyarcus. The sequence continues at coordinate 396 of WOZO01000144.1, read as the reverse complement.
GAATCATGTACCCGCCCTTGATGTAATAGCCCTTCAAGTCACTGTTGACCGGTAGAAGAGGATCTGGAGACTGGTTATATGCACCGCCGGTATCGTAATTAAAGGTAGCGCCCGACAGGGTGTAGACCCCGGTTTCCGACGGGTACTCCATGAAGGCATCTACGGTCCATGCCTTGTAGTTCTTTATGTCACTGCGTGAAGGGTAATTGGCATAGGCTGCGTTATCCTGCTTATCGTAGGCAGCCCCGATGGTCAGCACCTTTTGCGTACCCAGATAGGTCCCGAGGTATCCGTAGTTTGTTTCAGGTTCCCACAGACTATAATGCACACGTGCAGTCAGCCTAGGACTCTTCTTGGCTACCGTATCCCCCTCGCGACCATCGGCAATCATGAATC
>WOZO01000009.1 GCA_011620315.1 Sideroxydans sp. | reverse complement strand
GGTCGGGCGGCTGCCCATGTCACTGGAATCGAATGCCGGCATCGCCAATGCACTCGCATACACGTTACAAGTGCCAACCATCGGCGTGCACCATCTCGAAGGCCACCTGCTCTCGCCTTTGCTATCCGATCCAGCCCCCACCTTCCCGTTCGTTGCGCTGCTGGTTTCAGGCGGTCATACCCAATTGATGCGCGTGGACGGCATTGGACAATACACATTGCTGGGAGAATCAATGGACGATGCAGCAGGCGAGGCATTCGACAAGAGCGCAAAACTACTGGGACTGGATTACCCGGGCGGCGCATTGCTGGCCAAGCTGGCGCTGAACGGCGCACCGGGACGCTTTAAGCTGCCGCGCCCGATGCTGCATAGCGGCGATCTGGATTTCAGTTTCAGCGGCCTTAAGACAGCCGTGCTATTGGCCGTACAGAAAAACACGAACGATGAGCAGACTCGCGCCGACATCGCGCATGCCGCACAGGAGGCGATAGTGGATGTGCTCGCCAGCAAGGCTTTGTCCGCACTGAAACAGACTGGATTGAAACAACTGGTCGTAGCGGGCGGTGTTGGTGCCAACAAAGCTTTGCGCCAACGACTTGATGCCGCCATCTCTCGACGCGGGGGACGGGTGTTCTACCCGGATATGGAGTTCTGCACCGATAACGGTGCGATGATCGCCTTCGCGGGCGCGATGCGTTTGCAAAAGCAGGAAGGGCAGCGCGACTATCGCTTCAATATCAAGCCGCGCTGGGATTTGCAAGAACTGAATTACGCGGACTGAGTTTCTTTCTTCTTGCCGCCGATCTTGCTTTCCTTGCCGGACATCAGGTTCTGGATGTTCTTCTTGTGACGCCAGATCAGCAGCATGGACATTACCGCTGTCGCGAGCACCAGTTCGGGAGGCAGATGCAGCAGCATGGCGTACACCGGCGCTGCAATCGCCGCCACCAGCGCCGACAGCGAGGAGTAACGGAACACCGCCGCCACCAGCAGCCAAGTCGCCAATACGGCGAGCCCCATCCAGCCGCTCAACGCCAGCAATACGCCCAGCGCAGTCGCCACGCCCTTGCCCCCCTGGAACTTCATGAACACAGGAAACAGGTGACCAAGGAACACCGCCAACGAAACCAGCGCAACCATCAGCAAGCCATCGCCATTATGAGGTGCGAACTTGATCGCCAGGAACACCGCCAGCCAGCCCTTGGCCGCATCGCCCAACAAGGTCAGGACCGCCGCCGCCTTCTGGCCGCTGCGCAGCACATTGGTCGCTCCCGGATTACCGGAACCATATGTACGTGGATCAGCCAGACCGAATGCCTTGCTCATCAACACAGCGAACGAAACCGAGCCCAGCACATAGGCGCACACAACAAAAATCAGGAGGGACATCTGTAATACCTTAAAATGCGGAGCACGGATTCTACTCGAATGCGCCCTTGCAACCAAACAACCGCCAAGACTTAATATATGGACATCATTTTCCTGCGCGAACTCAAGGTCGTAACGCTGATCGGCATTTACGAAAGGGAGAAACGCGTCCCGCAGACCTTGCAGATCGACCTGGACATCGCCCTGCCCAACAGCCGCGCCTGCCAGAGCGATGACATCAACGATGCACTGGATTACGCCCAGGTCGCCCTGCACCTGCAGAAGGTATTGAGCGAAGGGCATTTTTCCTTGCTGGAGGCGCTGGCTGAGCACATCGCCCAGATCATCCTCAAGGATTTCAATGCCCCCTGGGTCAGGGTCAGCGTCGCCAAGCTGCAAGCCATCCGCAACTGCAAGCAGGTCGGCATCAGCATCGAACGCGGGCAGTGACTGGCTTGCGCATAAAGGATTTGCCCGCCCCCTTGTTTTTATGGATAATGCGCGCCCTTATACATACACATCCGTGCGCGTACCCAAGCCGCGCCCAACCTAAAGCAAGGAACACAAAATGAGAGCAGATATCCATCCTACATACGCCGAAGTCGAAGTGACTTGCAGCTGTGGCAACAAATTCAACACCCGTTCCACCATCGGCAAGTCGGCTTTGCACGTCGAAGTCTGCTCCGAGTGCCATCCGTTCTACACCGGCACCCAAAAGATCGTGGACACTGCGGGTCGCATCGAGAAATTCCGCAGCAAGTACAACATGGGCGGCAAAGCCGCTGCTTAATGGAATTTCATTAAGCGCATAAAATAAAGGCAGCGCAGGCTGCCTTTTTTCTTTTCGGGAGGACACATGTCACGATTGCTCTCTTTCCTGTTTTTCGGCATTGTCGCACTGTCGTTCGTCGGCTGTGCGCAGAATCCCGTGACCGGCAAACAGGATTTCGTGATGATGTCCGAAGCGCAAGAGATCAATCTGGGGCGGCAAGCCGATGCGGATGTGCGCAAGCAATACAAGGTCTATCCCAACCCCGCCCTGCAAACCTATGTCGACCGCGTCGGACAGAATCTGTCCAAGCACAGCCATCGCAACAATCTGCGCTATCGATTCACTGTCCTCGACTCCCCCGAGATCAACGCCTTCGCGCTGCCCGGCGGCTATGTCTACATCACGCGCGGCATCATGGGCTACCTTAACTCGGAAGCCGAGATGGCCGCAGTGTTGGGACACGAGATCGGCCACGTGACAGCGCGCCACGGCGTGCGGCAACAGAGTGTATCGCAGGCGAAAGACCTCGGTATCCAGTTGGCATCCATCCTCGTTCCGGAACTGAACAACCAGGCATTCCATGATGTGAGCAATCTGCTTGGCGGCGCGCTGCTATCCGGTTACGGACGCGAGCACGAACTGGAATCAGACCGCCTCGGCGCGCAATATCTCGCGCGCACCGGATATGATCCGCAAGCGATGATCCGAATCGTCGGCGTATTGAAGAACCAGGAGTTGTTCGATGCCGAGATCGCCAAACAGGAAGGTCGAGAACCGCGCCGCTACCACGGCACCTTCGCGACACACCCGGACAACGACACCCGCCTGCAGCAAGTCGTCGGGGAAGCGAAGACACTCACCGTCAACGATCCTGTCGAGAACCGCGAGGAATACCTGCGCCAGACCGCCGGCCTCATTTTCGGCGACAGCGCGGCCGAAGGCGTGGTGCGCGACAACCGCTTCATGCACCGCGATCTGGGCATCACACTCACCTTCCCCGCAGATTGGAACGTGAAGAATCTGCCCTCCCAGTTGTTCGCGCTCAGTCCGAACAACGATGCTGTGCTGCAGCTCATGCTGGACCCGAAACCCAGCGGCACAGTCGTTGAATATGCCCGCAGCAAACTGGGCAGAAACGCAAAGATAACGACCTTGCAAATCGACGGGCACGCTGCCGCGCTGGGCGAGATAGGCAACACGCTGCTTGGCGTGATCTATGATGCGGGACGCGCATTCCTGATCCATGGCAACAGCAAGGCGGCACAGTCGTTCGCCGCCAATCGCGCGGCGATGGAAGCCTCCATCCTCAGTTTCAAGACCCTGAGTACCGAAGAGCGCAAACAAATCAAACCGCTGACGCTGCAACTCGTCACGGCGAAGAAAGGCGACACCTATGCCGCGCTTGCGCAGCGCTCCCCACTGGGACGCAATGCCGAAAAATATCTGCGCCTGATCAATGCGCAATATCCCCAAGGTGAACCTGTCGCGGGCCAACTGATGAAAGTCGTCGAATAAATGTACGAATACTTCACCAAACTGAAAGAGCCGGAGATCACGCCGATCAAAGCGGCATTGCTGCTGGCGTTGTGCACTGTCTGGATATTGACCGGCCTGATCGGACACGACCCGTGGAAGCCGGACGAACTATATGGCTTCGGCATCGTCCATCACTTCGTCACCAGCGGCAACTGGCTGATACCGACGCTCGCCGGCCAGCCATATATGGAAAAACCGCCGCTCTATTACTGGACGGCGGCCGCCTTCGCGCAGATGTTCTCGTCATGGCTGCCGCTGCATGACGGCGCACGTTTGGCCACCGGCTTCTACACCGCCCTCACACTCCTCTTTGCCGGACTGACCGGACGCGAACTGTTCGGCAACAATCGCGGCTGGCCCACGGCTATCATTCTCATCGGCTGCCTGGGCATGCTGGTGCGCGGCCACGAGATCCTCACCGACAACGCGCTGCTCACCGGCTGCGCGATGATGTTGTACGGCTACGCGCTGAGCCTGCGCAGACCACAACTGGCCGGACTCATCATGGGCATCGGTCTGGGCATCGGCTTCATGAGCAAAGGCGTCATCGCGCCCATCCTGTTCGCCGCGATCAGCCTGAGTCTGCTGTCGTTCGGCAACTGGCGCACGCGCGACTACCTCACCGCGCTGGGCATCGCCGTGCTGAGCGCGCTGCCGTGGCTGTTGATGTGGCCGATGGTGCTGCACCAGCATTCGCCCGAGCTGTTCCACGAATGGTTCTGGACGCGCACCATCGGTCGCTGGTTCGCCTTCGCCACCAACGGGCAATTCAGTGACACCTTCTATTACCTCAAGTCACTGCCCTGGATGGCATGGCCCGCCGCGCCGCTCGCCGCATGGACGGTATGGGAAGCGCGCAAACGCATGTGGCATGAAGCGGAGTTCCAGCTGTTGCTGGTCAGCTTCATCGTGATGCTGGTCTTATTGAGTTTCGTGCCGGACATCAACGACCAGAACGGCATGCCGATGCTGCTGCCCATCGCATTGCTCGCCACCGCTTCGCTCTCGACCTTGCGCCGCGGTGCGGCCAACGCGCTCGACTGGTTCGGCATCATGACCTTTGCGCAGATCGCCATCCTGATGTGGTGGGGTTGGGCGGGTCTGCTGCTCGGCTATCACGCCAAGATCGTCAACTGGCTGCGCGACTATCAGCCCGGCTTCGATGCCGAACTGGAAACCGTTCCATTCGCCATCGCGCTTGTCGTGACGGTGTTGTGGGTGTTCCTGATCTGGCGCGTGGGCCGTTCGGTGCGCCGCTCGCTCATCAACTGGGCCAGCGGCGTCACCCTGCTGTGGATCCTCACCATGACGCTGTGGCTACCCTGGCTGGACAACGGCAAGAGCTACCGCTACATGATCAACGACTTGAACGCCAATCTGCCCAAGCAATACAACTGCATCGGCGGCCTGCGCATCGGCCAGAGCGAACAGGCCATGCTGGAATACTTCGGCAACATCCGGCTCGACTACAGCCCGCGCAAGTGCGACCTGTTGCTGGTACAGGGCGGTGCGGTGGCCAAACCCATCGAAGACGAGATCGGCTGGGAGAAACTGTGGGAAGGCGGCCGTCAGGGCAACACACAGGAACGCTTCCGCCTCTACCAGCGCCTGCAGCGCATACGCTGAGCCGCGCTCAGTTCACGACGAGGATGCGGATATCCTCCAGCGGCTCTTCGCCCTTCGCCAGTCGCAGCAAACGCGGGAAGGTGCCGGTCTTGTGCACCACCCAATCCCCTTGCCCGACCTGCTCGAAACGCCCCAGCCCGGATGCGACCGCCTGCAAATCCTTATCGCTGATCAGCAGGTGATATTTGCCTGAAGCAGGTAGCTGTTGCGGACTGACGGCGGGGAACACCGGCGCGGCGTTGTACACCGCCAGCTCGCGCGAAACGATGCCCATGTTGTAACTGTAGATCGGTAAGGTCTTCTCACCTGCCAGCTGCTTGTTTGCGTTGTATGCCACGCTGTAAGACATGAAAGTGAGCGCAGAAGTCAGCACTAGAAAACCGTACAGCGCCAATATGCCGAACAATGGAAACACCAGCAACACATTGGCGCGCATCTGCTGATGCTGCACGGAGGCATAAGCCAGCATCGCCACCAACATGATCCCAACCAGCGACAACACCAGCGCATGCCCGACATGCACACTCAAGCCTATCGCCAACGCCAGCAGCAACAGCGTGAATGCGACTTGCGCGACCAACAAAGCGCGCCCCTCATGCAGATTGCGCAGGCGGTCAGACAGGAATTTGCCGCACAGGATGGCCGCGAACGGGAACAGCATCACCGTGTAGTGATCGAGCTGAAAACTAGTCGCACTGAACAATGCGAAGGTCACGAAGAACGCGCCACACAGGAACACGAATCCCGCATTCTCTTCCACCGCGCGCTGCGCGAACTTGCGCACACCGGCAACCATCGCCGCGAAGAACACCGCCATCCAGGGCAGGAACGCCCACAGGAACACCAGCACGAAATAGAACGGATGCCCGCCCCCGCTCGTATCCTGTATCGGCCCCGCATTGAAGAAACGCCCGAACTGGCTATCCCACAGGAAGAATTTGATACCGGAAACGTTGGTCTGCCCGAACACCACCTTCTCCGGATGCGCGTCGAACTGCAGATACAAGGCGACCAGCTCCGGTGCGGTGAATAGCAAAGACAGCCCGAACGCCAGCCACCACTTCACACTCCACAACTTGCGCCACTCCCCCCGATACATCCACAAGATCACCAGCCCGCTGGTGATGGTGATCAGCGTGAACACCCCCTTGGTCATCACCGCCCCCGCCGTGAACGCCGCGCCCAGCAACAGATACTTCAACCTGGACTGCGCGTCATAACGCAACCAGTAATAACACGCCCCCATGATGAAGCCGGTCAGATAAGTCTCCGCCTTCACCTCGATGGAAGAATCCATCAGATGGAACACCGACACATACACCAGCACCGACAACCAAGCCGCCTCGCGCGAATAGAAAAGTCGCGCTAAGCGATAAGTGAAGAAGCCACCGATGATGTGAAACAAAAAGCCCGGCAAGATATAAGAGAACGCACTCACACCGAACAACTGAAAGAACACCGCCGTGATCCAGAACGGCATATGCGGCTTATCCAGCCAATCCTGCCCATCCAGCATCAGGTTCGACCAATCGTTGTTCAGCGCGATGTATTGCGACAGCGCCGCATAGGTGATGGAGTCACCACCGTTGATGATGGGGGAGAGCATGGCGGCTGCGTTGACGAGCAGCGTGAAGAGGGAGAGATATTTGATGTGGGGCAGGTTCATGGGGGGCGATGATAACGCTTCCGCCCACCGTTCGTGCTGAGTAGGCCGAAGGCCGTATCGAAGGATGGGCGAACTTCAAATTCAAAACCAACACCGTCGGGGGTAGCCCGACAGCTAGTCACTTTTTCTTGCTTCGCCAAGAAAAAGTGACCAAAAAGAAGGCGACCCCACTGCGCCGCCCCTGCGGGGTTCCCTGCGTTGCTCGAACGGCCGGGCCTCCTCATAAACTCGCACGATCCGCTACGCGGCCACGTGCTCAAACATATTCGTCGGACTACCCCCGTCCGTCCTGCGCTACTCGGCGGCGCACAGGGGACAGAAATTCAAAACCCAAAAACCTGAACCCCAAACCGGTGAGACGGGCACTGCCCGCCTCACCGAAAACAAAAAAAAACGTGCGCAAAGCGCACACAAAACCGCAGTTGAATTAATTTCCCTTGAGCGCCGCCGAGTAGCACAGGTAAGTCAGGGGTAGTCGGCGAGGACTGTCTGAGCGCGTAGCGCGAGTTCCGCAGACGCCTGACTTGCCGAGCAACGCAGGGTACCCACGTAGTGGGCGGCAAACCAGGGTCGCCTTTTCTTTGGTTACTTTCTTTTGGCGAAGCAAAAGAAAGTAACTTGCTGTCGGGCAACCCCCGACGGTTTTGACTTGGAATCAAAACGATTATTTAACTATAGTGGACCCATCCGTCAAGACAGAATTCAGTCTAGTTTAAGCTGGTCTG
>WOZO01000022.1 GCA_011620315.1 Sideroxydans sp. | reverse complement strand
CTTGCACAAAGGCCGCGCGCCCAGCCCGCAAGAGATCAACGCACTCATCACTCTGTTCACATCCGGCCGACTCCTCGAAGCCCTGCCGGTCGCGCAGACGATGACAGAACGCTTCCCCCAACACGAATTTGGATGGAAAGCTTTAGGCGCGATTTTCAAGCAACTGGAACGAACCTCCGATGCACTGCCGCCCATGCAAAAAGCGGCCGCACTTTCACCCGGCGATCTTGAAGCGCACTTCAATCTCGGCGTGACATTGCAGGCACTGGGGCAATCTCGGGAAGCAGAATCCAGCTACCGCAGAGCACTCGATATCAATCGCAATTACGTCCCCGCGCATATCAATTTAGGCGTCGTCCTTCAGAACTCCGGCAGGCTTGCCGAAGCGGAAACCAGTTACCGACTAGCCTTGAAGATCGACCCCGGGCATATCAAGGCACTGAGCAATCTCGGCGTAATCCTGCAACAGCTAGGGCGATCCGATGAGGCGGAAGCCAGCCACCGGCAAGCGCTGAAACTGAATCCGAACAACGCGGAAGCACATGCCAACCTTGGCAACTTGCTCAATGAGCAACATCGGGATGAAGAAGCTGAACGCCATTTCCAGCAGGCACTGAATATCGACCCGAATTTCGCCGATGCCCATTACAACCTGGCCAACATGCTGCAGAGACTTGGGAGAATTGCGGAAGCGGAAGTCCACTTCCGGAAAACACTGCAGATCAAACCTGATTTTGCGAATGCCCACTACAACCTAGGTAATCTACTCACCGAGCTGGATCGACTTGATGACGCCGAAGCATCTTTCCGGCGTGCCATCGCCCTCAAGCCGAATTTCGCGGAAGCAAGCTTCAATCTTGGCAATCTCCTCTCCGTGCTGTCGCGACCGGACGAGGCCGAGCACTGCTTTCGAGAAACGCTGGAGACCGACCCGAAATATATTGAAGCCTACCGAAAACTGGGCGATCTCCTCATTGAGCAATCCCGCCATGTCGAGGCCGAACACTGTTTCAGACAGGCACTAGAGCATTCACCGAATGACGCTGACGCCCATTGCCGATTGGGCAATTCATTGTTCTTACAGAAGCGCTTGGGCGAGGCTGGCGTAAGCTACTGGAGTGCCATAAAGATTTCGCCGGACTCTGCAGATGCCTATTGCAATCTGGGTGCCCTGCTCATTGAGTGGAACCGATATGATGAGGCAGAGGAAGCCTTGCTGCACGCGCTGAAGCTCGATCCTGAAAAACCCACCACACACTTCAACCTCGGCAATCTGTACCTGAGAAAAGGGCAATTGATCGAGTCGGAAATCTACTTGCTTCGCGCTTTGGAACTCAAGCCCGGGTATATCGATGCGCAAAGCACGCTGGCAAACACATTGCTGGATATGGGTAGAATTAGCGACGCCAAAGTCAGCTACAGAAAATCGCTCTCCACTAATCCGCATAATGCGAGCGTGCATAGCAATCTGCTGTTTTGCCTCCTTCACGACGAAACAGAGGATGCGACGAATTTGCTTGCCGAATACAGGAAGTTTGGAGAAAAGTTCGGCGCGCCACTCCCCGATGACCATACGCACGACAACTTGCGAAATCCGGACCGTTGCCTTGAAGTCGGATTTGTATCCGCCGATTTTCGCAATCACGCTGTGGCATTCTTTATCGAACCCATATTGGCAAATCTGGCGGGCAGTCGCCAAATCTCATTACACGCCTACTCCAATTGCAAAATTGAAGACAGTATTTCAGAACGGCTGCGCGGACATTTCAAATACTGGCATCCGATTGCATCGCTGAGCAACGATGCACTGGCGGAAAAAATTCGCGCAGACAGAATCGACATCCTGATCGACCTGTCGGGACACTCAGGGGACAACCGGCTGCTGACCTTCGCCCAAAAACCGGCTCCGGTACAAGCCAGCTGGATCGGCTACCCCGCCACTACCGGACTGCCTTCCATGGACTACTATCTTGCAGATCGTTTCCTGCTGCCGGAGGGGAAATACGACGATCAATTCACGGAAAAGATTGTTCGCTTACCCGCTAATGTGCCTTTCTTGCCATACCATGACGCACCTCCGGTCAATACCCTTCCAGCTTTGAAAAGCGGCCGAATAACATTCGGCAGTTTTAACCGGCTTAGCAAACTCAACCGCACATCCGTTGCGTTATGGGCAAAACTTCTGCGCGCGCTGCCCGAGTCGAGAATGCTTTTGGCAGCCATGCCCGAAGACGGGAAATACGAAACCTTGTCTGGGTGGTTCACACAGGAAGGCATCGCACTGGATCGTTTGATCTTCCATACACGCTGCGAACTTAAAGACTATCTGGCGCTGCATCACCAAGTGGATTTATGTCTCGATACGGCCCCCTACAATGGCGGCACAACAACCCTTCACGCACTGTGGATGGGCGTCCCCACACTCACACTGGCCGGCAACACGCTGCCAAGCAGAGTCGGGATAGGCATTCTGGGACATTTGGAACTGCAGGATTTTGTTGCTTACTCTGCCGAAGAGTTTGTACGAACAGGCTTATCCTGGACGCACAATCTTGCCATGTTATCAGACATACGCAATGGATTACGCGAACGATTTTCAAAATCGGCGATAGGCCAGCCTGCGATGATTGCTTCCGGCCTACAACTGGCACTGCGCTTCATGTGGCAGCGCTGGTGCGCAGGCTTGCCTCCCGAGGCATTCGAGGTCCCACCGCAAGATGCAAGCAGTCCCATTCATGAGGCCATGAGATGACTGAACACAACAAATCCCCCGTCTACGTCACACAGCCCGCACTCCCCCCCCTTGAGGAATTCATCCCTTATCTTGAGGAGATATGGAAGAACAAATGGCTGACCAACAATGGGCCGTTCCACCAGCAATTTGAAAATGCGTTGTGCGGATATCTGGGTGTCGGCCATATCTCGCTATTCACCAATGGCACGCTTGCACTGCTCACCGCCCTGCAATCCTTGCGCATCACGGGCGAAGTCATCACCACCCCCTACTCGTTCGTCGCCACGGCGCACTCTTTGTTATGGAACGGCATCAAACCGGTCTTCGTAGATATCGACCCGGTGTCGCTCAATATCGATCCAGAAAAGATCGAAGCCGCCATCACTCCCCATACGACTGCGATCATGCCCGTGCATTGCTATGGCCACCCGTGTGATGTGGAACGCATCCAGGAGATTGCCGACAACTACGGATTGAAAGTCATTTACGATGCGGCACATGCATTTGGCGTGCGATGCCAGGGAAGTTCAGTACTTAACCATGGCGACTTGTCCGTATTGAGCTTCCATGCCACCAAGGTATTCAATACTTTTGAAGGCGGGGCAATCATCTGCAAGGATGAAAAAACCAAGAAGCACATCGACCACTTAAAGAACTTCGGTTTTGTGAATGATGTCACTGTAGTGGCCCCGGGCATCAACGGCAAAATGAGCGAGATCAATGCCGCCTTCGGACTACTTCAACTTAAAGGTATCGATGAGGCGATACAAAAACGCCGGCAGATTGATGCGCAATATCGTCAAGGCCTCTCAAATGTCGCAGGCATCCATTGCGTAAACGACACGGGAGAAAAGACGGCAAACCATGCATATTTCCCCATACTGGTACGGGCAGACTACCCGCTTAGTCGCGATGCCTTGTATAACAAGCTGCAAGAGAACGGTATCTATGCCAGACGGTATTTTTATCCCTTGATCAGCGACTTCCCCATGTACCGCGGCATGCCATCCGCCGCCCAAGAAAATCTGCCGGTGGCAAAAGAGATCGCAGGGCAAGTGATTTGTCTGCCTATTTATCCGGCGCTTCCAATCGAAACCGTGGACAGCATCATTCAGATAATTGCGGATTTTTAGACATGGCGATTCGCAGAGTATTGGTTTTCCCCGCAGGCACAGAAATCGGCCTTGAGATATTTCACGCACTCCAGCATTGCAAAGAAGTGAACCTGTTTGGTGCAGGGCAGGATGTCTCGAATCCCGCCCGCTTCATCTACCCCAACTATCACACCATCCCTTCCATCAACGAAGCTGGCTGGCTGGATGCATTGATCGCCCTCTGCCTCTCGCTGAAGATCGACTACATCTTTCCGGCCTATGATGACGTGATCGTCGCACTGAGCAAAGTGACTGAACATCTTCCCGCCAAAGTGATCTCATCCCCATCACAGGCATGCGAGATCAGCCGCTCCAAGGCTGCAACCTATCGCGCTCTGGGTGACACAGTGCGTGTGCCGCGCCTGTATGACTCACCGGCGCAGGTTGACCGCTTCCCGGCCTTTGTCAAACCGGATCGCGGGCAGGGATCTTGGGGCGTTGCCAGAGCAAATAATCTTGAAGAGCTTGTCGCGGCGACAGGGAAGATTAAGGAACCGATCATCTGCGAATATCTTCCCGGCGAGGAATATACGATCGACTGTTTTTCGGATCGCGATAAAGGCTTGCTGTTTGCCGGTGCGCGCAGTCGGCGCCGGACTCGCAACGGCATCTCGGTCAACACGCTCACAGAAGACTTACCCGAAGCTGTTGAGATGGCCAAACGAATCGGCGACAAACTCGGCCTGCGCGGCGCGTGGTTCTTTCAGCTAAAACGCGACCAAAGCGGACAGCTGGTATTGCTGGAAGTGGCCCCTCGTATTGCCGGCGCAATGGCCGCCCACAGAGTGACCGGCATCAACTTCCCGTTGCTGAGCATCTTCGAGGAAGAGCGCCTGCCCCTGTCGATACAGCCTCTCAATTGCGTGATTGAACTGGATCGGGCGCTTGGCAATCGCTATTGCCACCCGATAAAGTTTGATACTTTATACATCGATCTGGACGATACTTTGCTCGTTAATCATCGTATCAACCTGCTTGCGGCGAAACTAATATTTCAGTGCATCAACGATGGAAAGAAAATCATTCTCCTAACCCGCCACAGGGGAGACTTGAATAACACACTAATTAAGTACCGACTGTCAGGCCTGTTCGACGAAATAATCCATCTCGGTGAAGCAGAAAAAAAATCGTCTTGTATCAACGGCAGTTCGGCGATCTTTGTAGACGATAGCTTTTCGGAGCGGATGGATGTGGCGCTTTTCTGCAACATTCCGACCTTCGATTGCAGCATGATAGAACTGCTTACTGAACAGGCTGAGTTCCTGAATGGAGACCAATGATGCGCGACCCGAACAATGAAATGGAATTCCTGGAAAGCGTGACGCACACCTATGTCACCAGCGACAGTGCACAGGACAGACTCATCAAGACACTGGCGGTGCGTACGTTCAAACCTTACATGCGCGCGGGGAAACGAGCGCTTGAATTCGGCTGCTGCGATGGCTTCATGACCAATCTCATCGCGGGACATGTGGCTCAATTGACGGTCGTCGACGGCTCGCAGACATTTATCGATATCGCGAAGAAGCGCGTGCCAAACAACGTGGACTTCGTGCATACGCTGTTCGAAGACTTTTCACCAGCCGTCAAGTTCGATTACATATTCGCCACCTATGTGCTGGAACATGTCGGCGATGCGGTTGGTTTTCTAAAGCTCGCGAGAAGCTTGCTGGCGGAAGACGGGCTGCTATTCATTGTGGTGCCCAACGCGCGCGCCTTCTCGCGCCAGCTGGCGCGCCACATGGGGCTGCTCGACGACCTCTTTGTATTGACACAGAATGACATCAACCACGGCCACCGGCGCGTATATGACCGCATCTCCCTAAACAGGGACATAGATGCCGCCGGGATGTCGCAAGTTGGCCAAGGCGGGCTGCTGCTCAAACTGTTGGCAGATTTCCAAATGGATCAGTTGATAGAAAACGGCACGCTTGGCGAGCCACAGCTTGAAGGCTTGTACAAAATGGGCTTCGAGTATCCGGACTTGGCGGGAAGTTTGTTTTCTGTTTGTCGCAATTCTTAATCCCATCTTCACGAAGCACTTGCACGGAAAGGACGAAGATGACCGCCAAACCCAGTTTCCTGGAAAAAAACGCCATGCGCACCCCGACCCTTGAGGAGATTCTTCCTCTGGCGGCTCCCTTGGGGCTGTGCATCGAACCCACCAACCGTTGCAACATGAGCTGTAGCTTCTGCCCGGTTCATCTGGAAGAGTTCCCGGGAATCGTCGGCGGGCAGCGCTTCATGGAATTCAGCTTGTATGAGAAAGTCATCCAGGACATCAAAGCTACGGGGCGGAAACTGGTCAATCTGAATCTTTACGGAGACGGCGAACCTTTTCTTAACAAGCGATTGCCGGACATGATTCGACTTGCCGCACAGATGGAAATCGCGCAAAACATTATTGTCACTTCCAACGGTTCCGCCATCACGGAGAAGAATGCGATTGCCTTGCTCGATTCAGGCCTGACTCATTTGCGGGTTTCCATCTACGGCATGGATGAAGATTTTCATCGCAAGATCACCGGCTCCACAATCACGCCCACTCAAATTCATACCAACATCGCAAGATTTCGCGCCTTGCGGGATGCACGAGGCAGTCAAACTCCGCATATCTATGCAAAGATGATCGGCACCAGCGAAACCCACTCCCAACTGGAAAGATTCCGGGAGATTTATACCGGCGTGGCGGATGAAGTGAACGTGGAAAATCCGATCAACTGGAATGGCTTCAACGATAACGATCTGGTGGGCGCACTCGATCCGCAGCATGAATGCGACCTGTCTCTTGTGCAAGGCTGGCATAAGCAAAAAGGGCAGCCGAACCGGCACAAGCAGATTTGCACCACACCGTTCCTCTCGCTCAACGTCAAATCCGACGGGATCGTGACCATCTGCATCGTGGACTGGAACAAAGGAACGGCAGTCGGCGATATCACGCAGGAATCTTTGACAGACATTTGGCACGGCGAGCGTTTGCGCGCATTCAGACGCATGCATATCGAAGGACGGCGGGCCGAGAATCCATCGTGCCGTAATTGCCAGGTTCTCTATAACAGTCCCGACAATATCGACGCACTTGCCGCCGCCGATGCGGAACGTTTGCTTCATTATCCACCACATGGCCAGCCCGGCCAGAAGGCCTAGCATGACCGCACCAGCCTCGAATCAATACAGCAACAAACCCATCCTGATATTTCCGGGCGGCATGCCACGCTCGCTGGAATTTCTGCAGAACTGCTTGCGCGACGGACTGCCGGTAATCGGTGCTTCGTCACTCGACTACGATGTTGCGCAGGAAAAATACCCATCCTGGCTGTTCTTGCCATTTATCACCCGCCCGGAATTCGATGCTGCGTTGGTGCAAGCTATTGCCGAGCTCGGGATCGGGGGCATTTATTCTCCCAATCCGGTGATTTGGAGTTATCTCAGCAACAAGCTAAAAAGCATCGCCCCTGAAGTCACCTTGGTGAACGAGTCCCCTGTCGGCATTGAATTGAAAGAATATCGGGCCGCCAGAACATGGGCGAACGAACAGCTGAACCATACATTACCGCTCGCCTCCGGGAAAACTGCCAAAGCCAACCTGCCTGAGATCGAGCTGGCTTCCTTGTTCAGGCATGCCGAATCGATCCCGGGCATGTGCGATCACGAGAAAATTTTCGCCCTGTATGAGATCGCCCGCCGAAGCCCTGTCGGCGATATTGTGGAAATCGGCAGCTGGTGGGGGAAGTCCGCGTTCGTTTTGGCCAGACTGGCGCGTTGCTACGGGATAGGCAATCTGCTTTGTGTCGATCCCTGGTCAAATGAACACCTTGTGCAAAATGACGCACTAGCAGCCTGTCGGACTTCCTCCACCCCAAGCAACCCGCCCCTGAATTGCAGA
>WOZO01000066.1 GCA_011620315.1 Sideroxydans sp. | reverse complement strand
GAGCTGACCTTCGCCTCGCAGGAAAAGGTTGCTGCAGAGGCCCGTCTTGCAGAGTCTGTGCGCATTCGCCAGCAAGCGGAACTGGAGGCGCAGAAAGAATTGGAAAAACGCCTGCTCGCCGAGCAGCGCTTGCACGATGAGCAGCGCCGCCGCGCGGAGGCTGAACACGAAGCCGCCCTGAAAGCGCAGGAGCGCGAAGTCGGCGAAGCCGCGTTGAGCAAAATCGCAGCAGACAAGCTCAAGCAGGAGCGCGAAGTCGTTGCGCTGGTGAATGCCAAGCTGGCTGCCGAGCGTTCCGCTCAGGAATCCCTGATTGCACGCGAACGCAGCGAATCGCTGGCATTGGCTGAGATTCAGGCGCGCATTGCGGCTGAACTGGAAGCCGAGCGTGCCGCTGCAGCACGTGCCGACGAGGAACGCGCACTCACCGAGAGCATCGAACTGCGCAGCCGCATCGAGCAGCAAGCACAGGAAGCCGCCGCCGCACGCAATGCGGCGGAATGCCGTGCTGCCGAGATCGCGCGTCAGGCACTGGAGAAAGAACAACTTGCCAGGACTGCGGCAGAACAGAAACTGCTGGCCGAGCAAGAAGCGCTGCGCTCTTTGACCGAGCGTGCCGAGACCGAGCGCCAGGCAGCAGCCGAGCGCGAAGCCGCCAATCTGTTGCTGCGCAAGGCGGAAGCCGATGCGCGCGACCTGCTGGTGGCCGAACAACAAGCCAAGCGCGCCGCCGAATCGCGTGCGCAGACAGCGCATCAGCTGGTGCAGGAAGCACAGCAACGCGCTGAAGCGGAGATGTATACCTCGCGCGCGCTGGAGCTGCAGTTGGCTGCGGAACAGGAAGCTATCGCCAATGCGCTCAAGCACCGCGAGATGGCCGAGCGTGCGCAGGAACTCGCCATGCAAAAAGCGGCATCCGAACAGCAGCTCTATCTGGCCGTGCAACAGCAGGCCGCGAACGAGAAGCAGGAAGTGCAGATGTTCCAGCAACGTCTGGATGCCATCAACCAGCAACTGGCTGCAGCAGATAGCCGTGTGCAGCTGGCAATAGCCGAATGCGAGGCGGAAGAGCAACGTCTGGCTGCGGAAATGGCCGAGCAGGCCGCCATACAGCAGCGCATCGCAGCCGATCAGCAGGCTGAAGTTGCCGCGCGTCAACGTGCGGAAGCAGAAGCAGAAGCTGAGCGTCTGGCGATGCAGCGTGCAGAACTGGAAGCCCAAGCGGAACAGGTTGCTTTGCGGGGTGTGATCGCCGAGCAGCAAACCATCGATGCCATCACCGCACGTATGGATGCAGAGATGCGCGCCATCGAAGCGGACAACGAACGTTTGGCGCAGGAAGTGCGTGCCGAAGGGCTCGCCACCGCCAAGCTGGCACAGGATCAAGCGCTGCTGGAAGCGGCACGCGAGCAAGAGGCATTGGCCTTGCGTGCCATGAATATGAACAAGATAAAGATCGATGCGCTCAAGCAAGCCGCTCAGGCTGAACAGGCCGCGCTGGATGCCGATGCAAAAGCCGTGGTGATGGCACGCCAGCGCATCAAGGCGGCGCAGGAAGCCGAACGTCTGATGGAACTGAAAGCGCAGGAAGAAGCCGCCTTGCATGCTGCCAAGCAGCAGAACGAAGCGATCCGTGCCCAGATCGACAGCATGCGTTGCGCACGAGAAGAGACTGAACGTGTGGCCAATATCGAAGCTGCCGCCCGTATCGAACACGAACAGCAGTTGTCCGAAATGAGCGCGCAACGAGTCGAAGCCGAGCGCCTTGCTCGCATCACGGCAGAGGAGAACGCACGCCTGCAGGCAGAGTTAAAGACCATGGCGGAAGCTTACGCCGAGCACGACGCCCGCAAGAACGCAGGCTTTCGTGAAGAGATGCAGCAACTGACGGCAGCACTGGAGACGGAGAACCTGTTGGCCCGGGTGCGCCGCACCAACTGGATCGCCCGTCTGTCGCAAGGTGCACTGGTGGCGACATTGCTGTTGAGTGCCGGATTATGGATGAATACGCCGAACCCGGTTGCATATGCTTCAGGTCAGATTGCGACTAAAGCGACTGCGGTGGCTGCAAGCAATATCGACGTGGCCAGCTTCCAGCTCTCGACCGAGTTGAGCATGCCCAAGATACATGTGGCGGCGGCAGAATAATAAGGTGTTGCTCGGGGAGGAATGGAAACGGCGGCCTCGGTCGCCGTTTTCTTATGGCGAATACGATATCAATGGGTCACGCGGACTACGCCGCCGCTCTCGATCACGCGTACCTTGTCGCCAACTTTGAATGTCTCGTCGTTGATCGATTTCTCTTGCACCACCGATATGTGGCTGCCGTCTTCCAGCCGGATGGAGAATTCGATGCCGTCCTCGCGGGTATAGCCTTCCTCGACCGCCGCGCCAGCCATACCGCCAACCACGGCACCCAGCACGCGCATCACATCGCTGCCTTTTCCGTCTCCGGTTGAACTGCCTGCGATACCGCCGACCACGGCACCAGCGGCGGTGCCTATTTGCGTATCCGTGCCCTCGATGCGTACAGCATTGAGTTGTTCGATGACACCTACGCGGAAGGTCTGGGCCTGGCGAACCTGGTCTCGGGTGTAGACGTCGCCGGATTTGCTGCTGGCACAAGCGCCGAGCAACAAGACACTGGCGACAAGCAGGAGAATGGAAGGGATGTTCATGGTTATGCTCCTTGAGATCAAGTGTGTGGGCTTTGAGTGCGGAAACCGCCCGCAGTTCAATTCATCTCGCTATCCGGTTTCCAGCGTTTCAGCAGCAAGGCGTTGCTGACCACCGACACAGAACTCATCGCCATCGCCGCACCCGCCACCACCGGATTGAACATGCCCAGCATCGCCAGCGGGATGCCCAGCACGTTGTAGGCGAAGGCGAAAAACAGGTTCTGCCGGATCTTCTTGAGCGTGGCGCGCGACAGAGAAATGGCATCGGCCACAGACATCAGGTCGTTGCGCATCAGCGTGATGTCGGCGGCTTCCAGCGCGATGTCGCTGCCGCTCTTCATGGCGAAACTGACATCGGACGCCGCCAGTGCCGGAGCATCGTTGATGCCGTCGCCCACCATGCCGACCACTTTGCCGCCGGTCTTGAATGAAGTGATATGGCGCGCCTTGTCTTGCGGCAGCACTTCGGCCAGATACTCGTCGACACCGGCCTGCTGTGCGATGGCGCGCGCGGTGGTATCGTTGTCGCCGCTCAGCATCACCACGCGAATGCCCATGCCGCGCAACTTGGCAACGGCTTCGCGGCTGCTTTCGCGCAGGCGGTCGGCCAGTGCGATGTAGCCCAGCACGGTGTTGCTTCGTGCCAGCACGATCACCGAACGGCCATCGGCTGGCAGGGAAGTCAGGGCGGCATCATCCAGCACGATATTCTGCGATTTCGCAAAGGCGGGCGAGCCCAACAGGCAGGTCGTGCCATCAATGGTGGCCGTCAACCCCTGACCGGTATGTTCGTGCAAGTCTCCGACTTCGATGATGGCTTGCGCGTCGGCATGCTGGAGCAGTGCGCGGGCGAGCGGGTGGGTGGAGTGCTGCGCCAGCGCAATGGCAGTGTGCAACAGTGTCTCTTCTGAGATGCCAGCAGCGGGTGCGACGTCCGTCACCGCCGGTTTGCCTTCGGTCAGTGTGCCGGTCTTGTCCAATACCAATATGTCGAGTTGGTGCGCGCGTTCCAGTGCGGCAGCATCTTTGGCGAGGATGCCGGCATGCGCGGCGCGACCGGTGGCGACCACCACTGCCGTCGGCGTGGCCAAACCCAAGGCGCAGGGACAGGCGATGACCAATACCGATACCGCGTTGATCAAGGCCTGACTGAACTCGCCGCCATACACCCACCAGGCGGTGAAGGTCAGTGCGGCGATGCCCAGTACAGTGGGGACAAACACGGCGGAGATCTTGTCGGCCAGACGCTGGATCGCGGCCTTGGAGCCCTGTGCCTGTTCCACCAGCCGGATGATGGCGGCGAGCTGGGTCTGCGAACCGACAGCCAGTGCGCGGCAACGCAGCACGCCTTGCTGGTTGAACGTGGCGGCATAGACCTTCGTCCCGGTCTGTTTCAATTGCGGCAGGCTTTCGCCGGTGAGCATGGCTTCGTCGATGCTCGATTCGCCTTCCAGCACGATGCCGTCCACCGGCACGCTCTCGCCGGGGCGCACGATATAGATGTCGTCGGGACGCAATGAACCTGCGGAAACATCCAGTAACTGGCCGTTGCGTTCGGTGTGGGCGATCTTCGGTTGCAGATTGATCAAAGATTCCAGCGCGGCGGACGCTTTGCCTTTTGCGCGCGCTTCCAGCAGCTTGCCCATCAGCACCAGTGTGATCAGCGTGGCGCTGGCTTCGAAATACACCGGCTGATCCAGCCCGAGCAGCCATACCGCAACACTCATGAAATAGGCCGCGCTGGTGCCCAGCGCGACCAGCACATCCATGTTGCTGCCGCCGCTACGCAATGCCGCCCAAGCACCGGTGTAAAAGCGCGCACCGGCCCAGAACTGCACCGGTGTGGCGAGCAGCCATTGCGCCCACAGCGGCATCATCAGATGCACACCGGCGAACATCAGCGCCATTTCGCCGATCAGCGGCAAGGTCAGCAGCAGGGAGACGAGGAACAGATTGCGCTCATGCTTCAGCATCGCCATGCGATCCGCTTTTTCGGCGGCGAAGTCGCGCGCGGGATGCGCGTCGAAGCCGTTGTGGCGCACCGTTTCCAGAATGGCTTCCAGATCGGTCTTGGCGGGGTCGAAGGTGAGGCTGGCTTTTTCGGTGGCGATGTTAACCACGGCGGTGACATCGGGGAGTTCGTTCAGGGATTTTTCCAGGCGGGCAGAGCAGGATGCGCAACGCATCCCGGCGATCTGCAATTCGGCGTGTTCTGTCATTTCAGTCATGGCACGCCGAATCTACCACGATTTACAACGGACGTTTGACGCTCACGGCACCGCGCAACTGGCCGGGCTTGTAGCCGGTGGCCTGGTCATGCGGATAATCTGCGGCAAGACGCGCCTGCACGGCCGGAGAGATGTCGTCCTTGCTGCCGTGACAGGCGACGCAACCCGGCTGCAGCACGATACCCTTCATGTAACGCAGGTATTTTCCGTTCGGCTCTTTCACGACCTCGACGACTTCCAGCGTCTCGGGCTTCGCGCCTTTGGCCAGTTGCTTCTCCATCTTTTTCAGTGCCTGCTGCTCCCATGCATCGGGTGTGCCCAGCATGGGGTTGCGCACTTTGTCCGACACGCGTGTCAGCTTGATACCTTGTTTGCGCGAGATCTCGCCGGCCATCGCGGGAGCGATGTCTTTGCACACCTGGATGGCGGAATCGGGACCGCCTTCGGTTACGGATTTCTTGTTCTCGGCCATCAGTTGTTGCATGAACGGGCCGACCACGGTACGGCTCTCTTCACGATACTTTTCCAGCTTGTCTGCCATTGCGGGCGCGGACAGGACGAGCAGGGCGGTCAAAAGCAGGGATTTCTTCATGGGTATACCTTCCGTATAAAAAATGCCCGACCGAAGCCGGGCAAGTCTGGGGGGAATGTTGCTTACTTCTTTTCGGTCGAGCAGGTGCTCACGCCGAAGATCGCATAGACCGGACAGAAGCCGAAGATGCCGGTCAGCAACGGCACCACGCCGATCCAGCCCCATACACCGATAGTCTCGGTAACAGTCAGGCCGATCAAAGCCAGTCCGGCCACTATACGCAATCCACGATCAATACCACCTTCATTGCATTTCATTTTTGACTCCTTTCAGTAAGGGTTGCAGTTATTGAATACTACTCCGACTTCAATTGCCATGCTGCATGGCAGGCCACACAGCTGGTAAGGGTGTTGCTCAACTTGTTCAGGATGTCGGCGGATGATTTTCCGGCCTCGGCATCCTAGGCGATCTCATCCATGGCGTGATGCACGCTCATGCCCAGATCCTTGAACGACATAGGCAGTTTCGACATCAGCGCGGGGTTCACATCGGCTGCAGAAGCCATACCGGATGCACGCGCCGCCTGGGCGATCTGTGCCATATCTTTATTATCCAGTCCGGCCAGGATGCCCTGAGTGGAAATCAGCAGGCCACGCATCTCCAGCAGCACAAGCTCGCGTTCCGCAGACTGCAACACGATGGCATCGCGCTGGCCTTCTATTGCGGTGGTGTTGCCTTTTACGAAGAACCAACCGAACACGAGCGCACTGACGCCCCAGAGGACAACGGCGAATATTGCGAACTTGTTGGTTTTCATATTCAGGCCCTGTGTGGAATGCGGCGCATCATAGGCAGCGAGTGCAGCAGTGTCTGTGAGAAACGTCACACTTGAGTGCATGCCTGTTTCCTGTTTCAATCCATGCCCATTACGGACTAGGGGGGAATCATGGGGCAGGCTAGCATAGGCATCATCGGCGGCAGCGGCGTTTACGACATCGAAGGTCTGGAGAACAAACGCTGGGAAAAGGTCGAGTCGCCTTTCGGTGAGCCTTCTGATGATCTGTTGTTTGGAGAGTTGCACGGCGTGAAACTGGCCTTTCTGCCGCGTCACGGACGCGGCCACAAGATCCCGCCTTCGGATATCAACTTTCGCGCCAATATCGATGCCCTCAAACGCGTGGGCGTGACCGATGTCATCTCGGTCAGCGCGGTCGGTTCTTTGCGCGAACACCTTCCGCCCGGCACCTTCGTCATCGTCGACCAGTTCATCGACCGTACCTTCGACCGCGAAAAATCGTTCTTCGGCAACGGTCTGGTGGCGCACGTCTCCATGGCGCGCCCAGTGTGCAAGCGCCTCGGTGACTATATCGAAAAAGCAGCCTGGGAGGCGGGCATCGCAGCCATGCGCGGCGGCACTTATCTGGTGATGGAAGGTCCGCAATTCAGCAGTCTGGCCGAATCGGAGATGTACCGTACTTGGGGTTGTGACGTGATCGGCATGACCAACATGCCGGAAGCCAAGCTCGCGCGCGAAGCCGAGCTTTGCTATGCCACCGTGGGCATGGTCACCGATTACGACTGCTGGCATCCCAACCATGATGACGTGACCGTGGACCAGATCATCCAGGTACTGCTGGCGAACGCGGACAAGGCCAAGAGTCTGGTGAAACATGTCGTGCCGCACATCGGCGCGGATGCCAAGGCCTGTGATTGCGGCTGCCGTAACGTATTGCAACACGCCCTTATCACCGCACCCGAAGCGCGCGACGCGGCGATGGTGCAGAAACTGCAGGCCATCGCTGGTCGCGTACTGAAATGAGCGAACAGTCATTGCGTAGTGCGTTGCTGCACACCTCGCGCCGTATTGTCGAGCTCGGCCTGAACCGCGGCACGGCGGGCAATGCATCGGTACGCTGCGGCGAAGACATCCTCATCACGCCATCCGCCTTGCCGGTGGCAGAGATGAGTGAAACTGACCTGGTGCTGTTGGACAAAGCAGGCAAGGTACTGCAGGGCCGCAAACCCTCCAGCGAATGGCGCTTCCATTGCGACATCCTCAATGCCCGTCCCGAGATCGGTGCAGTGCTGCACATGCATTCCACTTACGCCACAACTATGGCGTGTCTGGGCAAGGACGTGCCCGCCGTGCACTATCACATCGCCATCGCGGGTGGCGACAGCATCCGCTGCACGCCTTACACCATCTTTGGTGAGCAGAACTTATCCGACCTTGCGTTGGAAGCCTTGCGCGACCGCAAAGCCTGTCTGCTCGGCAACCACGGCATGATCGCGCTTGGCAAAGACCTCAACGATGCGCTGTCCGTCGCGCACGAAGTCGAATACCTGT
>WOZO01000109.1 GCA_011620315.1 Sideroxydans sp. | reverse complement strand
TGGCGGAACGTGCAGAAGAGGAGGGAGCCTTCTTCCGTGTGCGCGGCGAGCAGGCGATTCTGGATAGTCTGCGGGAGCGGGCCGGCCAACGGTAGCCACCCGAATTGTGCAATCCCGGAATACAGCTTTCACAGTAATCCCAACTCATACGCAAAAACCTTGTCATTTCGTCTGTTTTTGCATATGATTCGGGAATGGCATCCCTTGACCAATTCGTTGATGACCGGCTTCTCCATGGCCGTGCGCACTTCAACCGCGAAGAGGCGCTGGCTGCGGTCGACCTGACACCTGGGGGCCTGACTGCCGCGATCACCCGGCTGGTAAAAAAACGCCGGCTGGCTAATCCTCGCCATGGCTTCTATTTGATCCTGCGTCCCGAGGACCAGATGGCCGGCGCTCCCGACCCCGTGCGTTGGATCGATCCCTTGATGAAGTACCAGGGTCTCGACTATCGCATCTCGCTGCTGCGTGCCGCGGCCTTCCACGGTTCATCGCACCAGGCTGCCATGGTCTTTCAGGTGGTTGTGCCCAAGCAGTTGCGGGACTTCGAAATCGGCCGCCACCGCCTCCAGTTTCTCTACCAGACCCCCAAGGCCTTCGCAAAGCTCAACCAACCCGATTGGCTTGACCGAATGAAGAGTGATGCCGGTTTTGCACAAGTGGCCGGCGTCGAGCTCACGTTGCTGGATTGCGCACGCTACTTCCACAAGGCCGCCGGCATTAGCGGCGTTGCGCAGATCGCCAAGGACATTGGCGCCAAGGCCGAGCCGCGTGTGCTTGCCAAAGCGGCTGCTGCCTATGAAAATTCGTCCGTGCGCCGGCTGGGCTACCTGCTCGAACGGGCAGGGCACACGCGCCAAGCCAACGCGCTGGAACCCTTCGTCAAGAGGGCCAAGACGGCGGTACCGCTGGATCCCTCCGTCAAGCCCCTCATCGAATCCCTGTCAGAACTCCACGAGAAAGATACGAAGTGGAAGCTCGTGATCAATGAACCCGTGGAGATCGACTTTTGATTCCGGGTTCCTACATCCAGGCCTGGAGCATGAAAGCCCCTTGGCCCGACGCGCGGCAGATCGAGCAGGACCTGATCATCAGCCGTGCGTTGTGCGACCTGTTCAACGCGCCCATGCTGAAAGGCAAGATCGCTTTCCGCGGTGGTACCGCGATCAACAAACTGTTGTTCAAGCAGCCGCTGCGCTATTCGGAAGACATCGACCTGGTGCAAACGCAGGCCGAGCCTATTGGCACGACGGTCGATGCGATCCGCGAAGCCCTCTCATGGCTCGGCAAATGCAATCGCGAGCAGGCGGGGCATTCGATACACCTGGTGTTCAAATTCACGCCCGAAGCTGATCCGCAGGCGACGCTGAAGCTCTCCGTGTCACCACGCTAGCTATCTACGCCTGTCACAAAGATTCGCGTCACGGAAGCAAATTGCTGCCAAACAGGAACCCTGGAATCCATCTGGCCACTCTCTAGCAGGCGATGGTGAGCGGCGCCAGGAAGCATTGCAGGGTCGAGTGGGTATTTCGCCCTAGGGTTGTGGAACACGTCGACTCCTTCCATCCAAGCCTCCGAATATTCAGGCGCATTGACGTCATTCACGAAGTGCATGGGCTCGGAGGCGTTCGGGTCTAGACTCACCGCAGTGCCCTCGCGCACCAAGCGCACTCGTTTCGAACCAAATCCGCCGAGGATACCCATTCGATTGAACTTCGAGATTGTCGCAGTTGCGTTCGCAATGACCGCGCTCACGTTTTCGGCGCCTGGAAGATTAAAGAAGCCAGACTGGACTTCCTTTGTTCCCCACCGGTGAACACCCACTTTTTGCGGAACGATAACCAGCTGGCCATTGGCGTCGTGGTGCCAGTCCCATGTCATTCCGTACAAATAAATGGGGAGTGCCAGCTGGCTTACCACCATCGACATCGGTGCGTGGAAATCCTGAATTGCAAGCAGCAAGGGGTGACCTTGTACATTCGGCTTCTCCCAGTACTTCTTTGCCAGTTTTGCGGTCAGTGGGCCGGCAAAGCGGATGGGCATGTACTCCTGCTGAAACAGCCTGATCTGCTCTTCCGTATCCAATGGCGGCGTAGGTACCGGTTGCCCCTGGGCGTCGCGAGTCGGATTTACGGTCGTGGCTTCGACGCAAATTTCACCGAAAGCGTTGTGGGCTTGAAAATCGGGGATAGGCACCGATCGGTCCAGTACATATCCAGCCTCAACCAGCATAGCGAAGATATAGAGCTCCCAGAGTCGCATGTCGAAGCCCGTAGTCTGGAATTGCTCGACGAAGTTTCCGTCTGCATCCTCGTACCAACGCATCATGGGCTTCATCAGCTCGACCGCCGGAGAGTAGCCCTCAAGCGCAGTGATGGTGGCGAAGTCCAGATTCAGCTTCTCCTTCGGTACCAAGGGAGTGAAGAAATCAACGGGATTGCGCTTTTCGTCACCCTGAGTCCGCTGCTTGTCGAAATCGGAAAAGACACGTTCGACCACCTCTGGCGCCGCTGCTAGAGCCTGATCGACGGTATCGAAGAACGCCGTCATCTCGACCCACCGATAGCGATCAATCATGTCTCTCGCCAGCACCATGGCAGCGTAGTCGCTGTCGGCAACGTCCCGGATGACAACGATGAGCATCGCTTCGTCATGCGCTTCAAGCCAGCGAAGTTCTTCTGCCACGAAAAGAGCACCGGGCTGACGGCAGTACGCCGCCAAAGCCTCGAAGCGTGCTTTTGAAATGTCGTTCATTGCAGCAGCATCTCCGGATGGTTGAAAGTTGGCAGGACTCTCCTGGGTTCAGCAAATACCTGGGGTAGACATTAGTAGCTGTTCTCCGTGCTGAATCATTTCTTCGATCGACACAGACGAATTTGCTTGTCGCTGCTTGCGACTTTCGTCATCGAGGTCAGCCAATAACTCGACCAAGGACGTTGAGATCCGCTCAGCGTGAGCCCTGCTCCACCATGGAACAAGCGCTTCAACCAGCAGTTCCTCGGAGAAATCTTCGGTCGAAATAGTAAAAAGCAGCCTGGCCAGGATGCGAAGCCCTTCATCGAAGCTCGCGAAGAGCAAGCGGGTTTGGCTGCCGTTCGCTTCGTTTACCTTCTTGATCATCTCGCTAAGGTGAGTTAAGTCCCAAGCTGCGTTTCGCACGCCGTCGATAGCTCGTAACCTGTTGAGGGAGCGAAGTTGCTTAAGGAGACCCCTGCGAGGCGGCGAGTTGGGGGCAAAGTATATGCAGGCAAGCAAAGCTGCAGGCCCTGCAAATATGAAGTCATTTCGCATCCAAGACAGTAACCCTAGCATCCGGTCCAAATTTTGGCAGCCGGAAAATTCAAGCTCCGCAATCTTTAATGCAGCAATGTAGTTGCGCCGCCAACGGCGCAATGGGAAGGCTAGATCGTGGCACTCTGGCAAATGTTGCGGTTCCATCGGGTCAAGCGCATCCAGATCGCCGAAGGCCAGATCTAGCCACGGGTACGGATCGGCGTTGTCGGCATCCCGGAATCGTGCCAGCTCTAGGTTTGCCGCGTCGTTGCCTTGTGTCTGGGCGAGTTCATGGAAGGCAACAGCAGGCTCGATCTGAACGTCCAGGAAGTGGCAAAAGACCTTGATCGCGGCAATCTTCCGAAGCTTCGTATCCATCGGTTCGCCAGTCACGATCTTGGCCATTCGGGAGGCTATGTTCCGATCGGGTAAAAGAATGGTCTGGATCTTTTCGAACTGTGCCTCGAAGATAAATGCATCAGGGTGGCACAGCCCCACGGGAGGCGGCTGATAGCCTGGGACAAACACACCATCGGCCTCCAGCATTGCGCCAAGAGCACGCAGCTCCATGTAGGGGAAGTTGGGCGGGAGGATGACAGTTCGCTCGATGCGTTCTGGATCGCCGTCGTCCGGACCGAAGGTCAACGCAAGGCGTTCGGGGTTTTGGGGACGGCGAGTTCGGTCCATCTGCGAATCAGGGTCTTGCTGTCGAGTAGAGTCTGCATTGCAGGGCCATCTCATAGGCCGTCTGCAGGTGCTGAGCAATATGCCGTCCCGCGTCCACGTGTTGAGCAATGACTATATCCTTGTCGCCGTCGCCCAGCCTGCCGGTGAAGATAAGCCATGAGAAGAGATGTGGGGTCGTCTGTGCGTACGGGTTGCCCGCGTCCTTTGCCAACTGCAAAGCCTTTCTGTCGTCGGTAATGAATCCCTGGTGGATCTTCATGGCGAAAGCGATCGAGGAGAGCTCGCCTTTTCCGAGTTTCTTGCGCGTCTCCAAGATTTTGATGGCTTGAAGGTCCTCGATGCTGCACGAGTGGGGCTGGAAGACACCGCTCCGCTGCTCGACTTGCAGGCGGTCCATCAAAATCTGCTCGCTTGGTAAGATCGACTTTCGTGGCTTGATCAGGCACTCGTATTGGACAAAGCTGGTTACGCAAAAGTCACATCGAGCCTCCTTGGCTACAGCGTTTAGTCTGGGAGAGGACAAAATATTCCATACCGAGCATGTGTCGGCTACGTTGATCGGATGGAACTTGGATGGGTCAATGGCCATGGAGCGCTCGGCCGTAAAGGTTCGTCAGTTCAAGCAACTCGGCTTGGCTGCACAGTAGCGCCTCGGCCAGCCGTCCTAGACTGATTACGCCGGAACTGTGGGCCTCGAAGCAAAGTGCGACATAGTGGTCTGAGAGGCCACGCTCCAGCAACTGCTCCTTGCGCGAGCGCTGCGCGGGATTGAGCGACTCGGGAAGCTCCGGATCGATCTTTGCCTCTTGGGGGACGCGGAGTTGAGATATCTGGACGTAGGTGGCTTGATTGACAAGCTGCGCCTCGCGCAACGCGATGGCCAACGCCGAGCAACTCACTCGGAGCTTGTTGGCCCAGCCGATTGTTTCGGAATCGCTCCACCCATTCGGGTCGGGAAGTTTTGACAGAAACACCGGAGGCATGAGGTAGCAGGAGGCGAAGCGATTCGCGCGGATTTCCACGAGATCGGCGCCATCAGGCCGCTCGAAGCTAACGCTGGCTCCTTGATCGGCGTCGAAGATGGCGTGGGCCATTTCGTGCGCTGCGCTAAAGCGCTGTCGGTAGACATCCTCGCTGTAGTTCACCAAGGCGCATTTGCCCGCGACCGGGTGCGCAATGAACAGCCCCGAGATGTTCGAGTTACCCAGCTTTCTCCGAAAGACATGAATCCCCACACTTCGGAACTCGGTATACACATCCCGGGGAACAGCATTGTCCGCATGGTCCATCGCCGATCGCAGCTGAATCGCTGCTGCCTCGGCGTGTCCCTTGAAGTAATCACCGGAAGGTAAGAATGCGAACGACTTGGGTGCCCGGCCAAGTTCCCGCATCAAGAAGTCCTCGGTTTCGCATAGATAGAGAAAGTCCTGAACCGCTCGTCGATCCTCCTTGGTAAAGTCTGAGCCGTACGCACGGTAGAGCGTTTCGGTCTGTTCAAAAGGAGCGACCTGTTCGTTGGAGATGAAGAATTTGAAGTCGCAGCGGTAGTGGTCAGAGAGGATCAAAACCTCATCCCCAGTGGGTTCGGCTTGCCCATTTTCGATTTGTGCAAGCCGATCAGCATCAATCCCTGTCGAGTTTGCGACATCGACGAAGGACTCTTGCAACTGCTCCCGATATTTCGCGAGCTTGCTACCCAACAAGCGAAGATCAATGGCCATAGATGGCGACTACCATATGTAGTTAGCGTTTGGTGTGCCCACGATTTTAAACTCATGGGCCAGTCTCTCCAACGATCACGTTCCTTTGTCGGCCGCTGGCAGATTCGAAAAAGTTGGTTCGCAGTAACAGATAAGTCGCCTTCAGCGCCAATGGTCGGTAAGCATTCCAGATCGACAACGCGAGTCTCCTAGCACCAACGATAGCGATGGCCGAAAAGCACCCAGCCGATTCCGGGAGCTCAGTGGCGGCACCATCCCAGATTGCTGACCTTCATTGCTTCGAAATTGATCGCACGTCGTCACAGTCCAGCACGGTGCCGTGTAGCTCCTTGAAAACTACGTTTCACATGACTGGCTATGCTCCGTATGGCGATGTCCTGTACAAGCGTGATTACCCGGCGGGCCGGTGCTGCTACCGCTTACAATAAGCGCCTTTCGCCTACCTCGCGATTTTCCTGCCGCAGGCAATGCATTTTCTTTCACGATTGATCACCCGATGAATATCGACCTCATGCGCAAGGTGGACTACTTTGCGGGCATCCCCTTATGTTTCGTGGCGACCTGGTTTACGCGCCTGGCTGATTTGCTGGGCGGGGCCAGGCCGCAGCCGCCTAAAAAGGTTTTGTTCATCGAATTATCCGAGATGGGCAGTGCGATCCTGGCCGATCCGGCGATGCGCAAGATGCAGGTGGCGGGCGACGCGACACTGTATTTCCTGATTTTCAAGTCGAATGCGGCGAGCTTGCGCCTGCTCGGCACGGTGCCGCAAGCGCGGGTGTTCACCATCCGTGAAGACAGTTTCCTGAACCTGGCGCTGGATAGCCTGCGCTTTTTGTTCTGGGCGCGGCGCGAGGGCATCGACACGGTGATCGATCTGGAACTGTTTTCGCGTTACAGCGCGTTATTGACTGGCCTCTGCGGCGCCGCTCGGCGCATTGGTTTCCATGCCTTCCATAATGAGGGGCTGTACCGGGGCGCGATGCTGACGCGCCGCGTGGCCTACAACCCGCATGTGCACATCGCGAAGAATTTTGTCGCGCTGGTGAATGCGACGCTGGCGGATAAAACCGAGTTGCCGTTTTCCAAGACGCGGATCGACGACAGCGAAATTCAACTGGCCCGTGCGCCGGTCGATGCCGCTGCCATCGCTGCCATGCACGGCTGCATCCGCGAGACTTATCCGGCGTATGACGCGGCGCGGCACCGGATTGTGCTGATCAATCCCAACGCCAGCGATCTGCTGCCGCAACGGCGCTGGATGCCGGATCGCTTTGTGGCGGTCATGCGCAGCCTGCTTGCCGAACATCAAGAAGTGCTGATCCTGATTACCGGTGCACCGGCGGAACGCGCTGCTGCGGCGGCATTGCAAAAGCAGGTGGGCGATGCGCGGTGTGTCAATTTTGCCGGTTGCCACGGGCTGGATGAATTGCCGGCGCTGTATCAAATCGCCGAATTGATGCTGACCAACGATTCCGGGCCGGGGCATTTTTCGGCGGTGACCGGTTTGCGCACTTTTGTGCTGTTCGGCCCGGAAACGCCGGCCTTGTATGGCTCGCTGGGCAACAGCACGCCGCTTTATGCGGGTCTTGCCTGTTCGCCCTGCGTCAGCGCGACCAATCACCGCAAGACGCCTTGCCGCGACAACGTCTGCCTGCAAGCGATCAGCGTGGAGACGGTGCTGGCGCAATTGCGCCCGGCGCTGGCGGATGGCGGGGTGAAACCATGAGTCCGTCTTTGCCTGGTCGCTGGCCATTGTTGCTCATTAGCTTGGCCGCTGTCGGGGTCGATAGTGTGGTGTTCCGCTTATTCCATACGAATGCGAATTCGTTGGGGCTGGCGCACTTTGCAGGATTTTTTGCCGCGCTGGCTGTGGCGTTGGCATTGCTTGCGACGTTCGATTCGCGTTTGCGCGCATTGCCTTTCAAGCAGTGGGGCAGGCTCGGCGTGCTGGCCTTGCTGATCCTGTTTTTGCGCGGCGGCCTGTTGGGTTCGCTAACGCAAATAGTCGGCGCTGGTGAAGCAACTGCGCTACAAGGCGGTCAGGCAAAAAACGCCTTCCTCGCCGTAGCGGATGGCGATACGGCGGCGGCGCTGATGACGGCGCTGTTTTCGGCGCTGGTGATGTACGCCGGCTATCGCTGGCTGGCCGATGCGCGGGGCATGCAGGGCCAAACC
>WOZO01000223.1 GCA_011620315.1 Sideroxydans sp. | reverse complement strand
TCGTCGCCGGCTACGCCTACTTCCTGTACGCCGGACTCATCCAGTAAGCGAGATCACCGGCCTCAAAATGCACATCGCCCTTGCGGGCGATGAGAAAGATCCATTGTGATACGGCTCTGCTGGTTGCCGATCATTCCTTCCCAGGCTGACACAGCGCATGCACCTCGCCCAAGGCTTTTTTCAGCGCTGCGGAATCTTCAGGCGTATTCATCAGGAACAACAATCTCACCGTGTCGGTCGCCGCACCGGACGCAATGCTATCTTTAGGGTAGCCGTATTCATCCACCATCCATAGATCAGCATTGGGCGCATCCCAGTAGATACCGGAAGCACTCAGCTTGTATTTGACAGCGCCGCTCTCGGTCTGCAGTTGCATGGAAACCGAGATGTTGTTGCCCTCTCGCTGCTTGCGCTCTTCAAAGTAATTGGCATAGGCCTCCAAGCCGCCGCCGTAAGAAGTCACCTTGCCCAACTCGCCAAAGGCAGCGCGACCGAGCTTGCCCATATCCAGCATCGAACTGATCTTGAAATGCTTGCGCGACGAAAATGTATTACCGTGCTCGACAAACATATCCTCATCCACCAGCAAGCGGCAGCCATCGAACTTCACCGTCCGCTCGATCTGCTCCGGCGTTCTCACATGCGGATTATTATCCACCACCGGCTTCATCAACAGCTCAGCCACCGCCCGTTGCGCGGTGGCCAACTCGGGTTTGGCAGACAGTTGCAGGCTGGCAGCGGAAACCGCCGGAGCCGCAGATCGAGTGACGGCCACACCGCCTTCCAGCACGCATGCCTCTGCCTCCAGCAACACCATCGAACCATGCTTGAGCCTGCAATTGTTCGTCTGCTCCGCCGCAACGGCAAAGGACGAGAAGGCCAACAACACGGCGGGGAACAACGATTTGTTTAGCATGTTTAAGACTCCGTGAAAATTTAATTCAAAACAAAAGTGAGGCAGCCCCTGTTCCCTATCCCCGTCGAACGAGGATAGGCGCAGTCAGTTTCGACAGAGCGACGCGTTGCCTGCCTTCGCCATCGAAGTTGTCCGGCGACAGCCATTGCCGGAACGCTTCGTCCAGAGGGGGCCGTTCGCTGTCGAGCGCCGCATATCAAGCCGTGTCGCGGTTGCTGCCATTGATGACCGCGGCCTGCCGGGACACGCCTTCGAACGACAATCCTAGCCGTTGTGCCGCAGTGCGCGAGGGCAGGTTCAGTGCATTGCATTTCCACTCATAGCGCCGAAAAACCAAAGCAAACGCCTCGCGCATCATCAGCCACATGGCCTCGGTCGCGATGGGCGTCTGCTGCATCAACGGCGAGAAATTGAGGTGACCGACTTCGATGGAACCGTTCGCCGGGTCGATGCGCAAATAACTGGCAACGCCTACTGCCCTCCCCGTCTCGTTGCTGACCACGGCAAAGAACAGCGGATCGACAGTGCCGGAGAATTTCGCCAGCCAATCGCGATAGGCAGGGAGCGAATCGAACGGGCCGTAAGGAAGATAAGTCCAGTTCCGGCCCTCGGCATCCAGCGCATTGGCCGCAAAAAGTTCGACCGCGTGGCGCGCGCCATCGAGCGGCTCCAGACGGCAGAACCTGCCCGCCAATACCTTGTGCGTTGGACATAGCGCAGGCTTCCATTCAACGGCAAACCCGACAGGCTGCCCCAAGGAATTCGTATCGCTTAGTGAAATATCAAAGGCAAGCGGCTCAAATTGTTCTTTTCGCATCATCCTCTCACCTTGCACTCGTCAGCCATTCAAGACACTTCGCCCTCAGCACTACCTTTGAGTTGAGTTTTGTTCTCAATCCCGCTTCAGCAATATAGCTCGCAATCCATCGAATACTTTGGCTTGCAGGGCAACGCGCCCATTCTGCGCATCAGCTTCACCCTGCGCCATCATCTTCAACATCAGAAAAGCATTCTGCTGTTTGCGGAAAGTCTCATTCACACTATTCATGACTCAAGCCGCCAGCGGTTCAAAACGATGAATCTGCGCCAGCACGCCACCCAATTCCTTGGCCGCTTCTTCGGTATCGTAATCCGCCTGCAAGCGCATCCAGAAGCCACTCGACGTGCCGAAGAACGCAGCCAAGCGCAACGCCGTATCCGCCGTGATCGCACGTTTGCCGGAACAGATCGCCGAGATGCGCGCTTCGGTCACGCCAATCTCTTTCGCCAGACGGTATTGGGTAACTCCCAGCGGAATCAGGAACTCTTCGCGCAGCTCTTCGCCGGGATGGATATTGCGTAATTGGGTTGCTTTGCTCATGGCCTTAGGCTGCTATGTGCTGTATCACGCCGCTTTTTCCAGCGAGGCATCTGGCATCAGCCGGTTCTGATACAAATCAGCGATAGGGAAGAAAAGATCGTAGTCACCCCACACCAGTTCGCCATGCTCGATACGATAGGCGAAAAATCGTGAAGGTTCTAGATAGGCGCGAATATCGGGATGGCGCGAAAGTGACAGGAAAGGCTTGAAATCTACCGTCTGCACGGTACCGTCATCGAATGACAGGCGCAGCGCATAATCGCTTACCTGTTCCACCGATGTGATGTTTAGCGTTTCAGGAATCATTTCAGCCTCCTTGTGATGCGTTCCGATTTTACAGGTTTGTGCAGCACGAAAAAATCAATCCACTTGCTCACGATATCGCTGGCGCGAGCTGCCACCAACTCTTCGAAGTTACGCAACTCGGTATTCGCCAGTGGTGCACGCCCAGAAACATTCGCATAGCGAATCTCAACGATCTCGCCATTCACCACGATGATCTCGGCGCGAGATTCACGATCCTGGAATTTACCGTGGACATGAACCGGCTCATGCTCATTGGCATAGAACATGATGATCAAACCAAAATATTCATAGAGCTTGGGCATTGCATGTCTCCTTCAACTGGAGCGACCTTGTGCCAAAACTATTGCGAAGGTGTTGCACAGCCCTGAAGCAATGCTAGGATTCCCAACACTACTAAGATTTTCCATATCATTTGGCGACCTCCTTTAAGACATAAGTGTTAATCAGTAATCAGGGACAGACCAAATCAGTAATCAGGGACAGACCAAATCAGCAGTAATCAGCAGTAATCAGCAGTAATCAGCAGTAATCAGGGACAGACCACGTTTTATTCATCCCGATCTCTTCATGCACCCACAAAGGATCGAGGTCAGCACCATTCGGCCATGTGAGCGCACCAAGCTCTATGCTGACTTGCTGAAACAACTGCGCATCCTTGAGTGCGGCAAATATCCCTGCCTGCGCGCTATTCACCAGCGCAAACATATCCACGATACCGCTTGTACCATCATTGCAGGTGATTGAAAGCCTATAGCCCGGCTGCACGTTGACTGCGCGCACACGCCAAGGCGCGGAGGGAGTCACTCCAGCGGGGCGATGTTCTTGGGTAACTGTTTCGATTGACATAGGTTCCAGTCCTCCATCAACTCTGTGCGATGTTGTGCTGCCCATTCGAGTACGAGTGCCTGCGCGCGCTTCGGCAAACTGCCCTTGATGACTTCCAGTGTGCGGATGTCGACCAAGGCTTCGTACTCGCCATACATGGCGTGAAAGTGAGGCGGTGCATGCTCACGCCAGAACATCTGGATGACTATCCCGAAGAACTGGCTGATGGTTGGCATGCTCTACCTCCGTACTTGCAAGTTTACCCTTCGACGAGCTAAAGGCGAACGGCCTCTGTTTTGTCCTAGCGACTAATCGGCTTATACCGAATCCGCTTAGGCTTAGCCCCCTCTTCGCCCAATCGTTTCCGCTTGTCCGCCTCATACTCCTGATAGTTGCCATCAAAGAACGTCCACTTCGAATCGCCTTCGCAGGCAAGGATGTGAGTGGCGATGCGGTCGAGGAACCAGCGGTCGTGGGAGATGACGGCGACGCAGCCGGCGAATTCGAGCAGCGCATCTTCGAGTGCGCGCAGGGTTTCGACGTCGAGGTCGTTGGAGGGTTCGTCGAGCAGGAGGACGTTGCCGCCCGCGATGAGGGTTTGCGCTAGGTGCAAACGGCCGCGTTCACCGCCGGAGAGTTGGCCGACGAGTTTGGCCTGGTCGCCGCCCTTGAAGTTGAAGCGACCGATGTAGGCGCGCGCCGGGGTTTCGTATTTGCCCACGGTGAGTATGTCGTTGCCGCCGGAGATGGCGTCGAACACGGTCTTGTTGTTGTCCAGGCCTTCGCGCGATTGGTCGATGTGCGCGATGTGCACGGTCTGGCCGATCTTGACGGTGCCGCTGTCCGGTGTTTCTTTGCCGGTGATCATGCGGAACAGGGTGGATTTACCGGCACCGTTGGGGCCGATGATGCCGACGATGGCACCGGGCGGGATCTTGAAGCTGAGGTTGTCGATCAGCAGGCGGTCGCCATAGGCTTTGCTGACGCCGTCGAATTCGATGACTTCGTTACCCAGACGTTCGCCGACGGGGATGAAGATCTCCTGTGTTTCGTTGCGCTTCTGGTGTTCTTGCGAGTTCAGTTCTTCAAAGCGTGCGATACGCGCTTTGGATTTTGCCTGGCGCGCTTTGGGGTTCTGACGCACCCATTCCAGTTCCTGCTTCATCGCTTTGGAATGCGCGTCGAGTTGCTTCTGTTCCTGCGCCAGTCGCTCGCCCTTTTGCTCCAGCCAGCTGGAGTAGTTGCCCTTCCACGGGATGCCGTGGCCACGGTCGAGTTCCAATATCCATTCGGCGGCGTTGTCGAGGAAGTAGCGGTCGTGGGTGACGGCGACCACGGTGCCGGGGAAGCGCACGAGGAACTGTTCCAGCCATTCCACCGATTCCGCATCCAGGTGGTTGGTGGGCTCGTCCAGCAGCAGCATGTCGGGCTTTTCCAGCAGCAGCTTGCACAGCGCCACGCGGCGCTTCTCACCGCCGGACAGGTTCTTGATCACCGCATCCCATTCCGGCAGGCGCAGGGCATCAGCGGCGATCTCCATCTGGTGCGAGGCGTCGCTGCCACTGGCGGCGAGGATGTTCTCCAGCCTTGCCTGCTCGGCGGCCAGCGCGTCGAAATCGGCATCCGGCTCGGCATAGGCGGCATACACCGCGTCCAGCTTGGCTTGCGCTTCCATCACTTCGCCCAACGCTGACTCCACTTCCTGGCGCACGGTCTTGTCGGGATCGAGCTGCGGTTCCTGCGGCAGGTAACCGATGCGGATGTCGGGCAGGTGCTGTACTTCGCCGTCGTATTCCTTGTCCTGCTTGGCCATGATGCGCAGCACGGTGGATTTACCCGAGCCGTTCAGACCGAGCAGGCCGATCTTGGCACCGGGGAAAAAGCTGAGGGAGATGTCTTTGATGATCTGACGCTTGGGAGGGACTGTCTTGCTCACGCGGAGCATGGACATTACATATTGACCTTGTGCCATTTGCTTGTGCTTTCTTTGAGGGATGTTGATTCAAAAAGGTGGCGTAGCTTACCGTAAAGCTCCGCTATATTCACCGAGAAAAACCCTGCCGCGCGTGCGTTTTTGGATATGATTCCGGTCATTACCGTAACGCAACGTACGTTACGCCACTTCGCAACATCGATCAGGGAGTGTATCGATGCAGGAAAAGCCCGTCGCCAATACGATGGCCGACATCATCGGCGGCACCAAGCCGGCCGTGCAAGGCGAGTTCATCCAGTTCGACAAGTTCACCGCTTTGGTGATCGACGACATGGGCGCGATGCGCCATGCGCTGACTTCACAACTGGAGTGGATGGGCATCAATTCGGTGAAGGGCGTATCCAATGCCGAAGAGGCGCTGCGCCAGCTTGAGATTCGCCAGTTCGACCTGATCCTGTGCGATTACAACCTGAACCGCGCCAGCTCCGGCCAGCACTTCCTCGAATTCCTGCGCAACGAAAACATGCTGAGCGCGAAGACCATCTTTGTGATGGTGACCGCCGAGGCGGAATACGCCTATGTGGCGAACGCGGCCGAGTTCGCGCCGGACGATTACATCCTCAAGCCCTGCCCAGAGAAGAAGCTGCGTGCGCGTCTGGAGCGCCTGTTCGACCGGCGCTACTTTCTGATGTCGGCGCTGACGGCGATGGACGCGAAGGATTACGCGCGGGCGGTGAGCGAATGCGACAAGTTGCTGGCGCTGGACAGCAACGACCGCTGGCAGATGGCGGCCCTGCGCCTGAAGGCGGAAGCGCAGCATGCGCTGCACGATGTGACAAACATGCTGGCCACCTACCGGCAGGCGCTGGCGCTGCACGACAACGTGCCATGGGTGAAGATCGGTTTCGCGCGGGCGCAGCGCATGTCCGGCAATCTGGAAGCCGCAGAACAGTCCGCGCACGAGATCATCGCCAGCCATCCCAGCTATGTGGCGGCTTACGAGTTGTTGGCCGACATCCGCCTTGAATTGCACGACGAGGAAGGCGCTTACGAGATGGCGACACGCGCCGCCGAGATATTGCCCACCGCGCGGCGCTTCCGCACCACCTCGGAATCGGCTTTTCTGCTGGGCAAGCTGGACGACGCGAAGAAGAACTCCGAGGCGGCGATCAAACTCTCTACCGGTTCCATCACGGAAAGGCCGGACGACTTTCTGGCGCTGGCGCAGATACAGACCGACCTCGGCGAGCCGCAAGCGGCCATCCACACGCTGGAAAAGCTGGCACGCAAATTTGCTGAGAAGGATGAGTTCGGCATCTCGAAGAACGCCATTCTGGCGCAGGCGTATTTCGACACCGGAGACAAGGACAAGGCGAAGAAACTGCTGGAGCGTTCGCAGCGCCTCATCACGCCGGACAACAACACCAGCGCGGCGATGAACCGGCTCGGCAAGGCGGCGCTGAAATTGGGCGACGAGATACTCGGCCTGAAGCTGATGACGCAGGCAGTGCAAGCCAGCGGAAAGGAACGCCAGCGCATCGCGCGCCACGTGAGCAAGTCGATGATAGACACCGGCCGACATGACAAGGTGGGGGATGTGATCGACGCGGGAAAGAAACGGATACTGGTGCTGGTGGACGAGACGCACAAGCTGATGCGCAGTGCGCATTTTGAAGAAGCCTTCACCAAGGTGAAAGGAGCGCTGGCCATCCACGACGAGAACATCGAAGCCCTGCTCGCCGCCGCGCAATTGCATTTGCTGTGGCTGAAGAAGGACGGCATGGACGAAGAGATCGACGCACGCGCCAAGCAGTATCTGGCGACACTGGACAAGCTGGTGCCGCAGAACGAGAAGGTGATGGCGTTCTATCGGTTTTATAACCAGGTATCGGGGGGCTAATGAAGCAAGCGCTATCCACACTGGTGATCCACGACATCAAGAATTCGCTGGCGCTGCTGGAAGCCGATCTGGAACAGCTCAACCACCATCCGGATATGCCGGAAGAAGCGCGCCGGGCCTACCAGCGCTGCAGCGAACTCAAGGGGCGACTGGTCTCTTTCCTCACGCTCTACAAGCATGAACAGTTCGGACTCCAGCCCAATCCGGTCGAACTCGACCTGCGCGAATTCCTGCAAGACACGCTGGATGTCAGCCCTTCCGCCAGCGGCAAGCACGGCCATGCGTTGACGCTGGAACTGGACGAGTCGCGCATCCGCATCGCGCCCGGTTTGAAACATGGCGGCACCGCGCAACTGGACGAATACCTGACCGGCTTGACGATCGAATCGGCACTGAACAACGCGGTGCGTTATGCCGCCGGGAAGGTTCGGCTATGGTTCGAGCAGGATGCGGATACGGTGACTTTCTTCGTGCAGGACGACGGCCCGGGACTGGATCATCCATCCGGCAATGCGCCGTCGACCGGCGTGGGCGTGGCCTTATGCAAGGCGGTGGCGGAAGCACACGGCGGCGGCGAAGTCTCGCTCTCGGATGCGCCGGACGGCGGGGCGTTGTTCAGATTGGCGTTGCATACGGCCTAGCTTTCAACCCGGATGAATCATTAGGGAAACGCTGATTTAATCCCCCGCACTGCGCCGAATATTGAGAAAATTCCGG
>WOZO01000206.1 GCA_011620315.1 Sideroxydans sp. | reverse complement strand
GGGCAGGGCAAGGAGAGAAAGTGTTAGTGAAGCCCATAAGAGCTTCAGCACATGGAAGACGCGATTCGGATCACATTTCGGCGGTTTGATTTGAGTCATTGCCATGCTGTTTCCTTTCTTCGATGGCCGCACCAGTGACAATTCGTAATTGGAGGCAGCGACCGTTAGAGAAAGCATAGGCGCGGGTAATCAATTTGAAAATATCGAAACGCGCCCGGTTTCGATATTGCACTCGTTAAAATATTGTGATAACTAAAAAATATTCCAGAATTCTCAGCTTCGCTGAACAACAACCGTATCTCAGAGAAATGATCTGTCGCAAAATGCAGAAAAGCGGGATTGACGCAGAGCCGAACTTCCCGTCACAGCAAAGACCTGATGAGGCCTAATTCGACTGCCTTTTCGACGGCATGTCGCTTGGCTGGCACGTCGAGCTTTCTGTACAGACGCCGGTAGCGCGCCTCGGCAAGCGCCAGGGTAATGCCCAGTTCACGCGCAGCTTCTGCGGCGGTTGCATGCTCCTGAGCCTTGCATAGCAATTTCAAGTCTAGTTTGTCCAGGTCGAGGTCAGACACGTTGTTGTCATGCAGCCTGGAGTCGAACCACTCCAGCAGTTCGAGCCCAAATGCTCGCATGAGATTTCGATGTGCGTCGAAACTACGTTGCGCTCGATCCGGTCCTTCACCTGTTCCAAGGTGAAGCAGCCCGATCCAGGTTGATGAGGCGCTATGCACGGGAACAACAATGCTGGAACGAAACCCATGCTCGCCTGCCGAGGCCACCATTCGCTCTTGACCAGGGCTGGTCAAAGGAATGTCAGACGCAAGGATGGGACTGGAATTTTTCAGTACATATCCGATAAACGGGTCAATCGCGTACCACTTGTTTTGAATATACAGATAACACCATTCTGGTACACATCCGAAGACATATCGATAGTGTTCTCGCTCGCCGCTTCTAAAGAAAGCGCCAAAGACAAAGTATTGGAAATCGAAGAACTGCACGATTCGCAGCGCGGCAGCATCTACATCAACTTCCGTTTCGTAGCCACCGATCAATGAAATGCAATCGTTGGCATGCTCAACGGAAGTAATGATTTCAGGTGAGTGCTTTTCCATTGACGCGACGCCACGCCCGGTCCAGTCTCACCAAGACCTGTCGAACTTCTAGCTTTACGTGACTGTAGTAGGGGTCAGCAGATAAAAATACCCGTGCAGCCTGTGGCTCAGTGAAAGGTAGAGCTATCGTGAACGAAGTGCCATCGCGCTCCACGAGGCGACGCTCACAAATAAAGGTTTCGCGATCACGATAAATGCGAACGCTCAGCGTTTCGCTGCCCAACGGGCTACTGAATTCAGTGAGCAACTTCCTGGGCTTCGGTATATCCGTTCGTTTCATCGAGCGAGGCACCGCAGTGTTTACAGAACAAGGATGCCAACCCGGTTGGAATTGGCACTTTTCCCACGTAAAACTTTCCACGTAAAAATGCTGTTCACTCACAACCGCCGGTGCTTGCTATCTACATTGCGGACATTATTATTCGCGAGTTAATCCACACTGCACCTTGCAATATTCATAATTAGCAACAATTATTCCAGTGTTTACATTTGCTTACTTCTTATAGAGATACGCAAGCTATCTCAATTGAATTATGCAAAATGACCAAGGTACTTGTCGCAATGCGGCGACACGGAATTGTCAATGGCATGAATAAATGCTG
The DNA here is from genome assembly GCA_011620315.1 of Sideroxydans sp. GTDB lineage: Bacteria > Pseudomonadota > Gammaproteobacteria > Burkholderiales > Gallionellaceae > Sideroxyarcus. The sequence goes on along the minus strand of WOZO01000206.1, from coordinate 37,030 downwards.
ATTTCATCGCATCCTTACATGTCGCCAATTGGCGACTAAGGATCGATCAGATCGACGAGTTATTTAGTGCCGACCGTGAATCGGCTGACCAATGCCGGCAATGTCGCATTGACTGCGACTGCATCATGCGGGATGAGAAGATAGCGCCATGGCTTGCCACCTTGTGCTGCGGAATAGTCGCTGGCGTGCTTGCACCACGTAATCGCCGCTTCCGCTTTGGCATTGACTTCGGCGTCTGTCATATCCTTCGCCGCCTTGGTTTCGATCAGGAGATTTGCATCAGGTGTAGCAGCTACAAAGTCAGGGATGTATTCCGGCTGTTCTCTGCCGCGCCAGTAATAGATGTTGAATTGGCCCGATACGGGGCGGAACCAGCGCAAGGCGTCACGCTCCAGTATCTGCGCAAGAATGCGCTCGGTATCGGAATGGAATTTTTGCATGTCGTAAGCGCATCGTGAAAATCCGCCATAGACATATTGGGAAATGGTGCGTTTGTCATCAGGGCTCCAATGGAGCGGTTTAACTTCGCCTGACGTATTGACCGCGCTGGACTTCAACGGCGTAAATCCTTGGCTGATCACGACCTCGGATTCACCATTGCCTTTGTAGTAATAGTGTTCCGACATCTGGGCGTTGATATTTTCAGCAATCGCCTTACTCTGATTCGCCAGCACGTTATGCAGTTCGGCATCGGTCTTCAAATAACCCTTGAAGTGCGCAACCGCCTGACTGGCGAGTCCGTAGATAAGTTCTGCATGGTCATCATAGGAAATATCATCGAAGCCGATCAACTCGCGGACGATGTAGTCCTCTGGCCGTAATTCGGCAATGGTTGAAGACTGTCCATAGAGCACATCTTTGCCTGTCTGAAGGCCGCGACCGACCAACTGCTGATCCTGTGGCTGAAAGCTCATTCGCGATACATCAAGATCGAATGGTTTGTAACCGCTTTGTATGGTGCCCTTGGGTTTGACCAGGATGCGTGGAATGTCGATGGTGTAATCCGCTACTGCTTCCGCAGTACCAATGGCTATGCTGGCAATTGCCGGCCCATCTGCAGGGAGCAACTCTGTCTGCTGGGGCGTCATCCGCGCTTCGACCCGGCGCACGATTTCCTGCTGTACGTCGGGATTGCGCAAGGCGGCGCTGTTTGGCAACAACCCGCGATCACGGCTGAGTTCGTTGATGACATCCATTGCCAGCTGCACCACACGGGTTTGTTCTCCGGTGTACATCGCCGTCGTCGGTGCCCCACCGGCTGCATAAGACGCTGGTGTCGCACTATCCGGCACGGCGCCGAGCCCCAATAGTGTGTTGATCGTTGGCGTCACGGCCACGCTGCGCAGTCCGCCCAGCGTATCGCCAATTGGATCGAGTTTGAGTTCCTTCAACCGTATGGGTGAATCGCCGCGCCCAGCCTCAGCCACCACTTCCTGGAATCTGTCGTGGGCGATGATGTTGAGCCGATCCACCACTTCCACGCCGGTCTTGCGACCATAAGGCAGGCGCAGGCCGCGACCGATGGATTGCTCAATCAGCGTGCGCGCATTCGCCGCCCGTAGTGGAACGATGGTGTAGAGATTGGTTACGTCCCAGCCTTCTTTCAGCATGTTGACGTGGATAACGATTTCGGTCGGTTCGTCGTAGCTTTCTACCGCGAGCAGCTTTTGCACAATCTCATCACCTTCCGCGCCACTGGTGGTGCCACTATCGACCTGAATCACCTTGCCGGCGTAGCGCCCCGCGAATAACTCCCCCGAGATAAGCTGCATCAATTGGCTGGCATGAGTGGTATCGCGGGCGATCACCAGCATGAAAGGCTTGACCGGCTTTTCACCTTTCTGCTGCGCGTAAGTCAGTAGATGCACTTTGGTTTCTTCGTGAACCCGCACGCCGTCCATCAACTTGATGCGCTCAAGTTGTTCCGCGCTGTGCGCTGAGGGGTCGAAGTTCTGCTGGGTAACGACGGCAGGTTCCTTGACGAAGCCGTCTTCGATAGCCCGCGCCAATGGATAGTCCATCACCACGTTCTTGAATGGCACCGGCCCACGAGGGGATTCGGTAAAAGGCGTCGCCGTCAGTTCCAGGCTCAGCACCGGTTTGAGTTCATTCAGTGCCCGCACCCCGGCACCGGCGCGATAACGATGCGACTCATCCATCAGCAGCACCAGATCGGGCAGGGCCGCAAGGTAGTCGAAATAACTCTGCCCCAGATATTCGGATAGACGCTTGATGCGTGGAGATTTACCGCCGCGCACTTCAGTATTGATTTTTGAGATGTTGAAAATATTGATCTCGATGCCACCGAGCAGGCTTTTGGTGCCGCGCTGCTCGTAGTTGTCGCCCGTGACTACTTCCGGAGGCGTCACCGCAAACTCGGCGATATCCGGTGCTTGGCGTGATAACTCTTCGTGGAGTCTTCCAGCAGAATGCGCGGCTCCAACTTGGGCCGCACATCCTTACCGATCCAGGTGAGTTCTAATTTTTGATTCTTGATCATCACTAATGATATTTGTTTCGACGATTATCAAACGCGACTTTGGTGCCTTCGAGCACGTTTACTACATGCTTATTGATCACCGGGCTCTCAATTGAGCCGGGAACATATTTGATCGTCGCACCATTCTTTCGGTCAAAAGACGAATAGATCACCTGCTCCGCATCGCAAACTACAGCCAGGTTTGGATTGTGAGTCACCATAATTACCTGACGCTTCTTCTTTGCCTCGGTAAGAACTGGAACCAATAGACTGAAAACAGTTTCGTTATCGAGATTCTCCTCGGGCTGATCAAGAATGATTGGATTGGTCCCCTTATCGACTAACAAATAAAAAATGAGCAACAAAGCACCCCGCTGACCGGGTGAAAGTTGTTCGATTTGTGTGTCTTGATAGAGCAGGGAATACCTGGGCTCCAAGAAGGCGAGCCCATACAGTAGGTCGTAAACGTCAGCGGAGCTAATATTGCCGCCACTCTGTGAACGACCGGCTTTCAATATGGATGATATTCCGATCCCACTTGAATTTCCCGAGCTTGCAGCGGTCGCTACCTTGGCATGAATTTCTGAAATCAGCTTTAGCACATCCTCTTTTTTGCCCAAGTCTAGTTGTTCGGCGATTCGCTTAACTACTGCAACACCTTCACCTTCGCGGAACGCGCTCGCAGTTTGCTTTATTAGATTGAATAGTGCGGTCGCCAGTGCTTCTGCCGACCCGCCTAAAGTAGCCTGAAATTGCAACTTATATTCGTCCCTTATTAACTGATTGTTCTGGATAACATCTTGAACCGGAGCAAACAACTGCTCCCGAGCAAGTCGTTGCTTCTCAAGCACATCGAAGATTTCCCCCGAAATTTCATCCCTCTTCTTACCTCGATCGCTCAAACTGGCCGGAAGATTATCTAGTTGTTCCAACCGCGCTGCAACGCCACTTAACGATTCCGGAATATCAGCCGCACCAACTAACTCTACGCGTCTCTTTCCCCATGCCTCTAGCGCGTTGACGCTCTGTTGATGCCTCTGCAGAGGCTCATTCAATTTTGCTCGAAGGTTGCCTTGTTCCTCGCTTAAAGCTTGCTTCTTTTGGACGATTTGCACACCGTTAGCTACAAACCGATCTCTGTCCGTAGGCAGACTATTAATCAATGCCAACAAAACACCTTCATCAATCTTGATGTCAGCGATATCAGGCTGCTGAATACCTAGCACTTGAAGGTCCTGGGCAGTTTCTTCCCCAAATTGTTGGTACTGTCTTTGCAGGATGCGGACACGTTCCCGGACAGACTGCGCGGACCTTATTTTTGTTGCAATGAGCGCGTCATTGGTGATATTCAATTTCTCGTCGTCATCAAGCTGCTTTAGACTAGCGGCAATCTCATCCAGTCTTTTGATCGCTATCTCCTGATCTGGAGTTAGTTGATCTGACGGCTTTGTTTCCACGACTGGCTTGATTTTGTCATGCTCTTCAATTTGTTTGTTCTTTTGCGCCCATTGCTCTTCCAGAGTTTTTCTGACTTCTGGCTGAAGTTGCGCTTCCATTGATTCGATCTCAAGATTTAAGCGACGGAGATCTTTTCGGAGCTCGCCCAACTGGTCGCGATAGCTACGTTCCTGCTGCTCAGTCAGTTGATCGAAATCGAGTGCTTTCTGACGAATTGCCGGATTTGTGTGGTCAAAGATAACGGCCCTGAGCTCCTTTTCAAAGACATCTGAGACGCCGGAGACATGGTCATTGCAGAGTTTCTCGAAACGGAGCTGCGGGATGTAGCGAACCATTTCTACGGCAGTCGGGTCAGGATCATCGTTAAGGGAAACGACAGCGCTCTTGGAATCGTCTAACCACGTAATTTGGCCTTGAAAGTGTTTAGCCAACTCCTTAGGTTTAGCCCGAAATCGCTTCGAGGACAGAAATGAGAGGTGCTCTCGTTGCCTAGTATTTCCCAATAGAGCAATTACATCAGCGAGCGCACTTTTGCCACTCCCCTTATTTCCAATGATTGCGATAAGGTCAGGATTTAGCGGAAGGTTGCAATCGGATAACCAATTTCCCTCAACCTTTGACCCCACCATTTTTCTCACTTCTACTCGATCAATGAAATAAGTTTTGCTTTGATTGATGCTTTGCAGCTTGTCCGGAATATCTCCAATGTGGCACCGCTTGGCAGGCTCTTTGATTGCCTGAAGCAGTCCCAAGAAAGTTGGGTCGGCTTTAATCCACGTTGCTTTTCCAGTTGGAAAATCCCCGTAGCCCCTTTGATCGTTGTTCGCTGTTCCCTTGAACCGGTGCGCATCGCTACCTGAAACCGCTAATCGCGGTGTGTTACTTAACGCATACTGGAAGTTGTCAAGCCATTTAGCATTTTTTGCAGTTCTCACGCCTGCGAACGCAGCCCAAAGGTCTGAGTTCCGAGTCTCGAAGATTGGCGACGAGTTAAACAAGCCCAATACGTATGCATAGTGCTCTTGCCACTTGATTTCATCGAGTCCATCGCTAGTGCTGAATGGCATAAAACCGACCGCGCTGCCTTGCGGAATCCTTTCGAGGGCGCGCTTATAGCTATCACAATTGATTTCTGCAATTGTCGAACCTGCACGCAAGGCGGTTGCGTCGTTGCTATCAACCTCAGATTTTATGAAACCATGATGCTTAAGTTTGTCCTCCCCCACCTTTTTTCGAGCCAATTCAATCAGAGCATGATTTGATAGTGGCGAATTGATCAACTCCACGGTCAGCGCAGATTTGAAATCCAATAGAATCTGATCTGGTGTTGAATCAGAAAAAATAACGTGAGCATTCAGCCTGCCATCCATTGGGGCCATTAGCCTCAGTTCTATGCCTGGAAATACAACTTTTTCTAGCTTAGGCGCGCCCTTTTGAGCAAGTCTTTTTTTTAAGGCAAACCATCCATCGAAAGTCCAATAGTCCATTAGCGCGTAAACAGCCGGCGCTGCCGAGTTCAGCGCCTCGATCATCTGATCTATGAGTAATGTATTTTCGGACGCGTTAGGATCAGCATCAAAGCGTGCCCCATCCCAATGAAAAGACGCTGGAGAGTGAATATGCAAATCCCACTGGCGCCATTCAGCGCCCCTTGGATACGTGCTTAATTCCGCCATTTCCTTGCCCCCTTACGTCGTTGCAAATATGAACACTTACCGAGTAATACCATCGCTCGTAAGCATCGGAAGTTCTAGCCCTTCAATCACCTGCAACGACTTGCCCTCAATTCCCTGCAAATCACCATCTATCGAATCTGACTCTGCTTTGGATAATCGCTTCAAATTTCGACCTGTTCCCTTTGCATGTCCAGTTTACTCAATGACAGGCTCAAGGGGCGAGCTACTTCATGTCAATGTCCAATGACAGGAAAACAAATCGGCCATGACGATGTTTTGCTGCAATTGCCCCTCAAGTTCATCGATCAAACGGTCGCGCCGGGCTTGAATTTCATCCTGGCGGGTAAATAACTCACGCCGTTTCTTGTCTCGCTGCCCTTCAAGTTCGCGCTGGTCTTTTTGTGCGTCCAGTTTTTCCGAGAGTGTTGCCGCGCCCTTGCTCTTGGTGCGGATTTCCTTGATGCGCCGGTCCAGTTCCTTGATTTCGCGTTCAAGGCCTACCTTGAGGTCGTCGGCCCAGGCATCGAGTTTTTCAGTTTCGTCGGAAAACAGGCCAAGGTTGCGCCGCTCAATGTTGCCGATGATGACGGCTTTTTGTCCGGCCAGTTCCTGCCGCAGTGCTTCGGGTATTGCCACGTGTGCGGCGGCGAAATCCAGCGGTGGCTGTTCGCTGCTGGCAAGTGCTGACGAGAGCGCGGCCTGTGTTGGCGGTGTGTCCACTCGCGGCAGGCTTTCTGCGTGGCCCGGCAGGGCCAGCAGCTTTTCGGTTATTTCAGCATCGAGCGCCTGGTGGTCAGTCCAACCAGCCGCCAGCAGATATTCCTCGGTTGCCCCCAGCGATTCCACCCGCAACAGTTGAACGGCGGCGATACCTTGCTGCCCTCTTAACGCTTCCAGTACCGAGACCTTTAATCCATAGGCGTCATAATCCAGATGAAGTCTGGTGGGTTCGAGCGGTTGCCGTAGTGCTGCCCGCAACAGATTCTGCGCCAGCGGATGCTGGAGGCGATAGATATGCGCTTCCTCGCTGCGGCGGGGCAGTTCGTAGCGGCCGAGCGGAATATGCTCGCCACTGACATCGCCCATGTTCGTAATAACGGAAGGAACATGGGTAAGGGTGAATGCCAGTGCATCGCCCTCGAATTCGGCGTGGCCGTCGAGCATGGCGCGGGTGAAGCGCATCAGCAGGCGCTCCAGTCGATCAAGGCTGCTGGCGGCATCGCGCTTGGCAATTTTCAGGCGCTCCTGCACCACTTCATCGAAGTTTTCCAGCAATGACTTGCGCGCGTTAAGCATTGCGTCGCTGATTTCCCCCGCCAGATCGAGTTGGAGTTGCTCGAAGGCGGTATGAATGTCGTTGGGGTGGCGGCAATTCTGGTAGATGTCGGCAATGCGGCGCTCAAAATCGACACCGGATTCCACGGCGCCCAGCACCTCGTCGCTGGCGCCGAATACACCATCGAATAGCTGGAATTTTTGGTCGAGCAATTCATAAACGCGGCGATCCGCCTCGTTATCACGGTTGAGGAAGTTCACCACGACCACGTCATGCTTTTGCCCATAACGGTGACAGCGGCCAATGCGCTGTTCTATTCGCTGTGGATTCCAGGGCAGGTCGTAGTTGATCACCAAGGAGCAGAACTGGAGATTGATGCCCTCGGCCCCGGCTTCGGTGGCGATCATGATGGTGCCGCCGGGATTTTCGTTGTTACGGAAATAATCGACCAGCGCAGCGCGCGTATCCGCACTGCGTGAACCCGACACCCGATCCGTGCCCTTGTTGCGCTCCATCCATTCGGCGTACACGCGGCGTGAGATGGGGTCGTTATTGCTGCCGTTGAAGAGCACGACACCATCGGCGTATTCGGTTTTTGACAAGAGCGACAGCAGATAGTCTTGGGTGCGGCGGGATTCCGTGAAGATGATGGCTTTCTTCGCCGCGCCCAATTCCTGTAAACGCACGAAAGCAACCTTGAGCGCTTGCAGCAGGGCGATGCCCTTGGCATTCTCGGTAATCGAGATTGCCAACTGCCGAAAACCGTCAAGATCGGCAATTTCCGCTCGAATGGCAGCAATCTGTTGAGCGGTTTTGATCTTTTCTTCTTCGGCCGCTTCCGCACCTAACTCATCTGCCGTTTCGTCCAGTGATTCGTAGTCTTGATTTAGTTCGTCGATTAAGGGTGCTGGCGCAGCCTTTTCATCGAGCGTTTGCTGTAGGCGGCGTATTAGCGATTCCAGAGCACCCGCGATGGCAAAGCTGCTGGAGGCGAGCAACTTGCGCAGCACTAAGGTAATAAGCTGCCGCTGGCTGTTAGGCAAGGCGAACAGGCTGTCGCGTTGGAGGTATTCGGTCACCAGGTTGTAGAGCCGGGTTTCGTCGTCGCCGGGTTTGAACTCGCGCAGCAGCGGAATACGCCGTGTGTATTTGACGTAAGCCTCGACTTGACGCCGCAGGGTGCGCTTGCAAATAGGGCTGATACGTTGTTTCAGTGCCTCAAAGCTGCCGGGGTCGCGCAATTGGGAAAACTGAGTACGGAAACTATCCAGATCACCAAAAACCCGGTCGTCAATAAAGCTCACGAGGCCGTAAAGTTCCAACAGAGAATTCTGAAGTGGTGTGGCAGTCAGGAATACCTTGCGCGTATGTGACAGCGCATCACGCAGGATGCGAGCGGTTTTGTTGTCCGGCTTGTAGACGTTGCGCAGGCGATGGGCTTCATCGACGACCACCAAATCCCACGCCACATCCTTGACGGCCTGGGCCTTGCCCGCCGCAAACTGATAGGAGCAGATAACGATTTTGTCGCGACCAAGGCCATTCCCCGATCCATTGCTAAAGGTGGCATCAAAGGGGTTTGTGCTGCCATCCTTGCTGGCCTGCCGGAATGACTTGGCTTCCAGGATCATCGCTGGCAGGCCGAATTTGTCTGCCAATTCCTGATGCCATTGCTTACGCAGATTGGCGGGAACGATGATGAGGATGCGACGTTTGCGTTCGGCCCATTTTTGCGCAATCAGCAAGCCCGCCTCAATGGTTTTGCCGAGACCTACTTCATCGGCCAGGATGACGCCCCTGGATAGCGGATTGCTCGTCGCGAAGAGGGCCGCATCTATTTGGTGTGGATTGAGGTCAACCTGAGCGTCCAGCAGCGCCCCAGCCATGCTGTCCATCGAGTCCGTGGCAGCCTTCAGAGTCAGTTTGCGAGCGAAATACGCAAGCTGATGAGGGCTATAGCTATGGTTTGGCATTTGGCGGAAAGATGCTTTCGTAGATTTCGTATGTCATTTTTATCAGATTATGCAGCGAATTCGACTGTCGAAGGGTTCCGTCGGGCGCCCGCCCAAATAGGGTCAAAAGTGCCGGAACATTGCAATACTGGGGGACGAGTACGCTCGTGGACTAATTGGAGAAGTTCGCTGGTGAGCTGCCGACCAGCTACTGCAGTTTACGTACCTACGACATTCAATGACGATGTCGATGGTGCATATCCGGAAAGTGCAAATGCGTATGGATCAATGGCACGTGTCGATGTGAATGGCGATGTTTGACACCAGGCGTTACCGGACTGTCGTGTACATGTTGATGATGTTCGTCGTGGACATGTTCGTGGTCATGCAGTATTTCTTCGTGCGTGTGTTTATGCGTATGGTGCTCGGTCAGATGCAGCCAGGTCCCTATCGCCATTAATGCACCGGCTACAAGTAATGGCATCGTGACCGCCTCTCCCATCAGCACGGCAAGCACCGCCCCGAAGAATGGCGCGACAGAAAAATAAGCGCCGGTACGTGCGGTACCAAGATGGCGCAAGGCGAGCACGAACAAAGAAAGACTGACGCCGTAGGCCAGCAGTCCCACCATCATTGCACTCAAGACATTCGGCAAGGGCGACCATGCCGCGCCGATAAGCAGGGCAATCAACAGATTAACCGTGCCTGCCACCAACCCCTTGATCGATGCGATCCAAGTGGCATCGGATAGCGATACCTTGCGCGTGAGATTGTTGTCGATGCCCCACGCGAGACATGCACCAAGAACTGCAACCGTGGGCCACATTTCTGCAAAGCGGGCTTCTCCATTCCAGCTAAGCACAGCGGCTCCCGCCACGATGGCGAGCATTCCGAATGCAATGCGCCGGTCGAAGTTTTCCTTGAAGACGAACCATGCGAGCAACGCGGTGAACACGCCTTCCGCATTGAGCAGGAGAGAGGCACCGGAGGCTGGCAAGCGCGTCAGTCCCAGCATCAACAGAACGGGGCCAACGATGCCCCCTGCCAAAATTGCCCCGGCAAACCACGGTGCCTCATGACGCGGCAGTTTCACCACGGGCGCACGGGTGAGATAGCGATACACGGTGAGGCCAAGCCCGGAACCGAGATAGAGCAAGCCTGCCAGTAACCACGGACTTACTGTGTTGAGCAGCAGTTTTGCCAGTGGCGTTCCCGCACCGAACAGCAAGGCTGCACCAAGTGCAGCCAGCACTCCTGGTTGCCGCAGTCCAGCCATGAAGTTCAATTGGCACTCCGCGCGTGAGACCCATGCACATGGCCGGTCTTCGTTTTCTTTGATCTTGCCGGCGCAGCCGATTCGGTCGCCAGATTGTTCAAGATTCCACAATCCTTGGCTGCATTTACTTCATTGCACGTCTGGCGCAATTGCTTCAGCTCCTTCTCAAGCGCCTTCAATTCGGAAATTCGTGCCGCAACATGACCGATATGCGAGTCAAGCAAAATGTTTACCTCAGCGCAGTTTTCTTCCGGGGCATCGCGGAACCTGAGCAAGGTACGAATCTCATCAAGGGTCATGTCGAGCGAGCGACAACGTCGAATAATGGACAGACGCTCAAGATGCGTATCACCGTACAGCCGATAGTTGCCTTCGGTTCGTGCCGGTTCCGGCAGCAAACCTTCGCGTTCGTAGTAGCGGATGGTTTGCACCGGACAATCTGTTTTCTCGGCGAGTTCGCCGATCTTCAAACCGGTAGTCATCATGAAATTCCTCAAAGTGCTTGACTCTATAGTAGCTATAGGGTGTGAAATGCGCAAATGAATAAACATCCAGCAGGGCTTTTGCCATGAGCGACCATTGTTGCGGAAAAAATCCAGCCGTGCCGAGCGATCCAAAGCAGCAGTTGGCAGGGGTTGGAGAGCAGCAGACGGCATTGCGTATCGAGCAGATGGACTGTCCCACCGAAGAGCAGTTGATCCGCGACAAGTTGGGCCGCATGCCCGGCATCGCGGCGCTGGAGTTCAATCTGATGCAGCGCACGCTGTATCTGAGCCATGCGCCCGAGGCCCTGGCTCCTGCAATAGCAGCTATTCAGTCACTTGGGATGGACGCCAAGTTGGTCAATGGCGAATCCGCGTCCGCATCAGAAAACCTACCCCCCGCAAAGATGCCCTGGTGGCCGCTCGCCGTCTCAGGCATTGCCGCCACGGCGGCCGAGGTTGTGCATTGGTTCGATGGCGGCAATCACACGGCGGAAATTGTGCTCGCCCTGTTGGCGATCATGATCGGCGGTTTGCCTACCTACAAGAAGGGCTGGATTGCGCTCAAGAATCTGAACATCAACATTAATGCGTTGATGTCGATTGCCGTCACCGGCGCGGCGTTGATCGGCGAGTGGCCCGAGGCGGCGATGGTCATGTTCCTGTTCGCGCTGGCCGAAGTGATCGAGGCCAAATCCCTCGACCGGGCGCGCAATGCAATTCGCGGATTGATGGCACTCGCGCCGGATAAAGCGACGGTAAAGCAGGCCGATGGCACCTGGGTCGAAGTGGAAGCGGCAAGTGTGGCGCTGGATGCCGTTGTTCGCCTGCGACCGGGGGAACGCATTGCGCTGGATGGACAAATCATTTCCGGCAGTACCACGATCAACCAGGCGCCGATCACCGGCGAGAGCCTGCCGGTGGAAAAGACCATCGGCGATCCGGTGTACGCCGGCACCATCAACGAAGCGGGGTCATGCGAATATCGTGTCACCGCGATTGCCGCCCAGTCAACGCTCTCTCGCATCATTCACGCGGTGGAGGAAGCACAAGGCGCGCGTGCGCCAACGCAGCGTTTTGTTGATCGCTTTGCCCGTATCTATACACCGGTTGTCTGCACCATCGCGCTCGCCATGGCGCTCATTCCCCCGCTGGCCCTGGGCACGCCGTGGTTCGATGCGATCTACCGCGCGCTGGTGCTGCTGGTGATCGCCTGTCCTTGCGCGCTGGTGATTTCGACGCCGGTCACCATCGTCAGCGGGCTCGCCGCTGCAGCCCGTCACGGCATTCTGATCAAGGGTGGCGTCTATCTCGAACAGGGCGGCGGCCTGTCGGTATTGGCGCTGGACAAGACCGGCACCATCACCCATGGCAAGCCGGTGCAGACGGATTTTGAACGCATCGCCGGAACCGATGACGCTTCCGTGCGCCGTCTCGCCGCCAGTCTCACCGCGCGTTCCGATCATCCGGTATCGCGGGCCGTCGCGCGGCAAGCGCAAGACGACGGGATTGGCACCGATGAAGTCGAAGACTTCGCCGCGATTCCGGGACGCGGCGTCGAGGGTCGCATCGCGGGCCGGCGCTACCAGTTGGGCAACCATCAACTGGTCGAAGACCTCGGCCGTTGTTCGCCCGCCTTGGAAACCAAGCTCAATGCGCTCGAAAGACAGGGCAAGACCGTTGTCATGCTGATAAGCGAAACCGAAGTACTCGCGCTTTTTGCCGTGGCCGATACCGTGAAAGACAGCAGCCGGGCTGCGATTGCCGACCTGCATGCACTGAAGGTCAGGACGGTCATGCTGACCGGGGACAATGTACATACAGCAGAGGCCATTGCCGCCGCAGTCGGCATCGACGAAGCGCGCGGCAACCTGCTGCCGACCGACAAGCTCGATACCATCAAAGCCCTGCTTGGGCCGAGCGACAAAGTTGGCATGGTGGGCGACGGCATCAACGATGCCCCGGCATTGGCCGGCGCCGATATCGGCTTCGCGATGGGTGCCGCCGGCACCGGTACCGCGATCGAGACCGCCGATGTTGCCTTGATGGACGACGACCTGCGCAAGATTCCGCTGTTCATCCGCCTGTCCCGCAAAACCGCCGCCGTGCTGAAACAGAACATCGCGCTTGCGCTTGCCATCAAGGCGGTGTTCATCGTGCTGGTGTTCATGGGCAAGGCGACGCTGTGGATGGCGGTCTTCGCCGACATGGGGGCGAGTCTGCTGGTCGTCGCGAACGGATTGCGTTTGCTACGATTCACGGGTAAGTAAATCGAATCGTAGTCGTTATTGAACTTGGGAGACCACAATGACAGAGTTGTTCAGAACGTTCGCCCTGTTCGTGATTACCGCTGTCGCGGAGATCGTGGGTTGTTACCTGCCGTGGCTGGTGCTCAAGCAAGAAAAATCCATTTGGCTGTTGCTGCCGGCGGTGTTGTCGCTTGCGCTGTTTGCGTGGTTGCTGACCCTGCACCCGTTTGCCGCTGGACGTACTTATGCCGCGTATGGCGGCATATACATCGCGGTGGCGTTGGCTTGGTTATGGCTGATCGAAGGCGTTACGCCCACGCCATGGGATATTGCCGGCGTAGCCGTGGCGCTGGCCGGCATGGTCATTATCGTCATGCAACCTGGTGTGACGGCAAAAGTTTGAGCGTTCGAAGAGTGTCCGATTGCGGCAATGGGTGGGCTTTACCGTGCCTGAGTTGACATGGATCAAGGTCTCCATGAGCAGCGAGCGGAAACTTGGAACGGGGCCCGTCCCGGGCTATACGGTGTTATCTCAATTCCAAGGAGAACTGAAATGAAACAGATGACTTTGATTGTCGCGTTTACCGCTATTGCGCTTTTGGCCGCTCCCGCCATGGCGCAGTCTGTCGCCGACAAAAGCGTCCAAGCGAAGACAGCGGCACCCAGCGTGACCGATTTCGACAAGCAGATGGCGCAGGCGCAGGAGAACATGAAGAAGATGCAGGAGCAAATGGACAAGCTCGGCAAGACCCAGGACCCGCAGGAGCGACAAAAGCTGATGCAGGAACACTGGACGACCATGCAGGCCAACATGGGGATGATGAACGGCATGATGGGCTGTTGCATGGGCGGCCCGATGATGGGCAACGGCATGATGATGGGCGGTCACATGATGGGCAATGGCCACATGATGAACGGAGGCTGTTGCATGGGTGGTTCAGGAACGGGCATGGGGATGATGGGGAACGGCCACATGATGGGGTGGCAGGACTCCAAGGACTACTACATCAAGCAAACTCCCGAACAGATGAAGCAACGCCAGTACATGATGGACAGGTACATGGGCATGCAGCAGATGATGATGGATCACATGATGCAGCATCAGAATCAAATGATGATGCAGCCGTCACCTTAACAAGAAGTCTTGATTTCCTCCCCCGATACCGGCCAACATTCATTAAGCGCTGGGTACGCCGCGCCGGTGTCCGGGAAGCGGACGACGCTATGACATCGCAGCATCCCGAAAGTCTTGTCCACTAGTTATGATACAATCGCACCATGTTGAAACGCCTCGTCCTGCTGTTTCTGTTGGTCGTCATGCCGCTCCAGATGGCATGGGCGGTGCCGTCCGTCAGCTATTGCCAGCATGAACAGGGGGCCGCCGCGAAGCATATCGGTCACCATGCACATCAACATCAGGATGGCGGCAAATTCAAGGGCAAGATACCGGGCGGCGTGGATGACGATTGCGCCTACTGTCATCTGGGCGGCGTGATTCTTCCTCCCGCTTTACATCCCATTTTTGCGTCGCTGCTGCCATCCATCAATTCCTCTTCCTTCCTTGAGGTCATGTCCTCGGTTCCCGCACGCGAACCGGAACGCCCCAAGTGGACGCTCGCCGCCTGATCGGCGGGACGTCCCTTTCCTCTGTTGCTTCGTATTGACAACACGCTGAACTGACGCGTCGTCTCGCCGAATTTTTCCGTTTCATTCAAGGAGAATTCGATGCGAACAAAAACGCTGGCTTTCGCCATTGCGTTAGCTTTTGTTTCACCGCTGGGCTGGACACAAATGTCCGCGCCTATCGCTGCTACCGCCACATCACCTGCTGAACTCACCGCACTCACGCTCGACAACGCGTTGTCGTTGGCGGAGTCTGCCAATCCTGCCCTCAAAATCAAGCGCGCAGAACTCGCGGCTGCCGAGGGCGCACAAGCCGATGCGTCGGCTTGGTTTAACAGCAATCCCGAGATAACACTCGACAAGACGCGTCGCGAGGTGGCGCTGCCCGTTGGTTCCGATCGCTATCGCGAATGGAATGGCGGCATCGCGCAGAAGCTAGAAATCGCCGGTCAGCGCGGCCATCGACAAGATGCTGCGGATGCATCAATGGCTGCCTTGCGGGCCGAGATCGCCGCTACAAGGCAGCAGGTACGCGCCGAAGTCGAGGCTGGTTTCTATCGTGTACTTGCCTTGCAGCAACGCGCGGAGATCGAATCCAGAGCGCTTAAGCTGTTCGACGATACCGCTACGGCAATTCAGAAACGGCGCGTTGCTGGCGAGGACACCCGGCTCGATGCCAACGTCGCCAGCGTCGAGGCCGAACGTGCGCGCAATCAATTGGCTATCGCGCAGGAACAATTGCTGGAGGCGCGCAGCGAACTCGGCGTCCGATTGCAGATGCCACCGGCGAGGTTGCCGCAAGCCATGGGCGATCTGGTGGCGACGCGTACCAGCTACGTCCTTGCCGACCTTCTCTCGCGCGCCGAATCGCAGCCCCGATTGCTGGCGCTCGCGGAACGCGAGAACAGTGCCGATGCGCGCTTGAATCTTGAGCGCGCCAGCCGCTATCCGGACATCACCGTTGGCGCCAATGTCGGTCGCGAAGGTCCGGTAGGTGGACGAGAACGCCTGACCACGTTTTCGGTTTCTTTACCTCTGCCGCTGTTCAAGCGAAATCAGGCCGGCATCGGACAGGCAACCACTGATTTGGAACAGGCCCGGATCGAGCGTCAGACGAACATACGTGACACACGCGCCAGCGTGATGACACTCTGGGTCAAGTTGAGCAGTCTGGAAACGCGTGTACAGCGCTTGAGAGAGTCTGTACTGCCTGCGCTTGACGACAACCAATCGCTATCGTTGAAGTCGCAGCGTGCCGGCCAGATCGGCCTGCTGGAAATGATCGTCGTCAATCGGCAAGTGCTCGATGCACGCCGCGATTTGATCGATGCCCTCACCGAATATCACGCCACTCGTGTGGCACTTGAGCTGGCTGCTGGCTGGCCCGTGGAAGGAAACAAACAATGACTACCCCCAAGAAATCCGTGAATCAACATTCCTTGCGAACATCAACATTCGCCGCACACCCAAAGTGGCTGGTGGCATTCATGTTGGCCGGCATCACCCTCTCGCTTGTCGCTTGCGGCGGCTCGGACAAGGTGAGCGACAAGCCAGCGCAAATGCAGAAAGCGCCGGAGGCCAAAGCCGATGCCAAAGGTGCAGTGGACCACGAAGCCGGACTCAAGCTTGCACCGGAAGAACTGGAACGTGCCGGTGTCAAGACCGAAACCCTTGAGCAGAAATCGTTTGCCGATGTTGTGACAGTCACCGCCACGATCCACCCCAACCAGGATCGCATCGTTCGTGTCGCGCCCCGCGTGGAAGGTCGTATCGTGCGCGTAACCGCCAATCCCGGTGACAGTGTTCGTCCCGGCCAGGTGCTGGCCGTCCTCGACAGCGTGACCCTCGGTGAGGCGCAATCGACGCTGCTTCAGGCGCAATCCGCCCAGCGTGTCGCACAGGCGGACTACAAACGCGCCGAAGCGCTCAATGCCGACGAAATCATTTCGCAGCGCGACTACCTGCGCGCCAAGGCGGAATTCGAGAAATCGTCGGCGGAACTGCGCAGCGCCGAAGACAGAGTGCGCCTGCTTGGCGGATCGACCACGGCCGGGCGCGCGGATTCGACCTTTCAGTTGACGTCGCCTCTGGCCGGCAATGTTGTTGAGAAGAAGGCGACCGTGGGCGAATTGCGCAGCCCGAGTGATTCCCTGTTCACCGTCGCCGATCTGTCTACCCTGTGGATTGAAGCCAATCTCACCGAAGACATGCTCGCCAAGGTACGCTCGGGAGCCGCTGCCACAGTGACGGTTGCCGCTTATCCGGGCGAACGTTTCGCCGGTCGCGTCACCTATGTGGCGAGTCTGCTCGACAAGGATAGCCGTACCATCGCCGCGCGCATTGAGGTGGGTAACAAGGATGGGCGTCTCAAACCCGAGATGTTCGCCACGGCGACCATTGAGACCGCTGGCGCAAAACGCGTTGCGCTCAGTGTTCCCGATGCTGCGATTCTGCTGTTGCAGGGACAGTCCACGGTATTCGTCGCCGACAAAGATGGCTTTGAACCGCGCGCCATCGAAACGGGAGACAAGCTCTCCGGGCGCACGATCGTGAAGTCCGGTCTGGTGACGGGAGATCAGGTAGTCGTTGCCGGCGCCTACGCGCTCAAGGCACGCCTCCTGAAATCGCAAATCGGCGGCGAGTGAGGAAACCATCATGCTAAATGCAATCGTTGATGCCTCGCTACGCTACAAGGTACTGGTGTTGGTCGCTTTCCTGATCGTTGCTGGTCTTGGCATCCAGGCGTTTCGTGATGTTCCGGTAGATGCGTTTCCGGACGTGACGCCGATTCAAGTCAACATTTACACAGAGTCGCCGGGTCTGGCTGCGGAGGACGTGGAGAAATTGCTGACTGCGCCCATCGAAGGCGCCATGGCTGGTTTGCCCAGTGTTGAAGCGGTGCGCTCGGTTTCGTTGTTTGGCCTGTCGTATGTCGGCGTCTACTTCAAGGACAACGTCGATATTTACTTCGCGCGACGCTTGGTCGGCGAGAAGTTGCAGGAGGCCAAAGGCCGCTTGCCCCAGGGTTATGGTGATCCGGTGCTCGGCCCCAACAGCTCGGGTCTGGGGCAGGTGTTCTGGTACACGGTCGAGTCGGCGGACAAGAAATTGTCGGCGATGGATTTGCGAACGCTGCATGACTGGACGGTACGGCTGATTCTGCGCACCGCGCCCGGTGTGGACGACGTGGTGTCCTGGGGTGGCGATCAGAAGCAGTACCAGGTGCAGATCAATCCGGGAAAACTGATCTCCTACGGCTTGTCGTTCAAGCAGGTGATGGAAGCGCTGACCGCGAACAACAAGCAGGTCGGCGGTCAGTCGATCAATATCGGCGCCGAGCAATATCTCGTGCGCGGACTGGGGCTGGTGACCAACACCACTGACATTGCCGGCATCGTCGTGGCCGAGCGCAACGGTGCGCCGATCTACGTGCGCGACGTAGCCGATGTCAAGGAAGCTGCTGCGCCACGCTTCGGTGCGGTGACGCGTGACGGCAAAGAGGCGGTACTCGGCATCGCACTGTCACGGGTGAACGAGAATGCAAAGAATGTCGTCGATGCCGTCAAGGCCAAGATCGCCATCGCGCAAGCGGCATTGCCCAAGGGCGTGACGCTGGAGCCGATCTACGACCGTACCGAACTGGTCGAGAAGGCGCTTAAAACTGCTGAGAGCTCCTTGGTCGAAGGGGCAGTGCTGGTCGCCATCATCCTGTTTTTGTTTCTGGGAGAGTTGCGCTCGGCCATCGTCGTCATCGTGACCTTGCCGATGGCGATGCTGATTGCCTTCATCCTGATGCAGCAGTTCGGCGTCTCCGCCAACCTGATGTCATTGGCGGGCCTGGCGATAGGCACCGGCATGATGGTCGATGGTGCCGTCGTCATGGTCGAGAATGCCTTCCGGCTGCTCGCCCACGCCAGGGAATCAGGCAAGCCGATACAGAAGACTCATCTGATCCTGGAAGCCGCACGCGAAGTGGTTAACCCGGTGGCGTTTGCGATCCTGATCATCATCGTCGTCTTCCTGCCTTTGTTCTCGCTGACCGGCCTGGAGGGCAAGCTGTTCAAGCCGATGGCCTACACCATCACGTTTGCGATGATCGGTTCTCTGCTGCTGTCGATGACCTTGGTACCCGTGCTGGCGGCACTCATTCTCAAGCCGAAAGAGGAACGCGATACTTTCCTCGTGCGCAAGGCTAAGCAGTTCTATCTGCCCTTGCTGGATTGGGCGCTGGAACGCAAGAAGCTCGTAATCAGCTCGGCCGTGGTCCTGCTCGTAGCCTCGCTGGCGTTGTTTCCTTTTCTTGGCAAGGAGTTCATGCCGCAACTGCAAGAAGGGACAATCCAGTTTCGCGTCACCGGCATTCCTTCGACATCGCTCGATGAATCGATCCGCGTTTCCAAAGTGATAAGCGCCGAACTGCACAAGAAGTTTCCGCAGGTGCGCTCGGTACTGGCAACAATAGGCCGAGCTGAGAGTGGCGAAACCTCTGATGTAAATTACATGGAGGTTAACCTCGGCACCAAACCGCAATCCGAATGGCCAGAGAAAATCTCTTACGCCGAACTGGCGGCGGAGATGCAGGAGGTGCTGGAGAAGGCGGTGCCAACCGCTGTGTTCGGCGCTACCCAACCGATCCAGTCGCGTGTCGAAGAGCTTATTTCCGGGGTACGCGCCACCTTGGCGCTGAAGCTCTACGGCGAGGATCTCGCCACGCTGGATCGCCTGACGGCACAACTCAAGGGCGTGCTGGAAACGGTGCCGGGCGTCGCCGACCTGTCGGCGGAAGCCAACAAGGGCAAGCCGCAACTGGTCATCAAGGTGGATCGCGCGGCAGCCTCGCGCTTTGGCATCAATGCCGACGATATTCTTGAAGTGGTGAAGGCCGGCATCGGGGGTGAAGCAGTCTCCACCTTGATCGATGAGACAAAGCGTTTCGATATCGCCGTGCGCTTGTCCGATGCCTACCGGGTCGATCCGGCGACTATCGGGACTATTCCCATTCGTACCGGCGAAGGCGCTTTTGTGCCGCTGTCGCAGGTTGCCTCCATCTCACTCGACGAAGGATATTCGTTCGTGCGCCGCGAACAACTGCAGCGCTATTCGGTATTGCAACTAGACGTGAAAGGCCGCGATGTGGATGGTTTCGTCAAGGAAGCCGATGCGAAAATCAAGCAGCAGGTGAAGCTGCCAGCCGGTTACTGGATTGAATGGGGCGGTGCGTTCGAGAATCAGCAGCGTGCGATGGGGCGACTGGCCGTGATCGTACCGCTGACCATCGGGCTGATCTTCATGTTGCTGTACACCGCATTCAATTCAGTGCGCCACGCATCGCTGATCATCGCCAACGTCCCCTTTGCGATGATCGGCGGCATCGTCGGTTTGTTCATCAGTCGGCAATACCTGTCTGTGCCTTCGGCTATTGGCTTTATCGCCGTGTTCGGCGTTGCCATGTTGAACGGCATCGTGATGGTGTCCTTCCTCAACGACTTGCGCCGACAGGGACTGTCGGTTCGGGATTCGGTGCGGCAAGGCGCCGCGATGCGATTGCGGCCGGTGCTGATGACAGCATCCGTGGCGATTCTCGGCTTGGTGCCGATGTTGCTGTCTACCGGTGTGGGTGCCGAAACGCAAAGACCGTTAGCGACGGTGGTTGTTGGAGGACTCTTCACTTCGACAGCCCTGACGCTATTGCTGCTGCCACTCATTTACGAGTGGGCGGAACTGCGCGCAGAACGGCGTGGGCAACGCTCCATAATTACAAATGTTTCCACTAAAGGAGGATCGACATGAAAGAGATCAAAGCCTACGTGCACAGCAATCGTATTGCTGCGGTCATTGCCGCGCTAAAGGAGTCGGCTGCATGGAATAACGGAATCAATGCCAGCCGACACAACCTGACGGTCTATACAGTCAAAGGATCGTTGGTCGCGATCGACGGTCAGGAACGTCATTACTCGGTCGAGCTTGGCGAGGAGGTCATCAATGAATATAAATTGGAACTTCTTTGCGAGGACGATCAGGTAAGTGAACTAATGGGCATCATTAAGAAGAATGCCCGCACCGGTCAGGCCGAGGCGGGTTGGATTTACGTGGTCGACATCGTTCAAGCGGCACCGATCTCATGACCGCACAGCGCATGTCGAACGTTTGCATATCCCGTCGCTGCTAGCGGACATTTTCCGGATCGAGATCGCACAAATCATTCGAGTCGAATGGTACGGAACATAACAACACGAGTGAAGGCATGCCAGTAACCTATTCGCCGTCTTGAAAGGAGGCTCACATGTTCACACCCGCCATGCACGGGCCGGTCGCAGTGACGTTGTTTTGGATGTGGCTCGGCTTCGTGGCAGCCGGTGTGGGAATCTACTGGCTGTGGCGTGCTCGGCGGAACAAGACAAAGAAAAAGGAAAAGGCACCTGCAAAGTATGCAGATCGACTTCGGCAGCGGATGCAAAAGAAGCGTCAGCCCGCTGAAACACTCCCTGGGGAGCATAGCGATGCTAGGCGCAAGTCCTCATGACTTTCCGTGACGAGCTCGGCACGGTGGGCTGCATGGCGCCATTGCCGCAAATCCGCTTCGTTTGCCGCCGTTTGCGATGTTTCGTTTGGGCAGGTACCGGCCGCCGATCAAGGCTTGTTGCATTTCATCTACGATATCAAAATGAAAGTGATGCGTCGTCATGACTACACCTGAAAAACTTCGCCTGGACTTGCCGCTGGTACTTCCCGATGTGGGTGATGTGGAAGATCGCTGCGTAGCGCGCTTGATCGATTCACTGACAGGCCGCTCCGGTATCGCCGAAGCCCATGTTGTCGGAGTCGACACGGGATCGCCTCAGCTCTGTGTCCACTATGACCCTGACGTCATTTCTTTTGGGCGCCTGCGCGAACTGGTGCAATCGGTCGGTGCGCAACTCACGTCGCGGTTTTCGCATCTACTGATCAGGTCACAGGCAATGCACGCGCGGGAGGCTCGTCGCGTGGCAGTCAGTCTCCGTCGCATAGCGGGGGTTCTTGAAGCCGATGTTGCCGCTTCCGGCGCGGTGCGAATCGAATTCGACAGGTCACTGGTCTCCGAGCAGGCGTTGCTAGATAAGGTCAGCGTAGTTGGTGTTCGCGCAACACAATCCGCGCCACCGCCACCATTGGCGCCTGCATCACAGACGAAAAGCCCATCGGATGCGGATACGCACGATAACGCGCCGCGCGAAAGCCAGGTTGAGGCCGAGGCGGATCATGCGGGCCACACGCATGAGAAGGGCGAGGATGAGCATGCAAGCCATGATCATGGCGGACCTTTTGGCGAAAAATCGGAACTTGTCTTCGCGCTTGTGGCGGGCGTTCTGGTAGCGATTGGCTGGCTGATTGGCCGCAGCAGTTTTGCGCCGGGCTGGGTATCGACGGTTTGCTACATCGCGGGATATTTTTTTGGCGGGTTCTTTACCGTCAAGGAGGCAATCGAGAATTTGCGTGCGCGCCGCTTCGAGATCGACACCTTGATGCTGATAGCGGCGGCGGGAGCTGCGGCCCTCGGCCAATGGGGCGAAGGTGCATTGCTGTTGTTCCTGTTTAGCCTCGGCCATTCACTCGAACATTATGCGATGGGTCGCGCTCGCCGGGCCATCGAAGCCTTGGCGAAGCTGGCGCCGGATACGGCAACGGTACGTCGCAATGGTGGCACGGAAGTGGTGGGACTCGACGCCCTCCAGGTTGGCGATGTGGTGGTGGTCAAACCGAACGAACGGCTGCCTGCCGATGGCGTGGTCGTGGTCGGCACATCGAGCATTAACCAGGCACCTGTGACCGGCGAAAGCTCACCGGTGGATAAGCGTCCGGTCGAAGATGCCAAGGCCGCCATCGCCAATCTTGAGCGCGTGGGGCCGGATTACCGCGTATTCGCCGGCACCATCAATGGTTCGGGTGCGCTCGACATCATGGTCGCGCGCAAAGCGGATCAATCGACGATGGCACGGGTCGTCAAGATGGTGACCGAGGCCGAGGCCCAGCGTTCGCCGACACAGCAATTCACCGAGCGCTTTGAACGCATCTTCGTTCCGTCAGTGCTTGCCCTGGTTGGCCTCCTGATGTTTGCAGGCGTGGTGATCGACGAATCCTTTGCGACGAGTTTCTATCGCGCCATGGCTGTGCTGGTGGCCGCGAGCCCCTGCGCGCTCGCGATCTCGGTGCCAAGTGCAGTTCTCAGCGGCGTCGCGCGTGCGGCCCGAGGAGGGGTTCTGGTCAAGGGTGGAGGCCCGCTGGAAAATCTCGGCACCCTTACGTCGATTGCTTTCGACAAAACCGGGACGCTGACGGAAGGCAAACCGAAACTGACTGATGCCGTGCCTGCCGAAGGGGTGACCGAAGACGAATTGCTGCAGGTGGCGTTGGCGGTCGAAGAGCACAGTGACCATCCGCTGGCCTCGGCGATTGTCACGGGGGCGCGCGAACGACTGGCAGGGCGAGGCTGTCCCGTGACTGCTTCGGAAGTCCAAAGCATTACCGGGCGCGGAGTCCGGGCACAGATAGAGGGAGAGACGGTGCACATCGGCAAACCGATTCTGTTCTCGGAACTGCCAGACGCGACTCTGCCGCCTGCGGTGGATGATGCTAACAAGAAGCTGGTTGCCGCTGGACGCACAACCATGGTCGTCCGCAAAGGTCAGCGCTTCTTTGGTGTTCTCGGTGTCATGGACACGCCGCGTCCAGTCGCGGGACAGGTCATGGCCGAGCTGCGCAAGCTTGGCATCGAGCGCCTGATCATGATTTCGGGCGATAACCAGCAAGTTGCCGAGGCGGTTGCAAAGAGTGTGGGGCTGACGGAGGCAAGAGGCGATCTGATGCCCGAGCAGAAGGTTGAGGCGATCAAGGATTTGCGCAAGGTGCACGGCAAAGTGGCAATGGTGGGCGACGGCGTCAACGATGCACCGGCCATGGCCAATTCCACTGTGGGGATCGCGATGGGAGCGGCTGGGTCGGACGTCGCGTTGGAAACCGCCGACGTGGCGTTGATGGCCGACGACTTGGCGCAATTGCCGTTCGCGGTCGGGTTATCGCGTCAGACTAGCCGCATCATCAAGCAGAATCTGTGGGTGAGTCTTGGCGTCGTGGCCTTGCTGATTCCTGCCACGATCTTCGGTCTGAACATCGGCACGGCGGTGCTCTTCCACGAAGGCTCAACACTTTTAGTGGTCATCAATGCACTGCGGCTTCTCGCGTACGAAAGCGGTTTGAAGATTGACATTCCATCGCAGCCGGTGGCGCAGGCAGCATGACATTGCTAGGTGCACAGCGCCACGGTCTAGACAGTCGGCGATGTGGTTATGTACCAAGGCTTCAGGCAACGGTTCCTGAATATGCATAATCATCACAGACTAGCTTTAAGACTGTGCGGTCAATGCAGCAAAGCTGTTACTTGAGAAGGTAGAGATGGCAAGAAATCATTCGTACGTGGCACCGGCTCAGGGAACGACAGCGGGGCGTCACAAGAGCAAACTCACGTGGGCGCTGGCCCTGACGATCACGTTCATGGCGGTTGAAGTGATTGGCGGGTTGGTAACCGGGAGCTTGGCGCTGTTAGCGGATGCTGCGCACATGTTGACGGATGCAGGTGGCCTTGCATTAGCGCTGATTGCCATTCGTTTCGCGGAACGTCCAGCCACACCGCAGAAAACATATGGATATGTTCGCATGGAGGTATTGTCGGCACTGACAAACGCGCTCGTACTCCTGCTGCTGACGGTCTATATATTCTACGAAGCCTATCAGCGGTTTCTGCAGCCGCCAGAGATCCTGGGCGCTCCCATGCTGGTTGTAGCCGTGATCGGCTTTGCCGTGAATCTCCTCAGCATGAGGCTTCTTTCTGCCGGATCTTCGGAAAGCCTCAATGTGAAGGGAGCGTACTTTGAGGTGCTGGCCGATATGTTGGGTTCCATCGGCGTTATTGTCGCTGCAGCCATCGTTATGCTCACTGGCTGGACGCTAGCCGATCCGATCATTGGCGCGGGGATCGGACTCTTCATTATTCCGAGAACCTGGATTTTGTTGAAGAGCGCAATCGATATCCTGATGGAAGGCACTCCGCCAGAAATAGACATTTCACTGCTTGAACAGAAGCTACTGACGATAGACGGAGTAACAGCGGTTCGCGATCTTCACGTTTGGACGATAACTTCTGGCTTCGATGCCGTGAGTTGCCATTTGATCGTCTCGGATATGGGCCTGTCACGAGCAATTCTCGTCGGTGCCACCGCGGCGATGAAGACTGGCTTTGGTCTTGCGCACTCCACGATTCAAATTGAGGATCAAAACTTTCGCTCGGCTGAAGGCGAATCGAAACTATAGCCTTCAACGGGTCTCGTCGATTCAGGTGGGTTAAAGAACCTTATGTGGATGAATCCGACAAAACAAGGGCATTCACTCCTCGGGCCCCCCTGCGATCACGAATTCATCACGTACCGATTTTCAAATCGAGACCAACGCGCTATCTTCACCCATTGCGACTGATTGTTGCGTGGAATCAAACCCATCTGCCGCAATTATCCATCCGACCGCGACAATTTGTCGCAGAAGGCCGATGCTCTAGCCCCATAGAATCGGTTCTTTTTTTGAGGCAGCTATGCGTAGAGGTTTTCTGGCCTTGGTGGTCGTGATTCTCCCTTGTGCGGCATTCGCCGCTGACGAAACCACACTGAAAGAAGTCATCGTCCGGGATACGGCAATCAAGGATGATTCGTTTTCCGGCAGCCTTGCGACCAGTGATACCGCTGCGTTGCTTTCAGGCCATTCCGGCTTCAGCGTTTATTCGGCGGGTGGCGTTTCCGGTCTTCCGGTCTTGCGCGGCCTTGCCGATGATCGCATCAAGATTCGCATCGATGGTGCCGAGATTACCTCTGCCTGCGGCAACCACATGAACGCGCCGCTTTCCTACATCGACCCCACGCAGGTAAGGGTTGCGAATGTCATGGCGGGTATCACGCCGGTGAGCATGGGCGGCGACAGCATCGCCGGCACCATCAATATCTCGTCCACGCAGCCAGTGTTTGCCAAGACGGGCGCCGGTATTCTGACCATGGGCGACGCTTCGATCCTCAGCCGCAGCGTGGACAACAGCCTGACCACCAACGTGAGCGGTACGGTTGCCAGTGATCGCCTCAGCCTGAATTACAGCGGCGCCCAGGCACAGGGCGACAGCTACAAGGATGGCAACGGCCACAAGGTGCTCGACACCCTGTACAAGAGCAGCAACCAGTCCGTAACGCTGGGTGCGCAGGGCGACGGCAATCTGTGGATATTGAAGGTGGGCGAACAAACCATTCCCTATCAGGGCTTTCCCAACCAGTACATGGACATGACCGGCAACCACGGCGTGTTCGCCAATCTTGGTTATAACGGCGAATTCGCCTGGGGCAAGCTGGAGGCCAAGGTCTATTGGCAGGACACTCGGCACAAGATGGGGTTCTTCACGCAGGAGAAGCCCGGCAATATGCCAATGGACACGCATGGCCGCGATATCGGCTATACGTTCAAGGCCGAGTTGCCGCTGAAGGATGGCGATACGCTGCGTCTGGGCAATGAATACCATCGCTTCACACTGAACGACTGGTGGCCGCCGCTGGCAGGCTCCATGATGATGGGGCCGAAGACCTATGTGAACATCAACGACGGCGCGCGCGACCGCTTTGCCCTGTTTGCCGAATGGGAGAGCAAGCTCAACCAGCAATGGTCATCGCTGCTGGGCGTTCGTCATGAATCGGTCAAGACCGATACCGGCAATGTGCAGGATTACGGCTGCGGCATGATGTGCGCGATGGATACGGCGGCGGCGAATGCGTTTAATGCGCGCAGCCACGACAAGCGCGACAACAACATCGATTTGACTGCGCTGTTCCGATACGAACCCGTCCGGACGGCCAGCTATGAATTCGGTTATGCCCGTAAGACCCGCTCGCCGAATCTGTACGAGCGCTACTCGTGGGGTGCCGGCACCATGGCGCAGACCATGATCGGCTGGTTCGGAGATGCCAACGGCTATACGGGCGACATCGACCTCAAGCCCGAAGTGGCGCACACGATTAGTGCTACGGCTGATTGGCATGATGCGGGCACGAGTGCGTGGGACGTCAAGCTCACGCCGTTTTATACCTATGTCAAGGATTACATCGACGTCGATCCGCTCGGCACTTACATGAGCATGGCCGGCTACACCAAGGCACTACTGAAATTCGCCAACCATGATGCCCACCTGTATGGTGTAAACCTTGTCTGGCATACACCGGTATGGGAGACCCCAAGCTATGGCAGCGGCGATTTCAAGGGCAAGTTCGACTGGACGCGCGGCCGACGCAATGATGGCGGTGACCTGTACCACATCATGCCGCCCAACCTGACGCTCGGCTTGGAGCAGCAACTGAAGGCCTGGACAAATTCGGTGGAACTGCTGCTGGTGGCAGCCAAGTCCGATGTGGATGTGCGACGACTTGAAGACCAGACCTCGGGCTATGCGCTGGTCAATATCGGTACCCGCTACCAACTGTCAAATGGCGTCAGTGTCTTGGTTGGCGTCCGTAATCTGTTCGACCGCAACTACGCCTTGCCGCTGGGCGGCGTCAATATCGCCGCTGCTTCGGCGGGTGGGCAAATTGGTTCGTTGCTCGGGCAGGGTCGTTCTATCGATGTAGGACTGAAGCTGAGGTTCTGATTTCGTTTGATGCAAAGCGTCGCTCTGTGTTGGGAGCGGCAACCTGTTTCAGAGACATCCGGCACGCAATGAGCATTGTGCCGCGCTGGTATGCTTGACATGACTGCGCGCTGCTGATCGGAAATATGTCCGGCGCATACCCAGGCAAGAAATGCGGCGTGCTACGCCGCTCAGTCGATGCGACTAATTCTTTTACGCGAGCCTTCATGTGTGCGGCAAGATGTTAACTACGAGATGAACAGATTTTTTTGTTCCCGCTAAAAACTTGCCCATCTTGAGCCCGGCATCAGACTGCGCGAGTCTTCGTCACTTTCGTAACAGCAACGTCTTGATGCCTTAGCCACGTGTAACCTTGAATATTGTTGGTCAGCATCTTGCAGAGTGTCAACCAATCAGGATGCGGCCCATCAAAAATCGAATGCTCCAACAGCTGTGCATTACTGCTGAGGTTTGCCGCATTGGCTGCAAAATTTCGTACCTGATGGCAGTTCTGTACCACAACCAGAACATATTTTAGGCGACAGCGGTGAGCCGCATTGCTGACAGAAGCGTGCTGCCGCAGCATTGACGGTGCCGCATTTGGCGCATGGATTGCCGCCGCCAGAGCCAGAGCCTTGCGGAGAGCCCGGATAATTGCCGTAGCCATGTTTTGATCCGCCACTGTGATGACCAGCTTGATAGCCTCCGTGATGTCCGCCAAAGTTACCGCGCATCAAATTACCTACCATCCGTTCAAGCAATCCCATGATTTACTCCTCTGTAAGTGATTTAAGGCTGATAAAAGTTGCTTGCGCTAATCGACGGTTTCCTGCTCGCCATGGTCTTGCTTGCCGTGTTTTCCGCTGAGCCGGTCCCAACCGGGCAGGTGGTGCAGCGCGAGGGTTAAAAAAACAAGCACTCCCGTGATGATCGCCAACACATACATGCCGAAGGCGCTGGCCATACCGACTGCCGCCGTCGCCCACAGCGTGGCAGCAGTCGTAAGCCCTGCAACACTTCCCTTGTTCTGGAAAATGACGCCCGCGCCGATAAAGCCTATGCCGCTGACCACTTGCGCCGCGATACGTGCCGGATCATTTGTCAGATGAAGAGATATCAGGCTGAATGCGCAAGCACCTAGCGCGATTGCCATATAAGTTCGAATGCCCGCATCACTCGCATGGCGCTCTCTTTCCCAGCCAATCAAACCACCGAGTAGCGCAGCGATCACCATGCGGGCAGCGTAAAGAAGCTCAGTGTCGATATCCATTATCTTTATCGATTAATTCAGCGGTATTTTGTTCAGGTTGGATGCTCGTGTGACGTACTGTTGCTGATCGCAAGTGTTTCATCGTCTGTTTCCTTGCGATGTGCCAGTCGATACAGGATCGGTAGCACCAATAACGTCAATAACGTCGAGGAGATGATGCCGCCGATCACCACCGTCGCCAGAGGACGCTGCACTTCCGCACCGGTGCCCAAAGCAATCGCCATCGGCACGAAACCGAGCGAAGCGACCAGCGCTGTCATCAACACCGGCCGAAGCCGCGTTAGCGCGCCTTCACGGATCGCGGCGTCGAGCGGCATGCCTTCTTCACGCAGGCTGCGGATATACGAGATCATCACCAGACCGTTCAGCACGGCGACGCCCGACAGCGCGATGAACCCGACGCCGGCCGAGATCGACAATGGAATTCCGCGCAACCATAGCGCGAGGATGCCGCCGGTCAGCGCGAAGGGCACGCCGGTGAATACCAGCAGACCATCCTTCACGTTGCCGAACATGGCGAACAGCAATACGAACACCATCAACAGCGCGACCGGCACCACGATCTGCAGGCGCTTGGCCGCCGACTGAAGCTGCTCAAAAGTACCGCCCCAGGTAGTCCAGTAACCGGCTGGAACCTTGACTGCGGCCGAGATTTTCTCTTCGGCTTCGGCGACGAAAGAACCGATATCGCGTCCACGCACGTTGGAGGTGACGACGACGCGGCGTTTGCCGTTTTCTCGGCTGATCTGGTTCGGCCCCGGTGTCGAGTCGATGCTTGCCACATCGCCGAGACGGATGAAGTTCGCCACGCCACTGTCGCCGCTCTCACTGAGACGAATGGGTAATTGCAGCATGGTATCCAGATTGCCGCGCAACTGCTCGGGCAGGCGCACCACAATATCGAAACGCCGATCGCCTTCAAATACCGCCCCCGCCTCCAGTCCGCCAATCGCAGTCGCCAAAACATCCTGCACGTCCGCCACGCTGAGACCATAGCGTGCGATTTTCTCGCGATCGATTCGCACCGTCTGCATCGGCAGGCCGGTGGTCTGTTCCACCTTGACATCGGCCGCGCCGGGGATGCTTTCCAGCACTTGCGAGATTTTCTCGGCCGTCTCGTTCATCGTCTCCATGTCATCACCGAACACCTTGACCGCCACATCGCTGCGCACGCCGGAGAGCAGTTCGTTGAAGCGCATCTGGATCGGCTGGGTGAACTCGTAGTTGTTGCCCGGAACCTTGCTTACCGCGACCTGTAACGCAGTGACCAGATCTTCCTTGGGTCGGCTCGGGT
Source organism: Sideroxydans sp. (assembly GCA_011620315.1). Classification (GTDB taxonomy): domain Bacteria; phylum Pseudomonadota; class Gammaproteobacteria; order Burkholderiales; family Gallionellaceae; genus Sideroxyarcus. Next base: position 7,316 of record WOZO01000206.1, on the reverse strand, counting down.
CAGGCCACTCGGCGCGCGGCTTCAACATGACGAAATTGTCGGCGACATTCGGCGGCATCGGGTCGGTCGCAATTTCGGCGGTACCGAGCTTGGCAAATGTCGTCTCGACTTCGGGGAATTGCTTGATTGTCTGCTCCAGTTGCAACTGCATGTCGATGGCCTGGGTCAGGCTGGTGCCGGGAATACGCAGCGCATGCAGGGCAATATCGCCTTCATTGAGATTGGGGACGAACTCGCTGCCCATGCGTGATGCCAATAGCCCGGACAATAGGATCGAGACGATCGCAATCGTCAGTACCAGCGGCTTGCTGACCATGGCCCAGTCAAACATGGGTGCGTAGTTGCGCTTGGCCCATGACATGACACGACTTTCCTTTTCGGCCACCTTGCCATTGAGGAACAGCGCGACAGCCGCGGGGATGAAAGTCAGCGACAAAATCATCGCACCCAATAATGCAGCAACCACTGTAAACGCCATGGGGTGAAACATTTTTCCTTCGACGCCGCTGAGGGCGAAGATCGGCAGATACACCACCATGATGATGAGCTGGCCGTAGAGCAGTGGACGACGCGACTCTTTCGCCGCAGAGAACACTTCGTGGAAGCGTTCGGTGCGTGTCAGTACGCGTCCCACCTTACCCTGCGCGTGCGCCAGACGCCGCACACAGTTTTCGACGATCACCACCGCACCGTCGATGATGATGCCGAAGTCGAGCGCGCCGAGACTCATCAAGTTGGCGCTCACCTTGTTGGTCACCATGCCGGTGAAGGTGAACAACATCGCCAGCGGAATCACCATCGCAGTAATCAGCGCGGCGCGGATATTGCCGAGAAACAGGAACAGGATGGCAATCACCAGCAACGCGCCTTCAAGCAAGTTTTTCTTCACCGTGGCGATGGCTTTATCGACGAGGATGGTGCGGTCGTACACCGTCTTCGCCATTACGCCTTCGGGCAAGTTGCGATTGATTTCCGCCAGTTTCTTGTCTACCGCGCGCGAGACATTGCGGCTGTTCTCGCCGATCAGCATGAATACGGTGCCAAGCACAACTTCACGCCCATTTTTGGTTGCCGCTCCAGTCCGTAGTTCCTTGCCGAGGCCGACTTGGGCCACGTCGCGAATGCGGATCGGCACGCCTTTGACGGTACCGATAACGACATTTGCAATATCTTCGATGCCGCCCACCTGGCCGGGTGCGCGAATCAGGTATTGCTCGCCACTGCGTTCGATATAGCCGGCACCAACATTGGCATTGTTGCGCTCCAGCGCCTGTACCACGTCTTGCAGCGAGAGGCCATAAGCCACCAGTCGATCAGGTTGCGGCGCGACCTGAAACTCCTTGGCATAGCCGCCAATGCTGTTGATCTCGGTCACGCCCGGCACATTGCGCAATTGCGGCTTGACGATCCAGTCCTGTATCTCGCGCAAATCCATCGGTGTATAGAGCGTGCCATCAGGTTTGCGCGCGTTCTCTTCGGACTCGACCGTCCACGTGTAGATTTCGCCGAGACCAGTGGAGATGGGGCCGAGACTGGGCACCAGGCCATCGGGTAACTTGCTGCGCGCTTCCTGAATACGCTCGCTGACCAGCTGACGGGCGAAGTAGATGTCGGTGCCGTCCTTGAAAATCACCGTGACCTGCGACAGACCATAGCGCGAGATTGAGCGCGTCTCCTGCAGACGAGGCAGGCCGGCCATGACAGTTTCGATGGGATAGGTGACGCGCTGTTCTGATTCCAGCGGCGAATAACCTGAGGCCTCCGTATTGATCTGCACCTGCACATTGGTGATATCGGGCACGGCGTCGATGGGTAACTGCTGATAGCTGAAAATGCCCAATCCGGCCATGCCGAATACGGCGAGTAGCACGAGCCAGCGTTGCTCGATGGCGAAGCGAATGATGCGTTCAAACATGATGGCTCCTTTTATAGCGCGGCGTTGCCGCGCTCGCCGCTGCGGATGCGTAGTACGTCAGCCAATTCAGCCACACCGACGATGCCGTCGCCCGGCGTACCGGTGCGGGCGACCCGATGGATGGCATTCACAATGCCGTCCGCTGCGTCGTCACTGCAAAAAATCAGCAGTACCAGGCGATCATGGGCATCCGGATTCCATTCGTCGGCGATGAAACAATGATCCTGTCCATGCCCGCGAGCATGGCCATGGGCGGGAAAGAGGGTGAACCCGGGTAGATGGGGTAGGGCATGCAACGCTTGCTCTACTGCACCCAGACGGTGCGGGCGGATGATGGCGGTGATCTGTTTCATGAGTATTCCCCTTTCAATGATCGTGGCTGGCGCCGGACTTGCCGATGTCTGCCTTGATCAGAAAACTGTTCTTGGTCGCGTATTTCTCGCCGGCATCCAACCCTTCCAGCACCTCGACAAAACGCCCGTCGCTGCGGCCCAAGGTAAGTGGCCGCGCTTCGAAAGCATCGCCGTAGCGGCCAAACACTACCTGCCTTTCGCGCACGCTCTGGATCGCTTCAGCCTCCACGGCAACGGAGACCTGCGCTTCGTTCGACACGACGTCCACCGTTACCGGCAGGCCCGGACGCCAGAGTCCCTTTGGATTGGCCAGTACGATGCGCGCCATTGCTGATCGCGTCTGTTCGCCAACCAGCGCGCTAACGTAGGCAATTTTCCCTTCCGCTTCCGCCGTGAAGGCATTGGCACGCACCGTGGCTTTTTGTCCACCGCTGATGGCAGCGAGGTTTTGTACAGCGACCGGCGCTTCCACCCACACCGTGGAAAGATCAGAGACGGAGAACACTGCGCTGTCTTCTTTCAACGCTTCGCCAACCGACAGGTTTTTCTCGGTGACGATGCCGTCAATCGGCGAACGAATTTCGAAGCGCGTCAGGTCGCTGCCACTCCCTGCTGCTGTTCCACCCAAGGCGACAAGCTTTTGCCGTGAACTTTGCTCGGCAATTTCCGCTTCTTGCAAGGTAGCCTGCGCTTGCAAATAGTCCTGCTCGGCAGAGATTTTTTCTTCCCACAATTTTTTCTCGCGTGCATAGCTCGTACGCGCGAGAGTGAGCCGTTTCTGCGCCGCTAACTGTTCGCTGCGTTGATCCGCCAGCATCTGGCTCGACAGCACGGCCAGTACCTGGCCCTTTTTAACCGCTTCGCCAGCGCTCACCGCGACGGATTCGACCCGACCAGCAGTGCGTGGCACGACGTGCACCGTGCGGTCGCCGTTGTAGCGAACTTCGCCGAGCAATTGCAGTTTTGTCGCTATTTTCGCCGGGCCGGCAGTGGCAATCTCGACACCAGCCTGCTGAACTTGCGCATCGTTCATGGTGACGCGCGCTTCGACTTGCTCGTAAGCAAACTTGTGTTGCTTGCCCGCATGCGTCGCCGTGGCCGTGACTTTGAACGAATGTGGCTCGATCACGATGGCATCACCCTTGAGGTAGTCGCCTTCCTTGGCAAACTTGAACACCTGCGGCGCGCGACCAAGACGCTCCAGCGTCAGCTCGACCTTGCTTTGCGCCGGATCAAGCGGCTTGTCCTTGAGATAGGTGTAGAGACGAAACTGCGGTTCGACTCCCTGCTCAAAAATGGTGACTTCGAGCGCATAGTCGCCATCGGTGAAGAGCTTGCCACCATGCGGACCTTTGGCGATTTCGTGCTCTTCACCTTCTTCGCTCTCGCCTTCTTCGTGATCGCCACCTTTTTCGGCATGGCCGGATTCTTCATGGCCGCCATGACCATGCTCATCTCCTGCGGGCTGACTTTTTCCGGTCAGTAGAATTGCACCACCGAGAAGAATACCGATCACGATGACGGCGATGAGGATGCGCTTTTGTTTGTTGCTTGATGTCGTTGATGTCATTTTCGATTCCTTACTTTTGTTCGGCAATGTTGTTGGTGCCCGTGCCGAGAATGCTGTCGAGTTGCGCACGTGCGCGATGCACTGACGACAGCGCACGAAGGTATTGCGCACGGGCCTGGAACAAGGTGCGTTGTGCATCGAGTACGTCGAGGAAAGCAAACTTGCCGTACTCAAAACCCGTGGTCGCCGCATCGAGCGCCGATTGCGCGCCGGGCAGCACTTCGCTTTCCAGCACCAATGCTTCACTGCGGGCCATGTCCAGTTGCTGCCATGCCTGCATTGCTTCGCCCTGGACGCGGACTCGCGTTGCAGCGAGTTCGTCGCGCGCTTTGTCCTGGCGTGAAATGGCCTCGCCAAGATTGCCCTGATTACGGTCGAACAGCGGTATCGGGATCGAGAGGCCGACGATGGCAAGATTGCGTCCCAGTAGTTCGTCGCGCTTGGCACCGAGACTCACGGTCACATCAGGGATGCGACTGCTGCGTTCGACATCGGTGAGCGCGCGACGGCGTTCCACTTCCAGGCTGGCACGGCGCATTTCCGGCGTGGTATCGAGGCGCTGTACAACATCATCCAGATTGCCAGCATCGGGGAGTGAGTTCGCTTCGCCAACAGCGGCATCGAAACGTGGTGACGGGTTGCCCCAATATGCCGTGAGGCGCTGACGCATCAAGCGCAATTCGCTGCTGGCCTGCGCAAGTTCGATCTTCACACCCGCCTCGGCCACGCGGGCCTTGGTTTCTTCCACCGGCGAAACTTTGCCAGCCGCCACGCGCTTTGCTGCCGCAGACGTGCCGCGCTTCGCCAGATCGGCGGAGGCCTGCGCCAGCCGCAGTCGTTCCTGCGCGATCAGGACATCGAAGAAGGCGGCAATCAGGCCCGCGCGAATGTCCGCCCTGGTGGCGGAGAGATCGCTGCCGGCAATGTCGCGCGAACGTTCGGCGGCACGAACGCGCGCCGAGCGCTTGCCGCTCAACGAGATACGCTGGTTGATCTGTACCGTCGTGGTGCGCGACTCGCGCCGACGGTCTTCGGCGAGCGTTTGCAGCTCGGGGTTTGGCAGTACGCCGGCTTGGGTGACTGTCGCTTCCACTGCTTCCAGTTCGCGCGCCGCCGCCGAAACCTCGGCATTGGCTTGCAGGGTCAATGAAAGGGCCGTATCCAGCGACAGCGGCCCACCCGGTTCGACAAGGCCGGAACTGCCTAACTCGGCGGACAGCGCAAACAAAGGTTGGAACAAAACAGCCGCCAGAAATGGCAGCAAAAAATACTTTCGCATCGAATTCTCCACGCATGAGGGGATAAACTCGACGAAACGGGGCAGTGCCGCAGGGAACTGCTAAAGCAATGGATAACGCCCGTCTCGCCGTATCAGGCGAGAGCAGACCAGTTGGGGCGTTCGGGCTGGGAGGGGGGCAGCGTGGCGAAGCTCGGTTCAATGCCATGCAGTTGCAGAAGAGACATGGCGCTTATCGAAACAGACGATTCGTTAAGCAGCAGGGCAATAAAGCCGGACAAGTGGTCATGGCATTGGCCAGCACTGGATTCGCTGGCAGGGAGTTGTCCATCATCTGAAACATCGGGCGACACATGGCGTTCGTCTTCGTGATGCCCGAGATGAAGTACAGCTGCTTCCTGATGGCGGTCGCAATAGTTTGCCACCACCGCCCAGGAAACCTGGATCGGCAGGAGGAATACCAGAAATAGAATCAGGTAGCGGCGCACGGGCGGCAGTATAGCCTCAAATAAGAACAGTTCCGCATCAATGTATTTGCCCGCGCGAATGTTGGTGATGAACATCCGAAAATGCGGATGTGTTTATGGGGCGAGGATCGCCCCGGTGCGCATGGGTATGCCATTCGCTCTGTGCCGAAGGCACCTGATGGACATGATCGTGATGTAGTTATCGCGGTGGTGTTCATGCGCATGTTTCTGCACTTCATGCGTGTGCTGATGCTGGTGATATTCCAATCGCCGGTTCGCACGAAACCATCGCCACCACATTGGCGCCGTAAATCGGGAGCCACAGGGCAAGGATCAATGCAAGCCAGAAAACGGGTCCTCTATTCATGCGACCCCGGCGTAGTTTTGTTGTCCATAAGACACGTGTCTCTATGCATGGTTCAAGGTTGCTTTCGTTTCCTGCCACGCATCAGCAGATACGCGGCCGGAATCACGAACATTGAGAGCAGCGGCGCAGTGATCATGCCGCCGACCATCGGCGCGGCAATGCGCTGCATCACTTCCGACCCGGTACCGCTGCCGAACATGATCGGCAGCAGTCCGGCGAGAATCACCGCCACCGTCATCGCCTTGGGCCGCACGCGCAATACCGCACCATCGCGGATCGCGTCGAGCAAGTCGTTTGCCGTCGTCGTGTCGGCATCGACACGCTCGTTCCACGCCTGCTTGAGGTAAAGCAGCATGATCACGCCGAACTCGGCTGACACCCCGGCCAGTGCGATGAAGCCGACAGCGCCAGCCACCGACAGGTTGTAGCCCAGCAGGTAGAGCAGCCAGATGCCGCCGACCAGGGCGAAGGGCAGCGTCGTCATGATCAGCAGTGCTTCGTCGAAGCGCGTGAAGGTTAGATAGAGCAGCACGAAGATGATCAAGAGCGTGCACGGCACCACTACTTTCAACTTCGCGGTTGCCCGTTCGAGGAACTCGAACTGGCCCGACCACGAGATCGAGTAGCCAGGCGGTATATGTACTTTTTCTACGACGACGCGCTGCATGTCCTGCACCGCCGACTTGAGGTCGCGGCCGCGAATGTCCACGTACACCCAGCCCGACAATCGTGCGTTCTCGCTGCGCAGCATCGGCGGGCCATCAGTGATGCGGATGTCCGCCACGTCGGAGAGCACCAGCCGTGCCCCCTTCTCGGTGATGATGGGCAGCACGCGCAGCTTCTCCAGCGAGTCGCGAATCTCGCGCGGGTAGCGCAGGTTGATCGGGAAGCGCTGCAGGCCTTCGACCGTCTCGCCGATGTTGTCGCCGCCGACCGCCGAGGTGATGACGGATTGCACGTCGGCGATGTTCATGCCGAAGCGCGCGGCGGCATCGCGGTTGATCGTCACGTCCACGTAACGTCCCCCGGTAAGCCGCTCGGCAAGTGCGCTGCTGACGCCCGGTACGTCCTTCAACGCCTTTTCGATTTCCCCGGTGACGTGGTCGATCACGGCCAGATCGGTACCGGCTACCTTGACGCCGACCGGGCTCTTGATGCCGGTGGCGAGCATGTCGATGCGGTTGCGAATCGGTGGTACCCAGATATTGGCGACACCGGGCACCTTGACGATGCGGTCGAGTTCATCAACCAGCTTGTCCTGCGTCATGCCGGGTCGCCATTCACTCTTCGGCTTGAACTGAATGGTGGTCTCGAACATCTCCATCGGTGCCGGATCGGTCGCGGTCTCGGCCCGGCCGGCCTTGCCGTAGACGCTGGCGACCTCGGGCACGGTCTTGATCAGGCGGT
>WOZO01000102.1 GCA_011620315.1 Sideroxydans sp. | reverse complement strand
GACCTGACCCCGAGACTCCTATAGCCCGAGAGGAATGTCGTAATGCAAGACCTGACCCCGAGACTAGGTGACCCCGAGACTAGGTCGATGATGTCGCGATTAAATACACCGTCGTCATTCCAGCGATCCGAATTAGCCAGCAATTTGCCGGCGGCCATATCCACTGCCGTCAATGTCGCGATACCGCAGATCTCATCCTTGCTGCCGGGTGCCGCCAACGCGATTCGCCCTTCAAGGATGATCTCGAACTTGATCGGCATGTCCGTCCCCTGCAACATCGTGCGGATACCATATTGATCCGCCCGTATCTCGCGGGTCTGCACCAAGGGGACCGCGCCCTCGCGCACGAGCGCAGCGATCCCATCCGTTCCGGTGAGTAGCTGACGCAAGTCGCGGTAACGGGTGATGTCCGACACCAGAAAGTCGATGTCGACCGACTCGCGATATTCGCCATAGCGAAGCGCAATCGCCGTTCCGCCGCCGAACAGACAATCGTGCGCACGCAAAATAGTGCCATCGAGGGAGCCGAGGACATGGGCGATCTGCCGATGGTGCGGACGGTTAAACAGTTCCAATTTGCCCGCCCAATCCGCTACGCAATGCATCGATCAACTGCTGCTCACGCGGCGCCAGCGACTTCACATCGATATGACGCCAGTTGCGCTCATAGATGCTCAACGCCTCTGTCGGCGACAACTCACCGCCGCCATGCACTTGCCAGGCAAGCTGTTTGAGTTGCGGGTAATCGGACAGATCGATGCGCGCGGGGATCCAGCCGGTGCGATCCGAAATCGGCACATCGGCAGCCGAATCGACGATGCCAAGATCCATGTTCAGCACCGCCATCGCACTCAGGTACGCGCCCATGGCGACCGAAGGCTCCCCCTTTTCGATACGGTGCAAAGTCACGCGCGACATACCCGCCGCCTCCGCCGCAGCGGTTGCACTGATACGCAACGCCTTGCGCTGCGCACGAATCTGCCCACCCAGAGCGATCAGCTTGTCGGCAGTGGTGCTTGCAAGGATGGAGGGGTTGGTAGGCATAATGTTTCTCATTATTTGTATTTATGGATAAATGTCAACAATGAGAAACATAATTACTACTAGGCACGGGGTGGGCGAGAGGGTGGGACGTTAATCCGAGGCTGACCCGTTTAGCTCCATTTAGCTCTCCAAATATTCGAGCCTGGCCCCTTTGATTCATTTGATTACAGAGCGAAAGGTTATGCGTCAACGGTGACAGAACTGGGAACAAAGTGTTTGACCTCTTTAATCAGCTTGTTCGTTAGGGTTTGAACAGGAATTCTCTTGCCTTGAATATTGTGAACCGGCTGTCCCTCTTCAACAAAGTGTCGGATCATGAGCTTTTCTGCCGCTTTCAGAGCACTGTCAACAGTTTGACCCGGCTTCAGCTTCAGTTCAGCCCAAACAAGCTTGCGTTTGCCGTTCTTGGCTCGGCTTATTGCCGTCATTAGGCTGTGATTGTTGAGCTGCCCCTTGATTCGCCCCTGAAGCTTCAGCGCTTTACCGACGTAGAAGATTTGGACACTACTTCCAAACTCTCGAAAGAACACGTAGATGCCAGGTTTAGAGGGGATTAGCTTGACTGCGGCGTCTGTCTTCCCATCTGGAAGATCAATGGGTTTATGCCAATTCAGCAGCGGATTAACGGCCATTTATGTTTCTCTCCTAAAGAAAAGGTGCTGTGGAATCTGATGCATAACCTGGAGCTAAGATACAAGGGGCTACGCGCTTTAGCGCAATACCACTCGACTGGCGGGTTAGGGATTTCCTTCGAAAATCGCCTTTAGTTTGGCCTCTAGTTCTTGAACACGATCCGTTCCAAAGTGGCCATCTTTCTCAAGAATATTCCTAATCTGCTGCTCCTTAAGCATCGAATAGATCGCATTGCTAAAACCTCGCTTAGTTGCCAAATGCATGCAAACGGCATCTTCAATAAATGCCGCCTGCCAGATTGCATAGTTTTCTTCATTCAGGTTTCCTTCGGACGCGGTCACCGCGACCGCCAACTGCTGATTGTAAAGGTCAGCCAGGTACGTCCACTGGGACGAAAATCGTGCATACAAAGCCGCGTAAACTGCGCCGAAAATTGCGCCGGCCCATGGAATAGTTTCATTCACTTCAGCGAAGAGTTGCTCAAGCGAGAACACAAGGACAGCACCATCGCCGGTATATGACTTTATCGCTATAGCAACTAGGTAGAGGTATACAGAAACAAAAGCTGCTCTAAATAGAACCGCTTTCCCGCCATTTGGCATGAACTTAAGGAAAAATTCGCCTGTGAGAATGTTGAGCATACTACCCCTCTGAAAAACCTAACGTTAAAGTAGACACCCTAAAAAAATGCCGCGAAAGGCACCTTCGATGTGTCTAATCTGGAATTCTGTTTTTTTATGTGTTGAATTTAAAGACGGTCAATTTTTCGCACACCCTAAATAACCCGACAAATACACCCCCCAATACCCCGATCACTGAACAGAACTTAGAAAGGGGCAGGTGTCGATTGAATGCACTTCAAACTTCACCGACACGAACCGTAAACATCCAACACAAAGACGTCAACGACTTCGACGGCCTATATATTTTTTTCTTAGCCCCCTCCCCCGTCACAAACTCTTCACCCCCCCGTAATCAAATATTCATGCATCCGCGCCACGATGCGCGCCATGAATACACCAAACGAAACTCTCCAAGTCGCGCCAGCGCTGAGTATCGCGCTGGTTACCGAAACCTATGTGCCGGAAGTGAACGGCGTGGCCATCACCATCGGCCGCATGGTGCACGGGCTGCTCAAGCGCGGGCATCGCATCCATATGATCCGCCCGCGGCAGGGCAAGCAGGATGCGCCGGCCGCCGAGGCTAACTATGCGGAGACGCTGGTGTCGGGCATGCCGATCCCCGGCTACCCGGAACTGAAATCCGGCCTACCCGCGAAGAACCTGCTGCTGAAGCTGTGGCGCGCGCAGCGGCCGGACGTGGTGCACATCGCGACCGAGGGGCCGCTGGGCTGGTCGGCGTTGTCGGCGGCGCGCAAGCTTGCGATCCCGGTGAGCACGGATTTCCATACCAATTTCCACAATTACACGCAGCACTACGGCATCGGCCTGTTGAAGAAGCCCATCGCCGCTTACCTGCGCCACTTCCACAACAAGTCGGCCTGCACGCTGGTGCCCACCGCTTCGCTGCAACAGCAACTGGAGCACGAGGGGTATCAGAACGTGCTGGTGGTGTCGCGCGGGGTGGATACCGAGTTGTTCCATCCGGCCAAGCGCGATGCGGAACTGCGCGCGACATGGAACGCGGACGATGACACGCCGGTGGTGATGCTGGTGAGCCGCATCGCGCCGGAGAAGAACCTGCAGGTGGTGATCCAGGCGTTCGAGCAGATGCGCAAGATCAACCCGCTGCTGCGTCTGGTGATGGTGGGCGATGGCCCGGCGCGCGCCGAACTGCAGAAGCAGCATCCGCAGGTGATCTTCGCGGGTATGCAGACCGGCGAGGCGCTGGCGCGCCATTACGCTTCCGGTGACATCTTCCTCTACCCCAGCCTGACCGAGACCTACGGCAACGTGACCGTCGAGGCGATGGCCAGCGGACTGGCGACGCTCGCCTACAACTACGCCGCCGCGCAGCAACACATCAAACATGACGTGAACGGCCTGCTGGCGACCTATGCCGACAGCGATGCCTTCATCGCCGAGGCACGCACGCTGGCGAACGATCTGCCGCGCGTGCGCCGACTGGGCAAGACTGCACGCGACACGGTTGAATCGCTGACCTGGGAACACATCATGGGTCAGATGGAAGCTGTTCTGGTAGATACCGTACGTTCACAGGGAGTGAAACATGGACAACCTGAGCTCTCCGCTGCAACAGATTAAGCAGTTCGATGTCGCGTTGTGCGTTTCGTGCAACCGGCTGAGCCGCAGCTTCACCCTGCGCAACCTGTTCCGCATCGCCAGCCGTTTGGGCGACGGCGTGTTCTGGTATGTGCTGATGATCTCTTTCCTGCTACAGGATGGTTACGAAGCGGTGCCCGCCGTGTTGCACATGCTGCTCGCGGGCGGTTGCGGCACGCTGCTGTACAAACTTATCAAGGGCAAGACCTTGCGTCCGCGCCCTTTCAACGTTTACCCCGCGATCAAATGTGTTGGCAAGACGCTGGACCAGTTCAGCTTCCCTTCCGGCCACACCCTGCACGCCACCGTGTTCTGCATCGTGGCGCTGTCTTATTACCCAGGCCTGTTCTGGTTGCTGGTGCCGTTCTCGGCGATGGTCGCACTGTCGCGCCCCATCCTCGGTCTGCACTACCCCAGCGATGTGCTGGCCGGTGCGGCGCTGGGGGGGATAATCGCCTGGGTGTCGTTCCTGATCTTGTAGTCGTAGGGTGCGCTTGCGCACCCTACCTTTGACTGATCCATTCGATTTTTTCGTTACCGCGCAAAGGGGTAAGCAGGCAAGCCGCACAACGACTGCTCGCATGGTGGGAACCTAGTCAGACAAACACTGGCCCCCGCTTTCGCGGGAATGACAACTTACTCAGCGCCTCCTTAATACTTACCGTCTTCCGCTCGCGTAGTTGGGCTTCCTGTGCTGATGGCGCACGATCAAGATTCGAATACTGTTCTCCAGATTTCGATATACGACCGAATACGGAAATATCCTCAGCGGAAAAACTCTCCGGCCTCTTGCCGAGGGCGTTCCAATGCCGGGATGGTTCATCAAAAGGTTGGCGGCGCGCTCAAACTCTTCGAGAAAGCGTTCGGCGACTACTGGCCCAGCATGTTCTTTGTAGAAATCCAGCGCATCCGCAATGTCTTGCTCCGCCCCGGGATGGAGCGTGTAGATCATCTCTGCAGTCTTGCCCGAAGCCGGGCGATGGCTTCCTGCCCGGGAATATCCGAGACTGATCCAGACTCCAGTTCAGCTTCCCTTCGATCTGCTTCTCGCTCCCAGGCTTCCTCGACTTCTGGATCCGTATCAAGACTTGAGATCAGTCGCTCAAGCAGGTGAGATCGTTCAACTGGGGGCAACTGTAAGACCTCGGTTTCCAAGACCTCAAGATTTGTACTCATACTAACCTCCGGCACGATAGATACTGATGGTTTTCAGTCTATCACAGCGAACGAAAGCGCTGCTGAGGCACACCTGCTCAGCTCAAATCGGTAAACCTCAGCATGTCGCCGAAGGTTCGCGCGATTGTAGAACTCAAGTTTTTAACTTTGCTTTCTTTTTCGACTTGGCGCTCTCCTCACCCCAATCCTTGAACTTCTTCTTGCAATGCGCCAGCAGGGATTCATACGTCGGGAAAAACAGTTTGAAATCGGTCGAGAGCACCCTGTCGAATTCGCATGACTCGTCGCTATGTTCGCGGCATGCATCGGGGCGGCTCTCATAGATTCCGCAGCGCCCATCGGGCTGTAGATGTTCGCACTTGCCGTCGATCATCAGATACCAGCCGTCTCTGTCCTTGAACGCCGAGACGTGCTCATGCGAGACCTGCCACAGCAGGTTCATGTAGTCGTCCTGGTCGCGGGGCTTCTTGATCGGTTGGGTGATATAGGTGCAACAACTGGAGGGTTTGCAGCGCGAGCATTTGCTCTCGGGGAAGATCGTTATCTGTTTCGACATATTCCTGATGCGGTGGGTGCCAATGCGGATCGCGCACTTTAATGCAGTTTCGTTACGCGCACATGAAGGCCGCCGCCCCGGATGCCGACCCTGTTCATCGGACTGTAACAAAGCGCTCCTATGATGCGCTTCCCGTCCTTCCTGCGGAGTATCCGACCATGACGCTCTTTTCACCCCTGAATACCCTGTCGCTGCAGAACCAGTTACGCCTGATGACTGGCCTGTCGCTGCTGGGCATGCTGGCGGTGATCGTGTTCGTGATGCTGAACCTGAACCATTTGCGCCAGGAGTTCCGCGGTTATCAGTCGCTGCAGACCACATCCAAGAGCCTGATCGAGATCAAGGCGACCGCGCTGGCGGTGAGCCGCGCCGACCCGGTGATGCTCGAGAGCGAGGCGCAGTTGCAGCAGGCCGATGCCGACATCGCCGCATCGCTGCAACGCATCACCGAAGCGACGGCGGATGCGGGCATGCAGAAGCAGCTGCAGCAGATTTCCGAGCATTGGGCGGCCTATACCAAGAGCTTCCGCAGCGCGATCAAGATCGCGGCCACCAGCCCGGAGGATGCGCTGGTGATCCCGGATGCAATCTACGGCATGTATCTGGAACCCATCGTGCAAAGCCTGGACAGGATGGTGCTGGCCAACAAGGAACTTGAAGTCGCGTCGGCGCTGAGCATCCGCAGCGGCATGAACGACCTGCTGTGGATCGTGCTGGCACCGATGCTGTTGCTGGGACTGCTGACGCTGGTGTCGCAGACTCTGTTCGGCCAGCATCTGCGCAAACGGCTGGAAGCCATCATCGGCGAAATCACCCATCTGCACAACGGCGACCTGAGCCGCCGCCTGCCGGTGTACAACAACGACGAGATCAGCCATCTCGCCACCACCATCAACAACTTCATCGCGCGCTTCCAAACTATCCTGCACGAGGTGCACAGCTCGGCCGACCAGACGCAGCGCAGCGCGCACGGCGTGAGCCGGATGGCGCACTCGGTCACGGCCAACGCCAAGGAACAATCGGCCAAGGCTTCGCAGGTGAGCGACGCCATCGAAGGCATGGGAAACACCATCAAGACCATCGCCAGCAACGCGGGCAATGCCGCCGCCGCGTCCAGCAAGACGCTGGACCTGGTGCGTTCCGGCAGCGATACCGGCCGCGCCACCATCGTGGCGCTGAACCAGATCGAGCAGACCGTCGCTTCCTCGGTGCAGACCATGCAGGCGCTGCATCAGTCGATCAAGCAGATCGGCTCGGTCAGCACGCTCATCAAGGACATCGCCGACCAGACCAACCTGCTGGCGCTGAACGCCGCCATCGAAGCGGCGCGCGCCGGCGAGCAGGGACGCGGCTTCGCGGTGGTGGCCGACGAGGTGCGCAAACTGGCCGAGCGCACCGCCAATGCCACCACCGACATCAACAAGATCGTGCAGATCATCGAGAGCGAGACGGCCGGTGCCAGCAAGGCGATGGCACTGGCCAAGCAGGAAGTCGCGCAAGGCGTGCTGCACGGCGAAGGCATGGGACAGTTGCTGCAACAGATCGAGGATTCCATGCACATCGTGTCCGACATGATGCGCCAGATCGCCAGCGCCACCGAAGACCAGTCCGCCGCAGGCCAACATATCTGGCGCAACATCGATTCCGTCGCCACCATCAGCGCTGACACCGCCGTCAGCTTCGAGCAGGCGCGCAACGAGATGCTGACGCTTGCGAACAATTCCAAAGCGCTGTTCGATACCGTCGGGCAATTCAAGCTGGCGAAGGCCGCCTGATCAGCCGGACAGCACCCCGATCCCGACCAAGCCCACCACCACCAGGGCGGCACCGGCCACGCGCTGGCGCCAGCCTTCGTGTTCCTTCAGCCACACAATACCCAGCAACACGGTGAGCACGATGCCCGCATTGGTGAGCGTCACCGCGTAGGAGGCGGGCAGCCAGCGCATGGCGTAGATCACCAGCGCGTAAGCCGTGCCCACGCCCAGTGCGCCGATCAGCAGTGAACGCTTGGACGGCGTGACCGATGGCACCCAGCGTTGCGTGCGGCGTTTCTGCTCGCCGCACAGGAACAACCAGCCGATGGCGTAGTTCACACACACGTAACCCAGCGCGACATGCAACCCATCCAGATACCCCGCCGCCACTTTGTCGCTGAGGCTGTACACCGCGGTCATGACCGCGGCGAACAGCGCGTACGGCCAGGCTTGGCTCAAACGCCGCACGCCGTCGTGCGAACTGGTGGCGATCAGCCACAGACCAGCTGCCGCGACCAGGATGGCGACCCACGACCACAACGGGAAATCGCGCGCAAAGAACAGTGTCTCGATCACCGCGATCAGCAGCGGCGAACTGCGCACCATGGGATAGACCGCACTGGCTGGTGCCGCGTGATAAGCGGCACGCAGACCGAGGAAATACAAACCGTTGGCGGTACCGCTGATGGCGGCACACAGATAGAGTACGGGAGATTCCTGCGCAGCATGCAGAAAGGCGGGCAAGGCGAACGGCGCGAAGATCAGCACATGCAGACCAACGATCCACCACAGGAAATTGGCATCGCTGTGCGTGCGCCGTGTCAGCAGATTCCACGACACATGCAGCAACACCGAAAGGCCGACGGCCAGTAGCGGTGTCATGAGGTGGGGATGCAGACCACTGTCTCGCCGTCGCGCGCCAGCGTCATACCGTCCGGCAACGCATCGGGTCTATCCAGCAACCAGGCATCCAGCTTGTGGCCGATGTGCATCAGCACAGTCTCGCCGTTCGGGAAATTCTGCGCAATAGCGATGGCTTCCAGCAGATCGAAATGGTTGCGCGGTTCCGGTGCGGCAGGCGGGAAGGTGCAATCCAGACAGAGGGTGTGCGGCTGCCAGCGTTGCAGGAATTCCAGCGTGGCGGGTGGCAGCTCGCGGCAGTCGGAAAGATAAGCCAGCCGCGCGCCCTCATGCTCGATGCAATAGCCCAGCGAGGGCCTGGAATGCACCAGCGGCACCGCCGTGATGCGCACCTCGCCCAGTACTATCTGCTCGAACTTTGATAGCTGTGTGAACTGCAAGGGGCCGGGGGATTTGTACAAGTCGGCGCAGCCTTCGCTGTCGTGCGGTGAATACACATCCAGCGCGCCCTTGCCCCAGCGCAGATGGAACAAGCCCTGCACATGGTCGGCGTGGAAATGTGTGACCAGCACCGCATCCAGTGCACCCGGCGGGAAACGTTCCGCCACATCCATCACACCCGCATCGATCAACAAGCGCGTGCCACCCGCTTCCAGCACGGCACAGTTCGGCTGTCTGCGCGCGGTGATGTCCAACCGCGCCAAAGTGCACACCGCACAATCGCAACCCCACAGCGGCACACCACCGGCCGCACCGGTGCCGAGGAAGGTCAACCTCATAGCCTCACCTGTTCGTGACTGCGGATGAGTTCGACGAATTCCGGGCCGGTGCTCTCCAGCGCATCATCGTTACGGAAGCGCACAAGTCTGCCATGTTGCAGGGAAGCGAATTCCCCCGCGCGTCGCAGGCGCGATTCGATCTCTTCATCGCTCTCGCGACCGCGTGCCTGCAGACGTTCGCGCAGCACGGTGGGCGACACTTCGATCAGCACCGGCACCAGTTCCGGATAACGGCGTGCGGCCTCCTGCAGATAGGCGCGCGAACCGTTGAGGATGACAGTGAGACCTCTCGCCAACCAATGGTTCAGTTCGCAGCCGATGCCGTAGCGCAGGCCGTGGCTGTGCCAGTGCAAGGGGAACAGTTTCTGCGCCACACGCGATTCAAACTCGTCCTCGCTCAGCGCCACATGGTTCTCGCCGCCCGCGTCGGAAGGACGCGTGATGTAGCGGTGGGCGAACACCACGCTGGCATCCTGCGCCAGCTTGAAGCGTGCGTGCTGCATCAGGCTGTCCTTGCCGCTGCCGGATGCGCCGATCACATAGAGCAGGACGCCGCTCATCTCATGCTCCGTGGTCGAAGGACAGCGTCATCACCGGCAAGCCTTGTGACCACACGCGCGACACTTGCGGCAGACCGCCCAGATAACGCACGGCCAGCAGGTCGGCGCGCTTGCCGACCGCGATGGAGCCTCGGTCGTTCAGGCTGACGGCACGCGCGGGATTGCAGGTGACCAGTGCCACCGCCTGATGCAACTTGATACCCGCCAACTCCGGCAGCTGAAAAACGGCAGGCAGCAGCGCCGCAGGCGAATAATCGCCGCACAGACAATCTGCCACGCCTTCGCGTACCGCATCCAGCGCACGCATGGAGCCGGACTGCGATTTACCGCGCACCACATTCGGCGCACCGAACAGAGTGGACAGACCGGCGGCGCGCGCGGCGACGGCAGTCTCCAGATTGATCGGGAATTCGGACACGCTCACACCCAGGTCTTTCACCACACCCACTTTCTCGGGGCGGTCATCGTCGTGGCTGGCGAGCGGGATGCCGAGTTCGCGTGCGTGCTGTGCCAGTTGTTGCATGCGGCCTTCCGCGCCCGCGCCCTGCGCCAGTTTCTCGGCCAGCAGCGCTTGGAACTCGGCATCGTCCTTCTTGTAAGTGCGCGCCTGGAAGCTGCGGTAAGCGTCGATGCTCTTGAACTGTCCCTGCCCCGGTGTGTGATCCATGAACGACATCAGGTGGATCTCGTCGTTACCCAGCAACTCGTTCAGCACTTCGGGTGCTGTCGGATCGGTGATCTCGTAGCGGGCATGCACGCGGTTGTCGACCAGCGCGTGTTGCTGCCAGGCGTGCACCGCGCGCGCCAGCTCTGCGGCGGTGGCGTTGTTGCGCACGCCCAGCTCGGCATTGGCGAATGACAGCGCGTGATAGATGGTGGTGATGCCTGCTGCAGCGTTGCGCTTGTCGGCCTGCGCGCAGGCGAAGTCGAAGGGGAAGTGCACGCCGGGACGCGGCTCGGCTTCTTTCTCCAGCGCATCACAATGCAGGTCGATCATGCCCGGCATCAATGTCTGGCCGCGCAGGTCGACCTCTTGCACGCCTTCGCTGCTGGCCGGATCGATGGCGACGATGTGACCGTCCGCGATCAGCACCGCGGCGTCTTGCAGTGTTTCGTTCTCCAGCACGACTTGCGCGCCGGTCAGATAAAAATGCTTGTTCATACGGTTTCCTCTGCGGGTTCTACGATAGTGATGGGGGGTGACAATTCGATGACGTCATCGGCCAACCGCTTCACCAGATCGGGGTGGTGGAAGATGGCCAGCATGGCGATGCCGGTCTCCTTCAGTGATTCGATGTGCGCGACCACGCGCTCGGTGGTGGCGGGGTCGAGACTGGCGGTCGGTTCATCCAGCAACAGCAGTCGCGGCTGTGCGATGAGACCGCGCGCCAGATTCACGCGCTGCTTCTCGCCGCCGGAGAAAGTGGCGGGCGGCACGTTCCACAAGTGTGCAGGTACTGCCAGTTGCGCCAGCAGGTCGGCAGCGCGTCCGCGTGCTTCTTCGGTCGGCACGCCGCGTGCGAACAAAGGTTCGGCCACCACATCCAGCGCGGACTTGCGCGGCAGGCAATGCAGAAACTGGGTGACGAAACCGATCTCGGTCTTGCGCAGTTCCAACATGCGGTGCTCATCCGCATGTGCCAGATCGATGATCTCGCCTGCGGCAGTGCGGAACAGGATATGTCCGGCGCTGGGCAGGTAGGTGCGGTACACGCCTTTCAGCACCGACGATTTGCCCGCACCGGTCGGGCCGATCAGCGCGGTGAGCTTGCCCGGATACACGCTCAGGTTCACATGCGAGGCGGACGGGATGAGCTTGTTGCGCTCGTGCAGACGGAAGGTCTTGGCGTAGTTATGTATGTCGAGGATGGCTGTGTTCATTTTTTATCCTGGAAAATATTGTTGTCCACGAAACTCACGAAAGAACACGAACAAAAGCAAAGAATTCAACTGCCGCACAACGCAACCCTCTGTTACTTTTCGTGTATTTCGTGTATTTCGTGTATTTCGTGGACGAACAGAAGTCATCGGGTTCATCTCACAATGCGGAAGCCACCAGCCGCTGGGTGTAAGCGTGCTGCGGGTCTTCCAGTATCTGGTCGGTGAGGCCGGACTCGATCACGCGGCCATGCTTCATCACCAGCGTGCGGCCCGCCAATAAACGGATCACGCCGAGGTCGTGCGTGACCACGATCATCGCGGTGCCAAGCTCGTGCTGGATCTCCAGAATCAGGTCGAGGATGGCGGCCTGCACTGACAGATCTAGACCGGTGGTGACTTCATCCAGGAACAACAGCGGCGGTTGTGTGGCCAGTGCCTTGGCGATCTGCACGCGCTGCTGCATGCCGCCGGAGAAAGTCTTGGGGTTCTGGTCCATGCGTGCACGCGACACTTCGGTGCGCGCCAGCAGGTCACCGGCACGGGTGCGGATCTCTACGTAGTGGCGCAGGTCACTCATCAGCAGACGCTCGGCGATGTTGCCACCCGCCGATATCTGGAAGTTCAGACCCAGATGCGGGTTCTGATACACCATGCCGAAACGCTTGTTGCGCATGCTGCGTTGCTGCGCGGCATTGAGCGCGAACATGTCGTGCTGCACATCGCCGTCGTAAAAGGTCGCGCTGCCCGCGGTCGGCATGTCATCGAAATACAGCATCTTCACCGTGCTCGACTTGCCGCTGCCGGATTCGCCGATGATGCCGAGTATCTCGCCGCGATACAGGTCGAAGTTCACATCGTGCGCGGCCACCACGCTGCCGCAGTGCGAGCACATGTTGGTGTCGTGTTCCGGCCCGGTGCTGCTGATACACAGCGGGCACTGCTCACCGTGGATGCGTGACAAGCCGCGCACGGACAATATCTTGTTGCTCATGCTCGTTTCCTTGCGCTGATGGTTTCCTGTTGTTCCTCGCAGTACGTGGAATCGGAACATTGATGGGTGATGTTGCCCGCGTCGTCGATCAGTTCGTCCAGGAAGCTCACGGTCGAACCGCAGCAGCGGCAGGCGATGCGCTGGCCGTTCGCATCGCGGAAATCTTCCACACGGAAGGCGATGTCGTCGAACACCAGCGGCTCGGCCACGGTGTAGGGCGGCACGGCGTAGATCTTCTTTTCGCGACCTGCACCGAGCAGCACCAAGGCGGGCGACTGATGCAGACGCGGCACGTCCCAGCGCGGGATGGGTGACGGATCGATCACATAGTGACCGTTGATGCGTGTGGGGTAACGGTGCGAGATGGTAATCTCGTCGAAGCGCACCACGTCCTCGTACAACTTGACCAGCAGGCGCGAGTAGTCCGCTTCGCCGTGCATGACTTTGCGTCGCGCTTCCGACGGCTCGACCACCACCAGCGCATCGGGATAGGGCACTTGCAGCACCAGAATCTGTTCTTCAGTGAGCATCTTCTCGGGGATGCGGTGGCGTGACTGGATCAGCGTCGCCTCCTGCGTCTTCTCGGTGACGTCCACGCCGGGACAGGTGAGCTGCACGAACTGGCGCAGGTTCACCGCGTTCACGGAGTCGTCCGAACCTTGGTCGATCACTTTCAACGTATCGTCTTCGCCGATCAGCGACAGCGTGAGTTGCAGACCGCCGGTACCGAAACCGCGCCCCATCGGCATCTCGCGCGAGGCGTAAGGCGTCTGGTAACCGGGGATGGAGATTGCTTTCAGGATGCAGCGACGCACTTCCTTCTTGGCGTACTCGTCGAGGAAGCCGAAGGAGTAGCCCGCGTCTTCCAGCGGCAATTCGTAATGCGCGTTCATGCTGTCTCCTCCGTGTCTTGCTCTTTCATCTTCTGTTGCGTGGTGCGCAGACGGTCCATGTCGGACTGGAAGGTCACGTAGTGCGGCATCTTGTAGTGCGAGGCGAAGCCCATCGAGTCCACACCGTCCACATGCAGCAATACGAACTCGGGATCTTCCGAAGGATTGGTGGGGCCGTCTTGCATGCCTTTCTGCAGCGCACGGTCCAGGATCGCCATGCTGATCGCCTTCACTTCGTTGTGGCCGAAGCACGCGCCGTAGCCGAGCGTGAAAGTGGGCAACTCGTCGCCGTTCGTGCCTTCGTACATCGCCACCACTTCACATTCGGTGACCAGCACTTCGCCCGCTTCCATCAGTTCGCCCGTCACCGGATGCGGCAACATCACCGGCAGATAACCGACGCGCAGTTCCGCCACCGTGGGGTGCACATCGCCGTAACCGCGCATATTGGAATACGCCATCGCCAGCAGGCCGCCGGTCTCGGCGCGCGCCATGGTGGCCAGTGCTGCGGAACGCGGCACCGGGAACACCAGCGGGTCGCGCGTGATGTCGAATGCGGCAGCACGGCTCGGTGCGACCGGCGGCAGCAGACCTTCGGCACGCAACGCGTCGATCACCTTGGGGAAGTTGTCCGGCACTTCGCTATCCGGCGTGTCTTGCAGGAAACTTTTCGCCACGGCTTTGAACGCCGCCGGGTCTTCATTGGCGAGATCGAGTTGCAGCAGGCGCAATGCGTAGTCGTAGGTCGCACCCAGATACTGTCCGCCCGGCACTTCTTTGAACGCGGACGAGATGCGGCGGATGCAGCGCATGTTGGCTGTGTCCTGCACCGGCGATTCGAGCAGGCGCGGTTTGGTGGAACGGTAAGCACGCAAGGCGAATGCCGCTTCCAGTGTGTCGCCCTGGAACTGCTTGAGTGCCAGTGCGGCCAGACGCGGGTGGTACAAGCCGCCTTCCGACACCACGCGCGAAGTGAGCAAGCGCAACTGCTCTTCTATCATCGCCAGCGTCAGCGGCTCTTGCAGTCCACCTTTGCAACGCAGGTAATCGGTGGTCGCTGCTGCACCGTCGATGGCAGCCTTGCCGCCTTTGATCGCGACGTAACTCATGCCGAACCTCCCAACACGATCTTCGTGGTGCGCGGCAGTGCGACGAAACATTGTGCGTCACACAGCACCAGTTCCACACCGAGCGGGAAGTTGCTCACCCAGTCGTTGCGCGCCTTGATCCAGTCCGCATGCAGACCATCGACGCTGATAGTGACCGACTGGCGGATGCCGGGGCCGCTCAATTGCAAGCACAATGCGCCCGCGCTTTCTTCATGCAGTGATGCGACGCGCAACAGCAGGGTCGCGCCATGTTCCGGTGCTTCCAGTGTGCCGAGGTTCGGCACCATTTGCGGCGCGCGGCTGCCGTCCAGCAGGATGAAGGCAGCCAGTTCGTATGGCACACGCTGCGCTTCCAGTTTCGGCCAGATGGATTCCGGCAGCAGGTCTTGCGGATCGGACAAGGTGGTCTGTCCGTCCAGCAGCGCGCTCAGCAAAGCCAGGCTCGGCTCTGCCGGGCAGGTCTGGATGCGCCCCGGATAGCTGTACGCATCGAGCAGGCTGCGGAACAGTTGCTGCTGTTGTGCCGGATGCCAGATGTCGGCTTCGGCCATCGTCATTTCACTCTTCATCTTCGTCGTCCTCTTGTCCCAACAGCGAGAAATCCACGCGCGTCGCGGCCAGCAGTTTTTTACGTTCACTTTGTTTTTGCCGGCGCACTTGCATGCCGCGCTGCACCAGCGCCATGGCCGCTACGCTGCCGGGCAGCTTGCCGGCCAGTACCGCATCGAGGATGGCGATGGAGCGCGCGAACTGCGCGCGGTCGTCCACGATCAATGCGCCGCCGCGTTCTTCCACACCCGCTGCGCTGCGCACGATCACTTCGGCGCGCGCCACCGGGATCTCGCCGATGAAATAGGATTCTTCGAACGCGCCGTCGCGCAGGTTCAACAGCCCCAGTCCTGCGTGCGGCAGTGCGACGTCGCGAACTTCCAGTTCACCAGACAGCACGTTGGCCAGATGTTTCACTTCGGCGGCGGGCAATGCGCACAGCGCGGCCGCCCATTCATTTCTTGCTACGTTCATATTCATTCTTCCTTGTGCTGCCATGCTGTTAGATGTCTATACAAGTTTGCTTTCCCTGCCTGAAAAACAGGCAGGAACTCCTACATCAACCGGCTGCGCAATCTCGCCGAGAATTGGTCGAGGATGATCACGGTCAGGAAGATGATCACCAGAATGGTGCCGACGTGGTCGAAGTTGAACATGTCGAAGCGCCCTTTCAGCTCAAGCCCGATGCCGCCCGCCCCGACGATGCCGATCACCGTGGCCATGCGGATGTTGCGGTCGAGGATGTAGAGCGTGTAGGCGATGTACTGCGGCAGGACTTGCGGCAACACGCCATACCAGAGCGTCTTGATCTGTCCCGCACCGATGGATTGCAACGCCTCCTGCGGGCCGTGATCGGCGTTCTCGATGTCTTCCGCGTAGAACTTGCCGAGGAAGCCCGCACTATGGATGCCCAGCGCCAGAAAACCGGCGATGGGGCCGAAGCCGAATGCCAGCACCAGGAACAGTGCGCTGACCAGTTCCGGAATCGCACGGAACAGGCTGATGGTGGAACGCGCCAGGTTGTAGATGAAGCGGTTGGGCGCATAGTTGGCCGCGGCGAAACATGCCAACGGGATCGACAACAGCACAGCCAGTATCGTCCCCCACAGCGCCATTTCCAGCGTTTCCAGCATCTTGAGCAGCACATGCATCAGATAGCCGACCGGCTTGACCAGCATCTCTTTGCTCTCGACGGTCTCCTCCAATTGCAGCGTCTCGGTATTCAAGTGCGGCGTGCGCGATTCGATCACTTCCACATGCGAGAGCCAGGGCAGATCGTTGCGGTCGAAATTCTCGATGCGCGAGACCTCGATCTCTTCGGAGATGCGCAGCGGCCAGATCGATTCGGCGATGCGCTTCACGCCGGTGGCCACGGAGGATTCTTCGTTCAGGCCGACGGCGTAGCCGACTCCCTGCGCGGTCTCCTGCACCATACGCGGCACTTCCATGCGGCTCCCGGTCACTGCGAGTATCAGCAGGGCGGCGATGGCGAACATCAGATGTCGCGCGTTATAGGGCTGGTCCAGATGCCATGTGGCATCGCGATTCACTGACAGGTTTTTCATCATATTCATCTCAGGCCGCAGCCAGTTCCAGTTCGGGTTCGCACGCGGCTTCATCCACTTCCGGTGCATCGTGTTTGTGAGCCAGTGCACCGTGATACAGCTCCTCGCAGACCTTGTCGGTGAGTTGCGCCGGTGTACCGTCGAATACCAGACGCCCCTGATTGACCGCGATGATGCGGTCGCCGAACTCGCGTGCCAGTTCGGGCTGGTGCAGGCTGCACAGCACAGTGGTGTCGTGGTTGCGCGATTGGCGATGCAGCAATTCCAGGATGCCGCGACTGATACGCGGATCTAGGCTGGCGACCGGTTCATCGGCCAGCAATACCGCCGGATCCATCATGAAGGCGCGCGCGATGCCGACGCGCTGCTGTTGCCCGCCCGATAGTTCGGAGACGCGGCGGTTCACATGTTCGGGAGTCAGACCGACCTCATCCAGCAGGCGACAGGCCTTCTGACGCAACTCTGGTGGGAACAGACCTATCGCTGCACGCCAATGGGCGACCTGCGGCAATGCGCCTGACAGCACGTTGAGCGCCACCGACATGCGCGGCGTCAGATTGAATTGCTGGTGCACCGTTGCGACGCGTTTGCGCAACCGCTGCACCGATCGCTCGGTGATCCGTTCGCCTGCCAGATGGACACTGCCTTCAGTCGGACTGGACAAGCCGTTAAGCATGCGCAGCAAGGTGGATTTGCCCGCGCCGGACGGGCCGAGCAGCACACAGAACTGGCCTTTGGGTACGTGCAACGAGATATTCCTCAACGCTTCCGTGCCATCCGGAAAACGTTTGTAGACACTATCGAATCTCAGCATGTTTATTTCCTCTTCAATAGCTGATGACAGAACAGCCGCCCGCAATTGCGGGCGGCTGTTCTGTGTTTAGCGTTGGGCTGCTTTCTTGAGCAGTTCAGCCTTCACCTGGTCGTCCACCAATGCCAGCTTCTTGCCGGGTGCATCCATGCCGGATTCCGGGAAGTCTGCATCGTAGCGGTCCACTTTCGAACCACCGTAACCGCGGATCATGTCGGGCGTGACGCCAGGTGCCTTGTGCACGGTGTTGAAAGCATCCTTCAGCTTCTGCTGGATCTTTTTAGGCAGCGCTGTCGACATCGCCAGCGGCGGCTGGGGGATAGGCTCGCTCTTGGCCAGCACGCGCACCTTGGTCGGATCGATTGCACCCTGCTTCACGGCTTTCTCGAAGGAGTCGAACGATGCGCCGCTCAGGTCTGCCTTGCCTTCCGCTACCGCTTTGAGCGAGTTGGCATGGCTGCCGGTGATCACCACCTGCCCCATGTCACGTGCCGGATCGACACCCGCATCCATCAGCATGGCCACCGGATAGACGAAGCTCGATGTCGAATTCACATCGCCCAGCGCCAGACGCGCACCTTTCGTATCCTTCAGGCTTTTGTAAGAAGAATTCGTGCTCGCGAAGATGCCGGAGTGGTACACGGAAGCACCTTTGTGCACTGCAACGGCGAGCAGCTTGGCGCAGCCCTTGTCGCGCACCGGGATGTAGCTTGCAGCGCCGAAGAAGGCGATCTCGGTCTGCTTCAGACACATGGCTTCCATCACGGCGCTGTAGCTCTGGCCCACGCGGATGTCGAAATGCAGGCCGGTGGATCTGGTCACCGCGTTGAAGATCGGCAGAAAGTCCGCCTTGGTACCGTCTTCGGTACCGCCGTCGGCGGGGATCAACATGACGCGCAAGGGGTGTGCCTTGCTGCCGTCCTGCATGGCGGCTGCCATGATCTGGGGTGCGACCATCGCGGTACAGAGCAATGCTGAGAATAAGATTTGCTTGAGTTTCATTTGTGAGGCTCCTGTCTGGAAAGATAAAAAGGTGTTACTGGGTCGGGGTGATGCAAAGTTGGATCCGGTCAGCCCGGAACCGTGTGATGGCGTACTCGACCGGTGTCGCATCGTGTTCGAGTACGTTCAGACTCTTGACCCGCAGCACGGGCCGGTGCTGGGTGATGCCCAGCAGTTTCGCGTCGTCGCCCTGCGGCATGACGGCAGTGACCAGACTCTCGGTACGTCGCAGATTCCCGCAGTGCTGGTTCAGCAATGCGTGCAGCGATCCGCTCTGGTAGTCCTCCAGCAGTTCGCGATACGGCGTCACCGGCAGGAAGTGCGAAATCACGCAAAATGGCATGCCGTCTGCGATGCGCAGCGTCTCTATCCACAACACGTCTTCGTCGGCCCCGATGGCCAGATGCTTGGCCACACCCGACGAGGCAGGTGCCACCATCTTGCGGACCACCTTGGTATCGGTGGCGATGCCGATCTCGGCCAGTGTCTGGGTGAAGCGTGTGCCGCTGCCGACGCGGTAGTCGAGCAGGCGGTCGGTGATGAAGATGCCCACGCCGTGTTGCCGCTCCAGCAGGCCCTCGATGATCAGCTCATCCACCGCGCGGCGCAGGGTGTGACGGTTCACACCGAAGCGCGCCGCCAACTCGCCTTCTGCGGGCAGTCGGTCGCCGGGCGAGCCCTGACGCACGTATTCGCGCTCCAGCACTTCTGCAATCTGTGCATACAAGGTGATTCCGGTGTCGCGGTCTATGGCGTACAAGCTCATGACGATAGATGTCTAGATATGTGGTGCAGCCATATTGCGGAGTGAATATTTCGCATCAGTGAAATGTTTATTGCAGTTCAGTAACAATCCACCGCTTCAGCCTTCGCTGAACACGTCCTGCGGCAACGGCATGCGATGGCGCAGTTCGCGCGGGCGCAGCAGTGCGATGCGCTGGCGGATGGCGGGATCGTCGGCATGCGGGTTGGCGTCCCATACCGGTTCTTCGCCGGACAGGATGCGGTCGATATGCGCGAGGCGCGCGCCAGTCTGGTTCAGGTAGTAGTCGAAGCGGCGCGACATGCCGCCGTCGAGCAACTTGCCGCCGCGATGGCATAACTGCGACAGGTGACTGACGCGCAGCAATTGCTCCGCACCGGACAGCATGGCGATGCTGCGTTTGGCGATGGGCTGCGGGCAGTTGAAATGTTGCGCGATGTATTCGGCCAGTTCATTTCGATGCGCATCCATCAGTTCGCCCGGTTCGGCGAACAGTTGCTCGCGGATGTGCATGTCCATCGCCCATTCGCAGGCGGCGTGGGTGAGCACCGGCACGTTGCCCCACAGTTTTTCGTGGGCGGGCACGAAGTGGTTGTGCGCGATCACGTCCACCAGCAGGTGGCTGACGAAGCCCAGCGACAGCGCATATTCCTCGTCGCTGCTGGCATCGTCCAGCAGCTTGCGTGCGCGTTGCCACTGGTGGGTGGTGGAGAACGGTTCGCCCCAGCTGCGGTCGCTCCACAGCGCGAGGTCGGGCAGGCAGGCACCGGCCAGCACCAGCCGCGGATAGGCGAGCACCGCTTTGCGGAAACGCGCGTCGCTGAGCGGCACGGCCCACAGCAGCATCTGCGCGAAGTAGACATGGGTGTACAGCCCCCATGCATTGGCATCCGCGCTCCACAACAGCAGCGGGATCCACCAACGCCAATGTTTAGTCGGATGCCTCATGGCGCGCAGTATGTGTAGCCCGTGTGAAGCGCGGATGACAGGCGCGTGAGATTTTGATGAAGACTGCAGGTATCATCGGCCCGTACATTTCCTTTGGGTTAGGGGCTTACATGGCAGGCGTATTGGCGGGTGACATCGGCGGCACGAAGACACGACTGGCGCTGGCCGAAGTCCGCGGCACGCAAGCGACGATCACCGGCGAGCGCGAATTCGCCAGCGCCGACTACAGAACTTTCGATGAGCTGCTGGCCGAGTTCATGGCCGGTACTGGTGAGATCCACTCCGCCGCTTTCGGCGTGGCCGGGCCGGTGCACGACGACACCGTACAAACCACCAACCTGCCCTGGCGTATCGAAGCCGCCGCCTTGCGCAAACGTTGCGGTTTCGCCAACTGCCACCTGCTGAACGATCTGGAAGCGACCGCCTATGGCCTGCCCGCGCTGCAGGCGGACGACCTGTTCACACTGCATGCGGGCAAGCACGATGCACACGGCAACCGCGCCATCATCGCCGCCGGCACCGGGCTGGGCGAAGTCGGCCTGTTCTGGGACGGCCGCACGCATCGCCCCTATGCCACTGAAGGCGGGCACGCCAGCTTCGCGCCGCGCGATGCGCTGGAGTTCGATTTCGCGCAACACCTGCGCCAGCGCTTCGGCCATGTGAGCTGGGAGCGCGTGGTGTCCGGCATGGGTATCCCCGATCTGTATGATTTTCTGCTGGCCCGCAACGGCGCACACACGCCGGACTGGCTGGCGGATGCGATGCAGCGCCAAGGCAAGGCGGTGGCCATCTCGAACGCGGCGTTGTCGGAACGCGATGCGCTGTGTAGCGAAACCATGCACCGTTTCGTCGGCCTGTACGGCGCGGAGGCGGGCAATCTGGCGCTGAAGACGATGTGCGCAGGCGGGCTGTATGTGGGCGGCGGTATCGCGCCGAAGATATTGCCGCTGCTGGAGAGCGGCACCTTCCTCAATGCCTTCTTCGACAAGGGACGCATGCGCCCGCTGCTGGAAGCGATGCCGGTGAAGGTGATCCTCAACGACCGCGCCGCGTTGTACGGCCCGGCGCTGTATGCCGCGCAGCGGCTATGACTTGCCGCGGCTGATGGCGGTGAGGATGCCTTGCAGGATGGCGGCGGGCGCGGGCGGGCAACCGCTCACCACCACATCCACCGGGATGACGTTGGACACCTTGCCGCAACTGGCATAACTCTCGCCGAAGATACCGCCGTCGCAGGCACATTCGCCGACGGCCACCACCAGCTTGGGATCCGGTGTGGCATCGTAGGTGCGCTGCAAGGCCTCTGCCATATGGCGCGACACCGGGCCGGTGACCAGCAGCAGGTCGGCATGGCGCGGGCTGGCGACGAATTTGATGCCCAGTCCTTCGATGTTGTAATAGGCGTTGTTGACCGCGTGGATCTCCAGCTCGCAGCCGTTGCAGGAACCGGCATCCACCATGCGGATCGCCAGCGCGCCGCCGAACACGTCGAGTATTTCCTTCTGCAGGCGCTGTTCGGTCAAACGCATGGACTCGTCCGCCTGCGGATAGGCTTCGGTCTTGATGCCTGTCTTGATGATCTGTTTGAGTATCTGGTACATGCGCGCCTCTACAGATCCTGTCCGGAATAACTCAGGTTGAACGATTTATTGATGAGCGGGAAATCGGGCACGATGTCGTTCAGGATGGCGTGCTCCAGCACCGGCCAGTTCTGCCAGGAAGGGTCGTGCGGGTGCACGCGCGCCAGCTTGCCCTCCGCGTCGGTATGCATCGCCACCAGCACCTCGCCGCGCCAGCCTTCCACCAGACCGATGCCGAAGCCGTTGCCGGGCAAGGTTGGCAAGGGCCGCACCAGATCGTCACCGAGCAGGCGCCCAATGATCTCGCGCTGCAAACGCAACGATTCGAGCAACTCGTCGAAACGCACGATGACGCGCGCCGCCACGTCGCCGTTGCGGTAGGTCGCCATCTTCACGTCCAGCCTGTCGTAGGGCGCGGCGGCGAACTGCACGCGCGCGTCCCACGCCTGCGCGCTGGCACGCCCGGCCATGCCGCACAGGCCGAGCTGCGCGGCCAGTTTGGGCTCGACCCGGCCGGCACCGATGAAACGATCCTGCACGCCCGCATGTTCGTCGTAGATGCTGCGCAGCAGGCGCACCTCGCGTTCCAGCATGGCGCATTCCTCGGCGATGACCTGCCGCCCGTCCTGCGTCAGGTCGCAGGCGACGCCGCCCGGCACGATCTTATCCATCAGGTAACGGTGTCCAAACAGGGCGGCGTTGTGGCGCAGCACCTGCTCCTTCAATATCCAGAACTGGGCGAAGCCGAACGACAGCGCCACGTCGTTGCCCAGATAGCCGAGATCGCCCAGATGGTTGGCGACGCGCTCGCGCTCCAGCAGCAGCGCGCGCAGCCACAGCGCGCGACCGGGCGGCGTCACACCGGCAATGCTTTCCGCCGCCATGGCATAGGCCCAGGCGTACGCCACCGTGTTGTCGCCGCTGACGCGTCCCGCGAGCTTCGCCCCCTGCTGCAGCGTCATGCTCTCAAAACGTTTTTCGGTGCCCTTGTGCGTGTAGCCCAGACGCTCCTCCAGCCGCAGCACGCGCTCGCCGATGATGGAGAAACGGAAATGCCCAGGCTCGATGATGCCCGCATGCACCGGCCCCACCGGGATCTCGTGCACACCCTGTCCCTCCACCTGCACGAAGGGATAGTCATCCGCTTCGCGGGTGAGGCTGGCGGCCGCATCGAAATCCTTGCGCAACGGGAAGCTGCCGCCGTGCCAGACACCGTGGTGCAGCCACTTGCGGTGGTCGCGTGCTCCCTGCGCGTGGATGCCGAGCAGGTCATAGGCCGCGCGCTGCATGCGCGCTGCGGCGGGGAATATCTCGCTGATGTCGGGATAGTGCGGGTGTGCTTCCGGCAGGGGCACATGCAGGCAGACCAGACCGGATTCGTTCATCAGCGTCACATGCAGGACATAGCCGCGCGCCTGCTGGCGCTGGTCGCTGCCCCACAGCGCGACCAGGCGACCGCCGCCGTCGCGCACCTGCATGCAGATCTCGGGCAACGCCGCCGGCACGGTCTCGCCCTGCCAGGCGGGCACGGTATCAGTCAGACGGCGCAGTTTCAGATCGGGATGTTTGATCGGCATATTCGTTTATCCCAATAGCGCCGCCGCCTGGCGGTACCAGTCCGCCAGATAGGACGGCATGTACAGACCGAGCATCAGCACCAGCAGCAGGTGGAGGAACACCGGCAGCAGCGCGGGCGGATGCGGCAGAGGCTTGGCGGTGGTTTCGCCGAACACCATCGGCTGCACCTTGCCGAAGATGGCGGCGAAGGCGATGCCCAGCGCGAGCAGCAGGATGGGCGTGGTCCACGGATATTCATGCATGGCGGTGGTGATGATGAGGAATTCGCTGGCGAACACGCCGAACGGCGGCATGCCGAGGATGGCGAAAGTACCCAGCACCAGCCCCCAGCCCACGGTGGGGCTGACCTGCAACAGGCCGCGGATGTCTTCCATCTTCTGCGTGCCCACTTTCTGTACGGCATGGCCAACGGCGAAGAAGATGGCCGACTTGGTCAGCGAGTGCATGGTCATGTGCAGCATACCGGCGAAGGTCGCCACCGGCCCGCCCATGCCGAACGCGAAGGTGATCAGCCCCATATGCTCGATGGACGAGTAGGCGAACATGCGTTTGATGTCCTTCTGGCGCGACAGGAACAGCGCCGCCACCACCACCGACAGCAGGCCGAAACCGATCATCAGGTTGCCGGCGAAATGGTTGCCGAGCGAACCGTCCACCAGCACCTTGCTGCGCACCACGGCGCACAGCGCGACGTTGAGCAGCAGACCGGACAGCACGGCGGACACTGGCGTGGGGCCTTCGGCGTGCGCGTCGGGCAGCCAGCTGTGCAGCGGCACCAGGCCGATCTTGGTACCGTAACCGACCAGCAGAAAGATGAAGGCCAGCTTGAGCACGGTCGGTTCCAGTTCGCCCTTCACCTCGTTCAGGTGCGTCCACAGCAAGGCGGTGCCGCCCTGCCCCAGCACGCGCTCGGCGGCGAAATACAGCAGGATGGTGCCGAACAGCGCCAGCGCGATGCCCACGCCGCACAGGATGAAATACTTCCATGCCGCTTCCAGACTGGCCGGAGTGCGGTACAGCGACACCAGCAGCACGGTGGTCAGCGTGGCCGCTTCCATCGCCACCCACAGGATGCCCATATTGTTGGTGGTGAGCGCCACCAGCATGGCGAAGGTGAACAGCTGGTACATGCTGTAGTACAGGTGCAGCATGGACACCGACAGCTTGCCGTGATGCTGTTCGATGCGCATATAGGGGCGCGAGAACAGCGAGGTGGTGAAGGCGACGAAGGCGGTCAGCGCGACCAGAAAGACGTTGAACGGGTCGATGAAGAACTGCTCGTTGAAGACCACCTGCGGACCGGCATCGACCACCTGCACGGTGAGCGCCACGGCGGCAGCGAAGGTACAGCCGCTCATCAGCGAATTGAGCTCGGCCGCCCACGGACGCGATCCGAACACCGCCAGCATGCCGCCGCCGAACAGCGGGATGAGCAACAGCGCGAGCAGATAGAGATCAATCATCTTTCAGCTTTTCCATGTGCGTGATGTCCAGACTGTCGAAGGTCTCGCGAATCTGGAAGAAGAAAATGCCGAAGATGAAGGTGGCCACCAGCACGTCCAGCGCGATACCGAACTCGACCACCAGCGGCATGCCGTGGGTGGCGCTGGTGGCGGCAAAGAACAGGCTGTTTTCCAGCGACAGGAAGGCCACCACCTGGGTCACCGCCTTGCGCCGCGTCAGCATGATCAGCAGCGACATCAGCACGCAGGCCAGCGCGATGCCGATCAGGCCGCGCGTGACGCCCTCGGACAGTTCGGAGATCGGCGCCGCCAGATTGAACGAGAAGATGACCAGCGCGATGCCCAACAGCATGGTGGCCGGGATGTTGATCAGCGTCTCCACATCCCAGCGCACGTTCAGTTTGTGGATCAGGCGGTACAGCAACCAGGGCAGCAACAGCACCTTGAGCACCAGCGTCAGCGCGGCCGAGTAGTACAGGTGGTGCTGCGCCGTGGAATAGGCCACCACGGCGGTGCTCAGCGTGAGCAGCGCGCCCTGCCAGGCGAACAGTTTGATCAGCGACAGGATGCGCCGCTGCGCCAGCATGGCAAACACGATCAGCAGCAGCAGCGCCGCCAGCAGGTTGATGAATTGCAGGATGAACGGGGATTGCGCGGTCATCTCTTACGCCCCCAGCAGGAAGTGGATGAGCAGGCCCAGCACCGCCAGCAGGAAGGCGGTGCCGAGGAACTCGGGCGCGCGGAAGATGCGCATCTTGGCCGATACCGCCTCCAGCAGCGCCAGGCCCGCGCCGGCCAGCATCAGCTTCGGCACCAGCAACGCAAGCGCCAGCGGCAGCCCGGCCCAGTCCCCCACTGCGGCGATGCCGTGCGGCAGGAACAGCGCGATGCCGATGGAGATGTAGGCGAACAGTTTCAGACTGCTGGCCCATTCGATCAGCGCCAGATGGCGCGCCGAATATTCGAGGATCATCGCCTCGTGAATCATGGTCAGTTCGAGGTGGGTGCCGGGGTTGTCCACCGGGATGCGCGCGTTCTCGGCCAGCAGCACGATGACGAAAGCCAGCGCGGCGAAAGCCAGACTGGGGTAGAGCACGAACTCGTGGTGCGCCAGCGCCTGCACGATACTGGGCAACTGGGTGGAATGGCTGATCATCGAGGCGGTGAACAGCACCATCAGCAATGCCGGTTCGGCGAGGAACGACACCAGCATCTCGCGCCGCGCGCCCATCGAACCGAACGCCGTGCCGATGTCCATCGCCGCCAGCGCGATGAACATGCGCGCCAGCGCGAATACGCCGACCAGCGCGATCACGTCGGCCGCGCGCGAGAACGGCAGGTCGGCCGCGATGACAGGGATGATGGCGGCGGCCAGCCACATGCAGCCGAACACGATATAGGGCGTGATGCGGAACAGCCAGGACGCGTTGTGCGCCATCACCGCGTCTTTGCGGAACAGCTTGTGCAGCACGCGGTATGGTTGCAGCACGCCCGCTCCGGAGCGGTTCTGCAGCCAGGCCTGGCACTGGTTGACCCAGCCGGTCAGCAACGGTGCGGCCAGCACCACCAGCAGCAACTGGGTCAGCTGGAACACAATGGCGAGCGTGGTTTCCGGTGCGGGCATCATACGAAGATCAGCAGCACGACCAGCGTGGCGAAGGTATAAGTGAGATACAGGTGGATGCGCCCGTGCTGCAGCAGCGACACCCAGCCGGACAGCTTCTCGGTCAGATCGCGCAGCGGCAGATACAGCAGGAACCACAGCTTGTCATCGCTGCGTCCGTGATATTTCGGACGCGTGTCGAGCGCGCCGGGCACTTCGCGCTCGATGCGGAAGAAGGGCTCGAAGATGCGCCGGATCGGCTGGCCGAAACCTTCGGCGCTATCCTGCATGCGCGCGGTCTGCGCCGGAAAACCGCAGTCCCACGCCGCTCCGCGACGCAGACGACCGTGGTACAGACGGTGCACCAGCAACACGGAAAGTCCCGTCACGCCCGCCACCGCCAGCAGGAAATACAGCGGGCTGTAGCTGGCGCGGTCGGTATCCACCGGAGCCAGGAACATCCAGTCGGCGCTGGCGTTGCCCAGCCGCGTACCGAGCAGGGATTGCGCCACATGATCGATCTGCCCCAGCACGAACACCGGGAACAGGCCCAGCGCCACGCAGGCCAGCGCCAGCCACACCATGCCGGTGCGCTCCATGCGGCCGGCATCGTGCGCATGCGCCAGCCCCGGATCGCGCCGCTGGCCAAGAAAGATCACGCCGTAGAACTTGACCATCACGTAAGCGGCCAGCGCCGCCGCCAGCGCGATCACGGCTGCTGCCACCGGCACCAGCATGTTGATGTAATTGTTGGACAGGCCCGGCGACAGCAGGAAGGCCTGCAGCAGCAGCCATTCCGACACGAAGCCGTTGAGCGGCGGCAGGCCGGCGATGGCCAGCACACCCACCAGCATCAGCACCGATGCCCACGGCATGCGGTGGATCAGCCCGCCCAGCCGTCCCATGTTGCGCTCGCCGGTGGCGTGCAGGATGGAGCCGGTGCCGACGAACAGCAGGCTCTTGAACATGGCGTGGTTGAGACTGTGGTACAGCGTCGCCGCCAGCGCCAGCGCGGCCAGCGTGTCCTTGCCGTACACGTGGAAGATCAGGGTGAGACCGATGCCGACCAGCAGCAGGCCGATGTTCTCGATGGAGGAATAAGCCAGCAGGCGTTTCATGTCTCCCTGCACGGCGGCGAACAT
This sequence comes from Sideroxydans sp., assembly GCA_011620315.1. Lineage (GTDB taxonomy): Bacteria > Pseudomonadota > Gammaproteobacteria > Burkholderiales > Gallionellaceae > Sideroxyarcus. The sequence continues at coordinate 11,319 of WOZO01000102.1, read as the reverse complement.
CACGCCGAACACGGCAGTGGCCAGCCCCAGCCCCAGCGCCAGCACGCCCCACCACCACAGTTGCAGCGGCAGCAGGTCGAAGCTGACGCGCAGGATGCCGTAGATTGCGGTCTTCAGCATCACGCCGCTCATCAGTGCCGACACCGGCGACGGCGCGGCCGGGTGCGCCTCCGGCAACCACACGTGCAGCGGCAGCACGCCGGCCTTGGCGCCGAAGCCGAACAGGGCCAGCAGGAACGCGGCCGAGGCCCAGAACGGCGTCAGCGGCGCGGCGCGCATCGCGTCGAAGGTGTAGGCAGCGATGCCGTTGCCGCCCTGCATCACGCCGAAGCAGAGCAGGATGGCGATCGCGCCGACGTGCGCGACCAGCAGATACAGGAATCCCGCCTTGCGGATGTCCGGCACGGCGTGGTCGGTGGTGACCAGGAAATACGAGGACAGCGCCATCATCTCCCACGCCACCATGAACAGATAGGCATCGTCCGCCAGCAACACCAGCGTCATGCCGGCGAGGAACACGTGATATTCGAGGCAGAGCAAGCCCAGCGTCTTGCCCTCCATGTGGCGGAAATATCCGCCGGCATAGAGCGACACGCCGGTTGATGCGACACCGAGCAGGATCAGGAAGAAGGCGGACAGCGCATCCAGGCGCTGGTGAAAAGGCAGTTCCGGCAGCCCCAGCGGCAGCACCAGCGTCTGCGCCGCGCTGCCCAGTGCCATGAAGCCGGCCACAGCCAGCGACAAAGAGGCCAGCGCGCCGAGCGGAAACAGAATACGGGTGATCAGACGGGTATCGCGCCGCCATAAGCCGACCGCGCCGAGCATGATCCAGGACAGGATCACGCCATTCATTACATCAAGCGTCAAGAGACTTGCTGCGTTCATGCGGTGTTACTTGTACACCTCGCAAATGTTGGGCGGTACGAAGAAGGCCGCGATTCTACTCCTGCCCTCTGCCGCAATTCAACAACTCGCTTGAGGGAGGCTATCCTTAAGATGCATGAGATGACCGGCGTGGATTCTTCGACAGCGCTGCAGCGTGCGCGCCAATGGGTCGCGGACAGCAAAACGGCGCTTAGCGTCCGCCCCTTATGGGCACGACCCGGTCGGGTTTGATCGCGGCATAGGCCGGCATCGCCATGCCGACCGTCGCGCCGATATAGGTCGGGTCGGCGATGACGAACCGCTGCCCGTGATATTCGATGCTCGCCATGCTGTTTCCCGGCTGCGCGAGCGCGACAGCGGTCGTCATATGCCCCGGATACAGCAAACCGATCACCTTCATCCCCAGTAGCTCGCGCACCAGCCAGGCGAACATCACCGAACGGTCTTCGCAGTCGTTGTAGGGAAAGTACAGCGATTCTTCGATAAAGAAATATTTCTCCCGCCCGAACTGTTCCCTGTCCGTCTTGTAGGCGAAAGCGCGCTGCGCAAAGGCCAGCAGAAAGTTGACCGCTTCCTGTTCGCCCATCGTTGCCGTGTATTTGCGCAGCTCCGCCAACAGACTGCGGCTGAGCAATGAACTGCCAGCGGTATCGAAGTAGAGCGCGAACTCCGACTGCGGAAAACCTTCCAGATATTCGACCAGGCGGCGGTCATACGACACGTTCAGCTTCACCGTCTGCGCTTTGTAAGCGAAAGACAAAGTGCGCTCGGCGCGCGCTTCCCGGGAGAAGCCGACGGCTGCCGAGCCGATATCTACGGCTTTCAGTTTGACCGGATAGTTGGCCTCATAAGTGTAGAAGCGCCCGATGCTGTCGCCGCGATCCGCGGCCAGCACGGCGTAATAAGTCTGATTGCCGACCCGTGTGAACTTCGTCGCGTATACCGGCTGCTGCACCGCCACGAACAGATAGACATCGTTACCGGCATAGCCCAAACGCACGTCATAGCCGGATTTGACCAGGAAGTACCAGAGCAACAGGCTCTGCTCAGTCCGGAGACCGGGCTGCAGTGACTGAGCAATTTCTCGCCAGAGCGAGACCTCCCCCCAGTCGTCCAGCTTGAATCGTTCTTTTGCGTGTTCGACGGCCTGCAGCGTCTGCGCGTAGCGGCTGCCGCTCATCATCGTCCAGAATGCGCTCATCGCTTCCGCCGACGCTTGCGCACCGGAACGGTAACGCTGCCAAGCCGGATCGAAACCGAAGTCGAACCGGTTGCCGTAGAAGTCGACTTGCAAGGTATCCGGCACCCCCGGCAGCGGCTTGGGCGGCACGGGCGGAACCGGAGGCGCAAGCGCGACCGGCTTCGGTGCAATGGTTTGCTTGGGCGGACTTACCGTGGGGGCGACGGGTATTTGCTTCGGCTTGGGCTCTTTGATGCGCACCTTTCCCTGAAAACTCTCGAACTCGCGCCACTGGCTCTTGAGGAAATCTGCGAACTCGGCATCCTGCTGCTCGCGGTATGCATGGAACTCGGCCTGCTGATGCTGTATGCCCTGCTGTTGCTGGCGGCGGTAACTTTCAAAATCGTCGGCAGCCAGCGCACCTTGCGCAACGGCGAGCATCCCGCACAGCACAAGCTGCGCATAGTGATTGCCGGATTTCATACAAGACAGCCCGCAGCCGCTATCAGATCATGCATGACGCACTCCCCCGATTGATTCGCCCAAGTACCCCATTTGATTTCAGCACGCGAGTCCGACTCAGTCGCGCACTGTCCCTATCCAGTCCGCCCCGAACGACTCCAGGCTTTCCATATCCCGCGTCATCTTTTCGTTGAGCGCGCCTTCCGTGACTTTGTTGCCGTCAAAGGAAACCATTCTGTCTTTGCCCAGCGTGAACGCGCGCTTGTATTCGATGAACTCTTTGGCTGTGTCTGTACGATAGTCTTCGAACGCTTTCCGCTCGCCCGCAATCGCATCGGCTGCTTCTTTCTTGAGTGCGGCGAACTCGTCTTCTGCTTGCTTGCGATGTATCTCATACTCATCGCGCGGACTGGTCACGCTGATCTCGCCCTTGCGCATACCGATCTCTTTGCGCGCGCCATCTTCCACCACCACAAAGCGCGTACCCCGCACACCGATCACGGCGGTTGTCGTCTTGATCTTGACCTTTTGCGTGGAGCGCTGCACCTTGTTCATCGCGTAATAGATCATGCCGCTGATCTGCCTGAACACATTCGCCGCGCCGCTGGAGCGGTCCACTTCCAGCGAGCTGTTCCGTTCAACGACAACAAAACCGGAATTCCCCACTCTGACCACCGCCCTGCCATTGGCACCGGTGCTGAACACATAACGGTTTCCCGTCAGAGGCTTCAGCTTGGCATCAAAGGCTTGCTTGTCCGGCTCGCCGACTTTGAGCGTCCCTTCCGACTTGACCACCTCGATTGTCTGATCGGCAAAGCAGGCACCTGCGGTCATCAATCCGAGCATGCCGGAAAGCAAAGCCATTCTTATATTCATTCGAACATTCATCATCACCCCCCATTCAGCCTTGTCCCGGTATCGGATCGATCCGGTCACGACAGGCTTCATTGCCGTCATGTTGCCTGCGGCCGATATTTCGCATTTGCCTTCCTCAGCCATCGCGGAACTCGCCATGGACATAGACGACACCGCGCTTGGGCTAGTCTATTGTCAATCTGAAAGCGACACATCCCCCAAGCGGGGTATGGCGTTTTGTCTGCCGCTGTCAGGGCTGCGGTTTGGCTGAATCAGCGAACTGTTTTACCCACCCAACGATCTCTCCGGCCGGCATGGGCTGCGCCACGCTGTAGCCCTGCACGAAACCGCAGCCCATCGCTTGCAGCTCCCCCTTCAAGGCGCCGTCTTCCACGCCTTCCGCCACGGTAAGACAACCGAAGGTCTGCGCCAGCGCGATGACGCCCTGCACGATAGCATGGTCGCCTTTGTTGATGCTCATGCCCTGCACGAAGGACTGGTCGATCTTCAGCGTGTCGGCGGACAGCTTGCTCAGATACACCAGCGAGGAATAGCCGGTGCCGAAATCGTCCAGCGCGAAGGTGACGCCCAGCTCGCGGCAGGCGTCGATGACTGCGGACGACTGGGCGATGTCTTCCAGCGCGGCGGTTTCCAGCACTTCGATCTGCAGCGCGCCGTCGCGCAGCTGCGGATACTGCGCCAGCTCGCCTTGCAGATTTACGACGAAGTCGGCGACCTGCAGATGCCGCGCGGAGATGTTGATGCTCACTTGCAACTGCAGGTCCGCCCGTTCCCAGGCGAACAGTTGCGCGAGTGCGTGCTTGATCACCCATTCGCCCAGTTGCACATCCAGTTCCGAGTTTTCGATAATGGGCAGGAATTCGGCGGGAGCCAGCAGGCCGCGTTCGGGATGGTTCCAGCGGATCAATGCTTCGACGCCGAAGATGTGGCCGCTGGAAAGTTCCAGTTTGGGCTGGTAATACAGTTCGAATTCGCCCGTTTCCAGCCCCTCGGCGATGCGGCGGCGTCCTTCGTGCAGCGTGCGCACGCGTTTGTCGTGCATGGCGTCGTACAGATGGAAGCGGTTCTTTCCGCTCTGCTTGGCGATGTACATGGCCTGGTCGGCATGCCGCAGCAAGGTGTCGCTGTCGGCGTCGTCCTCTGGATAGAGGGTGACGCCGACACTGGCCGATACGATGACCTGCGTCCCCTTGAGCACTACCGGCTGCGCAATGACGGTCAGCACGCGTTCCAGCACCAGATAGCATTCGCTTTCGTCGCGCATCTCGTTGAACAGCATCACGAACTCGTCGCCGCCCAGGCGCGACAGGGTGTCGCCCGCGCGCAGTTCGTCCTGCAGGCGGCGCGTGATGTCGATCAGCAGCTTGTCGCCCATATCGTGCCCGTAGGTGTCGTTCACATCCTTGAATCCGTCCAGGTCGATGTAGCAGATCGCCAGCGCCGCCCCGCTGCGCTTTGCCACCGCAGTCGCCTGACGCAGCCTGTCCCCCAGCAGCCGGCGGTTGGGCACGCCGGTCAGTGCGTCGTAGTTGGCGACATGGCTGAGCTCGGCCTCGTGCTCCTTGAAATAGGTGATGTCGGAGAAGATGCCGACGTGGCGCTGCACCTGCCCCAGATGGTCGGCGATGACCGAGATGGACAGCATCTCGGCGAACACCTCGCCGCTCTTGCGCCGGTTCCATATCTCGCCGTGCCAGGCACCTTTCTCGCGCAGCGACTGCCACATGGCATCGTAGAACGCCTTGTCTTGCTTGCCGGAACTCAGTGTGTTGGGATTCTTGCCCATCACCTCCGCGCGGGTGTAGCCGGTGATGGCGGTGAAGGCCGCGTTGACGTCGATGATGCGGTTGTCCGCATCGGTGACGACGATGGCTTCCTGGCTGTTGTCGAACACGCTGGCGTTGATGCGCAGCGATTCATCCGCCCGACGGCGGTCGGTGATGTCGTACTGGATGCCGTCCCACAGGATGTCGCCGTTCTCCAGCAGCGTCGGCTGCGATGCGATGTGCAGCCAGCGTATCTCGCCGTTGCGGCGTTTGCTGCGGCCTTCCCATTCGAAAGGGTGCATCTGTTGGCGGGCGGCTTCGTTGAGCCAGGCGAACTCCTGCAGATCGTCCGGCAGCAGGCGGCCGAACGCGGCCTGCGGGTCGCGCAGCACATCGCGCTCTTCCACATCCAGCAGTTCGCACCAGCGCTGGCTGACGTATTCGAACACCCCGCCGCCCTGCGCCAGCATGCGATATTTGCAAACCCCGACGGGGATCTTCTGGACCAGTTCGCTGTACTGGTCGACGCTGTCCTTGATCGCTTGCTCCGCCTGCTTGCGCTCATTGATATCGCGGCCTATGCCCAGCGCGCCAACGACCATTCCCTCCTGGTTCCATTCGGGGACGAAGATGACGTGATGCCAGTGCAAACCGCCGTCCGGATGCCTGATCGGGTACTCGATCTCCACCCGTTCGCCGTGGTCCATGACCTTTTCCACCAGGCTTTGCAGTTCGCGCACCTCGGGCAAATCGGGCGTCGCCTCGACAGGCATCTTGCCGACCACCGGCAGCAACTGCGGAGCGATGGTGCGCGCCATCGATGGGTTCATGTACAGCACCCGGCAGTCGCGGCCGTAGCGGATGATGTTGTCCGGCAGATTCTCCGTAAGCGAACGGAACTCGTGTTCGCTCTCGGCCAGTATGTGTTTGACACGCTCGCGTTCGGTGATGTCGCGTCCGACACCGAGCACGCCGATCAGCTTGCCCAATCTGTCACGCATAGGTGTCTTGATGGTCTCCAGCAACTCCCGATGCCCGTCGTCGGCAAAAGTGGCCCATTCCTCGTTGACCACGGAATGGTCCGCCGCCATCGCGAACTGGTCGTGTTCGCGGAAAAGATCCGCCAGCGCCTTGTCCTTGAAGTCGTAATCGGTTTTGCCGAGTATGCCCTGCTCGCCGGCACCGAAGAATTGTTCGAAACGGTGGTTGCAAGCCAGATAGCGGCCTTCGACATCTTTCAGCCAGACCAGATCGGGCAGCGTATCCAGCAGGGCATGCAGAAAGGACGCTTCGATGCCGACACGTTGCTCGTACATGCCGGATGCCATCAGCTGCGTCAGGTCGTGCTCGCTTACCATGCCGTGCATATCGCCGTTGCCGTCGACCACCACCAGATGGCGCACCTTGTGCACCAGCATCTGTTCGGCTGCCTGGCTGGTGGTGGAGCCGACGGGAACGGTCAACACCGGCGCGACCATCACTTTTTCCAGCGTCGTCTCTTGCCAACCGGGACAGCAGGAATACAAACGCACCACATCGCGTTCGGTGACAATGCCGAGCGGCTTGCCTTGCTCGACCACGACCACGCAGCTTTTGTACTGCGCATGCATCATGTCCAGCGCCTGCATCAGCGGCGTATCGGGCGGCAGCGTGATGCCGGTGCGCTGGGCGATGGAAGCGATGCGGCGGCGTCCGGCCAATATCGTGAGATCGAGATGCAGGCGGAAATCGGTCTGGCTCACCACGCCGACCACGGCACCGCGCTCATCGGTCAGCACCAGATGGCGCAGCCCCTCGCGCTGGCAGGTGCGGTATCCCTCCAGCACGCCGGTCTCGCCGGACATGACCAGCACCGATGCGGACATGGCGTCGCGCACGGGCGTTGCGTCATCGATGCCGTCGTGCATGGCGTGCAGGATGTTGCGTTCCGTGACGATGCCGACCGGATGGCGATCATCGTCGATCACGACGATGGATGAATAACGCCGCTGGGACATCAATCCCGCCACTTCAGCCAGGCTTGCTTGCGCCTTGCTTGTCGTGACATCGCGCGTGGCGATATCTATCAAGCGTAAATGTTCTTGTGTATTGCCCTTCATGCTTTCTCTCCGGCCTGTGCTACAGCCACCCTCCGCGAAATTACCACACAAAGCAGGATGAAGAACGCCATAACCCAGCGGCCCGCCGGGCTATGAGTAGACGATGCGCACCTTGTCGTGACCGATCTCTTCGCACAGTGTCTCGATCAATTCTTCGGGCAGGGTGACTTTCCATTCGTCCCCCAGACGCAGCGGTGCCGCGCCGATCAGATTGCGATAGTTGATCTGCACCATGCAGTCGCCGCCGCAATAAGGCTTGAGCATCTCGGCCAGACGCCTGGTGCATACCTTGTCGTCCATGCTGCAATCGATATCCAGCCGCTTGGCAAACACCGCGCGCGCCGAGGCGAAATCGAACAGCGCATCGGCGCTGATGCGCATGCCGCCGGAATACTCGTCCATGCTGGCGCGGCCGCGCGCCACCACCAGCTGGTCGTCGCGCAGCCAGTTGCGGTTGGGTTCGAACAGGTCGTTGAACACCGTCATCTCGATCTGCGCGCTGCCGTCGTCCAGCGTCAGCACGGCCATGCGCCCGCGCCGCGTTTGCAGGATGCGGATGCCGCTGACGATGCCGGACAGCACCAGTTCTTTTTCCTGGCGGCGCGAGCGGCCGTTGGCAGCGGGCAATATCTCCGGCGTGACTTTGTGCAGGCGCATGCTCACAAAATTGGACAGCTCCTGTTCGTATTCCTGGTACGGGTGGCCAGACAGATAGAAACCGAGCGCGGTCTTTTCCTGCTGCAGTTGTTCGCGCAGTTTCCAGCGCTCCACGTCTGCCAGCGGCAGGTTCATGTCTTCCGCCGGATCGTCGCCGAACAGGCTGACCTGGTTGGCCGCGCGCGCATGCTGCTCGGCGCTGCCCAGCGCCGCATCGAGCGAGGCGAGCATCTGATGACGGTGGTCGTTGATGCTGTCGAACGCGCCGGCGCGGATCAGCGCCTCGATGGCGCGACGGTTGACCACGCGCTTGTCCACCCGGCGGCAGAAGTCGAACAGGTCGGTGAACGGCCCGCCTTCCTTGCGCGCCGCCACGATGTTCTCCACCGCCGCCTCGCCGGTGCCCTTCACCGCGCCCAGTCCGTAGGCCACGGTCTTCTCGTCGGTGGGCGTGAAGCGGTACAGCGAACTGTTGATGTCCGGCGGCAGGATCTGCACGCCCTGCAGCGCGGTGTCCTGATAGAAGAAACTCACCTTGTCAGTGTTGTCCATTTCCGAGGACAGCGTGGCCGCCATGAACGCGGCCGGGTAATGGCACTTCAGGTAGGCGGTCTGGTAGGCGACCACGGAGTAGGCGGCGGCGTGCGACTTGTTGAAGCCGTAGCCCGCGAATTTCTCCATGGTGTCGAAGATCTCGTTCGCCTTCGCCTCATCGATGTTGTTCTTTTCCGCACCGGCCACGAAGATGGCGCGCTGTTCGGCCATCTCCTCGGCTTTCTTCTTGCCCATCGCGCGGCGCAGCATGTCGGCGCCGCCCAGTGAGTAACCGGCCACCGCCTGCGCGGCCTGCATCACCTGCTCCTGATACACCATGATGCCGTAGGTGCTGCGCACCACCTTGTCCAGCAGCGGGTGCGGGATGATGACTTGCTCGCGGCCGTGCTTGCGGTTGATGTAGTCGGGGATGAAGTCCATCGGGCCGGGACGGTACAAGGCGTTCAGCGCGATCAGGTCGTCGATACAGTCCGGCCTCGCCTTGACCAGCGTGTCCTTCATGCCGCGCGATTCGAACTGAAACACGGCGGTGGTGTTGGCGTTGCGGAAGATGTTGTCGTAGGTGGGTTTGTCGTCGAGCGGGATCAGATCGATGTTGAACGACGCTGTGCCTTCGATGCCGGACGCCTTGATGTAGCGCACCGCCCAGTCGATGATGGTCAGCGTGCGCAGGCCCAAAAAGTCGAACTTCACCAGACCGACCGCTTCCACGTCGTCCTTGTCGAACTGGCTGACCGTGCTTTCGCTGCCCTCTGCGCAATACAGCGGACAGAAATCGGTGAGCTTGCCCGGCGCGATCAACACGCCGCCGGCGTGCATGCCGACATTGCGCGTCAGGTCTTCCAGACGCTCACCCAGCTCCATCAGTTCGTCCACACCTTCTTCGCTGGCGATGATAGCGTTGAACTCGGGCTCCATCTCGCGCGCCTTGGCCAGCGATACCGGCTTCACGCCTTCCACCGGCACCAGCTTGGACAGCCGGTCGCACAGCATGTAGGGGAAATCGAGCACGCGCCCGACGTCGCGGATCACGCCCTTGGAGGCCATGGTGCCGAAAGTGGCGATCTGCGACACGCAGGCCTCGCCATAGTGACGGCGCACATACTGGATGACCAGTTCGCGCCCGTCCTGACAGAAGTCCACGTCGAAGTCGGGCATGGACACTCGCTCCGGATTGAGGAAGCGCTCGAACAGCAACTCGTAGCGCAGCGGGTCGAGGTCGGTGATGCCCAGCGAATACGCCACCAGCGAACCGGCACCGGAACCGCGCCCCGGCCCCACCGGCACGCCGTTGGGGAAACGCTCGTGGCGGTAGGATTTCGCCCAGCGGATGAAGTCGGCCACGATCAGGAAGTAGCCGGGGAACTTCATGTTGATGATGGTGTTGACCTCGAAATCCAGGCGCGCCTGATAGTCCGGCATCTTGGCCGCGCGCACCGCTTCGTCCGGATAAAGCTGCGCCATGCGCCGCTCCAGTCCGCGCTGCGATTCGTCGCGCAGGAACTGGTCCAGCGATTCGCCGTTGGGCGTGGGGAAATCGGGCAGATAGTTGGTGCCGAGTTTGAGCGTGAGGTTGCAGCGTTTGGCGATCTCCACGCTGTTCTGCAAAGCCTGCGGCAGATCGGCGAACAGTTCGGCCATCTCGGCCTGCGTCTTGAAGTGCTGCTGCGCGGTGAATTGCTTCACGCGGCGCTTGTCGTTCAGCACATAGCCTTCGGCGATGCACACCCGCGCTTCGTGCGCCTTGTAGTCGTCGATGGACAGGAACTGCACCGGATGCGTGGCCACCACCGGCAAGTCCAGTTCATGCGCCAGCTTTACCGTGTCGCGGATGTACTCTTCCTCGCGCGGGAAGCCGCAGCGTTGCACTTCCAGATAGAAACGGTCGGGGAACAGCGCGGCGTAATCGCGGGCGGCCTGTTTCGCGACATTGGCGTTGCCGTTCTGCAAGCCCAGCCCCACCTCGCCCATGTGGAAGCCGGACAGCGCGATCAAGCCCTCGGAGCCCTCATTCAGCCACTCGCGACGGATCTCGGGACGGCCACGATACTGATTGCCCAGATAGGCGCGGGTCAGCAGGTCGCACAGCTTCAGATAGCCGGCATTGGACTGGCACAGCAACAGCAGGCGGTGCGGCTGGTCGCGCGCGGCATCGTTGCTGACGAACACATCGCAACCGGCCACGGGTTTGATACCCGCACCGCGCGCCTTTTTGTAGAACTTCACCAGCCCGAACACGTTGGAGAGATCGGTCAGCGCCAGCGCCGGCTGGGCGTCCGCCTGCGCCGCCGCCACCGCTTCGTCGATGCGCACGATGCCATCGGCGATTGAGTATTCGCTATGGAGACGAAGATGGACGAAGGCTGGTTGAGGCATGTTCGGAGGCAGTCAATTCAGGCGCGGATTTTAACACCGCCCCCGCACCGAGTCCGACAAGAAATCCCGTTGATGAAGACTGCCCGCGCTTATTGGCCCGAGGGCTTGCCCTGCTCGCAAAATACCCTAGTCAGCGAGGCGACAAGGATGGGAAGGATGGGAAGGTCCTGTTTGTGCAGGCCGGGAAAAGCGTTATGCAGTGTCTGGTGCAGCATGCTGTGCGAGGGGGTGATGGCTCATAATAACTATCGTTAGAACGAATCTCCATTGTCTGCACCTGTGTACTCAAACACCGCAAGCAGTGCGGCGCACTTTTCCGTTTCGAGAGCATTTCTAGCCCATCAATCGCATCTGATCTGCTGGCGGAGTTAGCCGCGCACCTGGAGAAGAAACACGGAACAGCCGGGAAACTGCGTATTCCACGCAACTTGGACACTCAGTCCAGAGCAAACTGGACAGTCGG
>WOZO01000116.1 GCA_011620315.1 Sideroxydans sp. | reverse complement strand
CGGAATTTTCTCAATATTCGGCGCAGTGCGGGGGATTAAATCAGCGTTTCCTTAGCTGTTCAATCTACTCCCACTCCAACATCGGAAACACCCTGGCGATGTTGCGCCGGTTGGTGATGTCGAATAGCAGCCATTTATCTTTCTCCGATTGCGCGGCGGTCTCTATGGTCTGCTCCATGCTGTCGCCGCGTTCGATGGCGGCGCGCACGTCGGTCAGTAGAGCCGTCAGATAACGCTTCTCATCGTCCAGTGCTTTGCCGCCTTTCTCGGTGACGGGGCCGTGGCCGGGCACGACGCGGGGGGCGTTCACGTTGCGCAGGGTTTCGATGACTTCGATCCATGCGGGCAGGTTGCCATCGACAGATGGTGTGCGTTCGATGGAGAGCAGGTCGCCGGTCCACAGGATGTTGGTCGCGCTGTCCTGCACGCTGAGGTCGGTTGGGCTGTGCGCGATGGGGTGGGTGGTGAGGTGCAGGGTACGGTCGCCGAGGTCGAGGTCATGCGTGGTATCGACTGCGATATCGGGCGGGATCAGTTCGCTGCCTTTGGCATCCTTGCCGACCCATTCGGTCTGGTTGCGCAGATAGACTTCCTTGCGCAGTGCCATCTCGTTCGCCAGCTTGGCGTGTCCGACGAACACCGGCTTGTCTTGTTTGAAGGCAGCGCTGCCCAGCGCGTGGTCGGGATGCACGTGTGTCTGGATCACGTACAGGATGGGCAGCTTGGTGACTTTGCGGATCTCCTTGCGCAGGTTCGCACCCACGGCGGGCGAGCCACCGGTGTCGATCACCGCCACGCCCTTGCTGCCGATCACGAAGCTGGTGTTGCAGATGTCGCCACCGTAATGCCCGGAGAGGTCTTTGTGTTCGCCGCGATGGACGTACACGCCGGGGGCGATGTTCTCGATGTTGAAAGGCGCCGCGAATGCGAGGGCGGGGAGGAGTAAGAGCAAGCCGAGTAACTTAGTCATATGCGCCTTTCTGTGACCGAATGTGGAAACGAGAAACCAATGCCGAGTACGCTGTTTTCTCCCTCGCCCTGTGGGAGAGGGGCGGGGGAGGGTGAATCATAATCGTAGGATGGGTATCGCTACGCTCCACCCATCCTACGAATTTGCTGCCGCTCGCTGATTTGTGATGCCTTAACTGCTGTGCCGCTCCATCTGATGTGTGCAATCCAGTGCCGCCAGTTTGTAGCATTCTGCCAGTGTCGGGTAGTTGAACACGTTGCTGATTAAATCGCGCACGCTGCCGTTCAGGTTCATCACCAGTTGCCCGATGTGCACCAGTTCGCTGGCCTGCTCGCCCACGATGTGCACGCCCAGCAGTTTACCGCTGCGCGCATCCACCACCAGCTTCAGCAAGCCCTGCGCGTCGCCGATGATCTGGCCGCGCGCACTGTCTTTGAAATAGGCGCGCCCGAGCACGTAGGGGATGTTCTCTTGCTGCACTTCCTTCTCGGTCTTACCGACGTAGGAAATCTCGGGGATGGTGTACACCGCCATCGGCAGGTTCTCGGCGGACTGCTGTTCGCTGCCGCCGAAGGCATGCAGCACAGCACTGCGTCCCTGTTCCATGCCGGTGGAGGCGAGGGCGGGGCGGCCGATCAGGTCGCCCACCGCGTAGATGTGCGGCACGCTGGTCTGGAACTGCGCGTTGACCGTGACCCAGCCTTCATCCAGCGCGATGCCTGCTTTATCCACTTGCATGCCCGCGCTGTTCGGTTCACGGCCCTGCGCGAACAGCACGGCATCGGTGCGGAATTCCTTGCCGCTCGCCAGCCGCGTCAACACGCCGTGGTCCTCGCGCACGATCTCGGCCACGCGTTCTTCCATGTAAAAGTCCACGCCCATGCCGAGGAAGCTGTCGGCCAGCACGCCAACCACATCCTCGCTCAGGTAGGTGAGCAGTTGCTTGTGGCTATCCACCACCGATACGTGCGCGCCGAGCGCGGCGAAGATGGACACGAATTCGCAGGCGATCACGCCGCCGCCCACCACCAGCAGGCTGTCTGGCAGATGGCGCAGGTTGAGGATGGAGGTGGAATCGAGCACCGTCTTCTTGTCGAAGGGGATGTTCGCCGGGCGGCGCGGACGCGAACCGGCGGCGAGCAGGATGACTTCAGCAGAGATTTTGCGCGTGCTGCTGGAAGCGTCGGCGACTTGCAGCGTGTGTGCATCGACGAACGACGCCTCGCCGGGGATCAGCGCGACGCCGTGTTTCAGCAGGCGTTTCAGGATGACCAATTCCTGCTGCGCGATCACGCCTTCCTTGCGGCGCACCGCGTCGGCCAGCAGTCCGTGGCGGCTGCGGCTGTCCGGCGCGAGCGCGGAACGCATGCCGCCGGAACGCGACAACAGATACGCTACTTCGCGCATCGCCTTGCTGGGGATGGTGCCGGTCTGCAAGCCCGCGCCGCCGAGCTTGGGCTTGCGCTCGATGATCGCCGCACGCTTGCCCATGCGCGCCGCCTGCCAGGCCGCATGTTGACCGGCGGGGCCGGAGCCGATGATGAGGATGTCGTAGTCCATCTGCTCGGCTCCTTGGTCGATTGGATTATTTGATGCGCATGCCCGGCTGTGCGCCGTCGTCCGGCGACAGGATGAACAGGCCCGGTTCGCTGCCGGAGGCGGCCAGCACCATGCCTTCGCTCAGGCCGAACTTCATCTTGCGCGGCGCGAGATTGGCGACCATCACGGTCATGCGGCCTTTCAGCTTCTCCGGATCGTAGGCGGACTTGATGCCTGCGAACGCGGTGCGCGGTTTCTCTTCACCGATGTCCAGTGTCAGCTTCAGCAACTTATTCGCGGTCTCCACATGTTCTGCGTTGACGATGCGTGCCACGCGCAGGTCGATCTTGCCGAAGTCGTCGATGTTGATGGTCTCGGCAATCGGTTCGATCTGGCGCTGCTGGTGTTCGGCGTGGCGGGTCTCGGAATGGGAATCGGTCATGGGTTTCAGGCTTTCCTGGTTGGCGGCGACCATCGCTTCGATCAGTTTTGGATCGAGGCGGGTGGCCAGATGTTGATAGGTGTTGATGGTGTGACCGGCTGGCAGAGGCTGCCATGCGCCGCTCCACGTGATCGGTGCGATGTTGAGGAAACTTTCCACTTGCGCGGCGAGTTCTGGCAGCACCGGCTTCAGGTACAGCGTCAGGTCGCGGAACAGCGTCAGCGCGGTGGAGCAGACGACGTGCAACTCGGCTTCCTTGCCTTCCTGCTTCGCCATCGCCCACGGGGCCTTCTCGGCGATGTACTGGTTCGCCATGTCGGCCAGACGCATGATCTCGCGCAAGGCGCGCGCGAAGTCGCGTTCTTCGAAGCAGCGCGCGATCTCGTTATCGTTGAACGCGCTCCTGAATTCAGAACTGGCAGCAGCATCGCAATCGCCCAGCTTGCCGTCGAACTTCTTGCTGATGAACCCCGCGCAGCGGCTGGCGATGTTGATGTACTTGCCGATCAGGTCGCTGTTCACCTTCGCCACGAAGTCTTCGAGGTTGAGGTCGATGTCTTCCATCGTGCCGTTTAGTTTGGCGGCGTAGTAGTAGCGCAGGTATTCGGTGTTCTTGATGTGGTCCACATAGCTGCGCGCGGTGATGAAAGTGCCGCGCGACTTGCTCATCTTCTCGCCGTTCACGGTGAGGAAGCCGTGCGCAAACAACTTGGTCGGTGTGCGGAATCCTGCGTGCTGCAACATGGCGGGCCAGAACAGCGCGTGGAAGTAGAGGATGTCTTTGCCGATGAAATGGTACAGCTCGGCGTCGGAGCCTTGTTTCCAGTAGTCGTCGAAAGCGATGCCGGTCTTCGCGCACAGTTGTTTGAAGCTGCCCATGTAACCCACCGGCGCATCCAGCCACACGTAGAAATATTTGCCCGGCGCATCGGGGATCTCGAAACCGAAATAGGGCGCGTCGCGCGAGATGTCCCAGTCGGTCAGCTTGTTCTCGCCTTCCGCGCCCAGCCATTCCTGCATCTTGTTGGCGGCTTCCGGCTGCAGCGAACCGCCGCGCGTCCATTCGCGCAGGAAGTTCTGGCAGCGTGGATCGGAGAGCTTGAAGAAATAGTGGTCTGAGTTGCGCAGCTCCGGTTTCGCACCGGATACGGCGGAGAAAGGCTCGATCAGGTCGGTAGGGGCGTAGGCTGCACCACATACTTCGCAGTTGTCGCCGTACTGGTCCTTGGCGTGGCACTTGGGGCATTCGCCCTTGATGAAACGGTCCGGCAGGAACATGTTCTTGACCGGGTCGAAATACTGCTCGATGGAGCGTACCTCGATCAGGCCGTTGGCCTTCAGCGTGCGGTAGATGCTCTGTGCGCTTTCCTTGTTCTCGGCCGAGTTGGTGGAGCCGTAGTTGTCGAAGTTGACGTGGAAAGCGGAGAAATCGTCGAAATGTTCCTGCCACACACGGGCGATGAGCTGCTCGGGCGTGACGCCTTCCTTCTCGGCGCGCAGCATGATTGGGGTGCCGTGGGTGTCGTCGGCGCACACGTAATGGCAGGTGTTGCCGCGCATCTTCTGGAAACGCACCCAGATGTCGGTCTGGATGTATTCGACCAGGTGGCCGAGGTGGATGCTGCCGTTGGCGTAGGGCAGGGCGGAGGTGACGAGTATCTTGCGGGGCATAGCGTTGATTTCCTTCAAAAGTGACTACCGGGGCGAAATCGTCCGCAGTTCGCACTTCAGGTGTTTTTCATGAGGGCGAGATTGTAGCAAAACCCACGCAGCGCCGAGGAATTAGGTAAAATCGCGCCCGCAAAAACCCTTCAAGGAATCGTGATGAGCATCAAGTCAGACAAATGGATACGCCGCATGTGCGAACAGCACGGCATGATCGAGCCGTTCGAACCCCAACAGGTCAAGGAAGCGAACGGCCAGAAGATCGTGTCCTATGGCACTTCCAGCTACGGTTATGACATCCGCTGCTCGCGCGAATTCAAGCTGTTCACCAACATCAACAGCACCATCGTCGACCCCAAGAACTTCGATCCGAGCTCCTTTGTGAACGTCGAGGCTGACTATTGCATCATCCCGCCCAACTCCTTCGCGCTGGCGCGCACCGTGGAATACTTCCGCATCCCGCGCAATGTGCTGACCGTGTGCCTGGGCAAGTCCACCTATGCGCGCTGCGGCATCATCGTCAACGTCACGCCGTTCGAGCCGGAATGGGAAGGCTATGTGACGCTGGAGTTCTCAAACACCACGCCGCTGCCCGCCAAGATCTACGCCAACGAGGGCGTGGCGCAGGTGCTGTTCTTCGAGAGCGACGAAGTGTGCGAGACATCCTATAAAGACCGTGGCGGCAAGTATCAGGGCCAGCACGGCGTGACCCTGCCGAAGATCTGATGGACAAGTTCAAACAAGTCGTGTGGCACTCACCCGAAGGCGAGGTGGTGGCCTGCTACGAGAAGAACAAAGTGATGCAGGAAAACCTGGCCGAGATCGGTCAGGTCTGCCGTGACGCGCTGGAAGACGCGGTGCTCATGGGCTGTGACGAACAGCAGTTCCGCGAAGTGCTGGCCGACCTGGTCGCCACCCTCGCCAGCCCGTATCCGGCTGGCAAATAAGTCTCTTTTATTCACCGCGCAATCTGCGACAATCCGCGCCACTTTTAATATGCTTTCCCCTGTAGGGAGTACCTCATGAAATTCCATTTTCCTATCATCATCATCGACGAAGATTACCGTTCGGAGAACGCCAGCGGACACGGTATTCGCGCGTTGGCCGAGGCGCTTGAAAAAGAAGGAACCGAAGTCGTTGGTATGACCAGCTACGGCGACCTGACTTCTTTTGCGCAGCAACAAAGCCGCGCTTCAGCTTTTGTGCTGTCTATCGACGATGAGGAATTCGGCGGGGGCAGCGCGGAAGAGACGGAAATGGCATTGCGTACCTTGCGCTCGTTTGTGCAGGAGATCCGCTTCAAGAATTCAGACATCCCCATCTATCTGTACGGGGAAACGCGCACTTCGCGTCATATTCCCAACGATATCCTGCGCGAACTGCACGGCTTCATCCACATGCACGAAGACACGCCGGAGTTCGTGGCGCGCCATATCATCCGTGAAGCGAAGTCGTATATGGATTCGCTGGCGCCGCCGTTCTTCCGCGCGCTGGTGGGTTATGCGCAGGATGGTTCATATTCCTGGCACTGCCCGGGTCACTCCGGCGGTGTGGCGTTCCTGAAGTCGCCGGTGGGGCGCATGTTCCATCAGTTTTTCGGTGAGAACATGCTGCGTGCCGACGTGTGTAATGCGGTGGACGAGTTGGGACAGTTGCTCGACCACACCGGTCCGGTGGCGGCTTCAGAGCGTAATGCGGCGCGTATCTTCAACGCCGACCATTTGTTCTTCGTCACCAACGGCACCTCGACTTCCAACAAGATCGTGTGGCACTCGATGGTGGCGCCGGACGACATCGTGGTGGTGGACCGCAACTGCCATAAATCCATTTTGCACGCGATCATGATGACCGGTGCGGTGCCGGTGTTCCTGACACCGACACGCAACAACTTCGGCATCATCGGACCGATCCCGAAATCCGAGTTCGAGATGGCCAACATCCAGAAGAAGATCGATGCCAATCCCTTCATCAAGGACAAGACCAAGAAGCCGCGCATCCTCACCATCACGCAAAGTACTTACGATGGTGTGATGTACAACGTGGAGATACTGAAGGCGATGCTGGACGGCAAGATCGACGCACTGCACTTCGACGAAGCCTGGCTGCCGCATGCCGCATTCCACGATTTCTACAAGAGCATGCACGCCATCGGCAAAGGCCGTCCGCGCGCTAAAGAATCGATGATCTTTGCCACGCAATCCACGCACAAGTTGCTGGCTGGCCTGTCGCAAGCTTCGCAGATCCTGGTGCGCGACAGCGAAGAGCGCAAACTTGATCGCGACTGCTTCAACGAAGCCTATCTGATGCACACCTCGACTTCGCCGCAATACGCCATCATCGCTTCATGCGATGTGGCGGCTGCGATGATGGAGCCACCTGGCGGCACCGCGCTGGTGGAGGAAAGCATCGCCGAAGCACTCGACTTCCGCCGTGCCATGCGCAAGGTCGAAGCCGAGTTCGATACGGACTGGTGGTTCAAGGTGTGGGGCCCGGATTATCTGTCGGAAGAAGGCATGGCCGACCGCGAAGACTGGGTGTTGCGCGCGGATGACCGCTGGCACGGTTTCGGTAAACTCGCCGAAGGCTTCAATATGCTCGACCCGATCAAGGCCACCGTTGTAACACCGGGACTGGATGTGGGGGGTGACTTCGCTGATAGCGGTATTCCCGCCAGCATCGTCACCAAGTATCTGTCCGAACACGGCGTGGTGGTGGAGAAGTGCGGCCTGTATTCCTTCTTCATCATGTTCACTATCGGCATCACCAAGGGACGCTGGAACAGCATGGTGACCGAGCTGCAACAGTTCAAGGATGACTACGACAAGAACCAGCCGCTGTGGCGCGTGTTGCCGGCATTCATCGCCAAGAATCCACGCTACGAAAAGATCGGCCTGCGCGATCTTTGCGACCAGATCCACGGTATCTACAAATCCAACAACGTGGCGAAGCTGACCACCGAGATGTATCTGTCCAACATGGTGCCCGCGATGAAACCGTCCGACGCTTTCGCCAAGATGGCGCACGGCGAGATCGAGCGCGTGCCGGTGGACGAACTGGAAGGTCGCATCACTGCCGTGTTGCTCACGCCCTACCCGCCCGGCATTCCGCTGCTGATCCCCGGCGAATGCTTCAACAAGACCATCGTCGATTACCTCAAGTTCGCACGCGAGTTCAACAAGAAGTTCCCGGGCTTCGAGACCGACATCCACGGGCTGGTGTCGGACAAGGTCAACGGCGAGCGCATCTACTTTGTGGACTGTGTGAAGTAATCCTGAGGCCATGAGCGGCGTCATCCGGGCGATCCAGGCGGACATCACAACACTGAAGGTCGATGCCATCGTCAATGCCGCGAACAACGCGCTGCTCGGCGGCGGCGGGGTGGACGGCGCGATCCATCCCGCGCAGTCCGACTTGGCGTGACAAACGGTAGAAGGTGCGACGCACGTC
>WOZO01000122.1 GCA_011620315.1 Sideroxydans sp. | reverse complement strand
TGGCAGCAGGCGTGCTTTATCCCTTCACGGGTTTGCTGCTCTCGCCGCTGATCGCTGCTGTGGCCATGAGCTTTAGCTCGGTTTCCGTCATATCTAACGCGCTGCGTTTGCGGCGGGTGAAAATATGAAAGTGTTGCGTCAATGCGATGGAAATTCACTGCCAGAAAAAAATTGCTATAGCTGCTGGAAATGAATGGTGAGAATCATGCTTAGGAAACCTGTTACTCAGAATATCGGAACAATTATTTCGGTGCGCGGTAGTGTCGTGGATATAAGGTTTGAGGATTGCTTGCCGTCGGTTTACTCTTTGTTGCGTACCAAGTCGGAGGGGAGCATTGCTATTGAGGTACTTTCCCAAATTGATGCGCATCGTGTGCGCGGGATTGCCTTGATGCCGACTCAGGGTCTCGCGCGAGGCACACTGGTAGAGGACACGGGCGGGCCACTGCAGGCACCAGTCGGCAAGGGAATTCTTTCGCGCATGTTCGATGTTTTTGGGAACGTTATCGATCGTCAGCCAGCGCCGTCGGATATTCAATGGCGCTCCGTTCATCGGGCGCCGCCCTCTCTGGCGCGGCGTTCTACAAAGTCAGAACTGTTCGAGACTGGCATCAAGGTTATCGATGTGCTGATGCCGCTCGAGCGCGGCGGTAAAGCCGGCCTGTTCGGCGGTGCGGGCGTAGGCAAGACGGTGTTGCTCACCGAAATGATCCATAACATGGTCGGACTACAGGATGGCGTGAGCATCTTTTGCGGTATTGGCGAACGTTGCCGCGAAGGAGAAGAGCTCTACCGCGATATGAAAACGGCAGGGGTATTGCAGAACATGGTGATGGTGTTCGGACAGATGAACGAGCCTCCCGGTGCACGCTTTCGCGTCGGCCATGCGGCGCTGACCATGGCTGAGTATTTTCGCGATGATCAGCATCGCGATGTGCTGCTGCTGATCGATAATATTTTTCGTTTCATCCAAGCTGGTATGGAAGTGTCCGGATTGATGGGGCAAATGCCATCGCGCCTGGGTTACCAGCCGACTATGGGCACCGAGCTGTCGCAACTGGAAGAGCGTATCGCCAACACCGATACCGGCGCGATCACCTCGATCCAGGCGGTGTATGTGCCTGCAGATGATTTCACCGATCCGGCAGCAGTGCATACCTTTTCGCATCTCTCTGCATCCATCGTGTTGTCACGGAAACGGGCAAGCGAGGGACTTTACCCGGCTATTGACCCGTTACAATCCAGTTCCAAGATGGCCACGCCTGGCATTACCGGCGAACGCCACTATGCCCTCGCACAGGAAATACGGCGCACGTTCGCGCAATACGCGGATCTGAAAGATATCATCGCGATGCTTGGTTTGGAACAACTATCTCCGGAGGATCGCAACGTGGTCGGGCGGGCGCGACGGCTGGAGCGGTTTCTGACCCAGCCTTTTTTTACCACTGAGCAGTTTACCGGTCTCAAAGGCAAGCTCGTCAGCCTCAAGGATGCGCTGGATGGCTGCGAGCGCATCCTGCGTGACGAGTTCAAGGATATTCCTGAGAGCGCGCTGTACATGATTGGCATGATCGACGAGGCGAAAGTAAAACCTCAACCCCAACCCGACCCGAAATCCCGTGCGGAACTGGAACATGCAGCTAGCACGCATGAATCTTAAGATTCTCCTGCCCTTCAAAATCTACGCTGAAAAGAGCGATGTGTTGCGTATTGTCGCCGAGTCCCGCGCAGGTTCGTTCGGGCTTTTGCCGCATCGGCTCGACTGCGTGGCAGCGCTTGCGCCGGGGATACTGGTTTTCGAGACCGAAGCGGACGGTGAGGTCTGCTTGGCCGTCGATGAAGGCGTGCTGGTCAAGTCCGGAGCGGATGTGTTGGTATCCGTGCGCAATGCGATCGGAGGAAGCGATCTGGGTACATTGCGCGAGGCGGTAGAGCGGGAGTTTCTGGATCTGGACGAGCAGGAACAGAGCGTAAGTTCAGTGCTGGCAAAACTGGAAAGTGGATTCGTGCGTCGCTTCGCGGAGTTTCATCATGAGTGAAGAACCGGAAGAAAAATTCGTGACGGGTGCGACCAAATTCAGCCTGCAGGTGGGCGAGAAGGCGGCGCGCAAGCTCTATGCGCAGCGGCACGTTACTCAAACTGTCTGGTCCGGTTTGGGCATGATGGGCCTGGTCGGATGGTCGGTGGTGGTACCCACGCTGCTGGGAGCGGCACTAGGAATTTGGCTGGACAAAAACCACCCGGGCAGCCATTCATGGACACTCATGCTGTTGGCTGTCGGCCTGGGTCTCGGCTGCTTCAATGCGTGGCATTGGGTGGCAAAGGAAAATCGTGAGATAAACGAGCAAGAGGGAAATAATCATGATTGACCCCTTGGATATGGGCTTTGCAATACTGGAAGGAACGATGCTCGGAGCGATTTTTTTTGGCGGGCTTTGGTGGACAGTGCGCAAGACCGTTACGGTCAGACATCCGGCACTTTGGTTTTTCGGCAGTATGTTGCTAAGGATGTGCATTGTTCTGCCCGGCTTCTATTTTATTCTGGGGGGCAGTTGGCAGAAGCTGCTTGCGGGTCTGCTCGGGTTCGTCGCTGCACGTCTGGTCATGGTGCGACTTTCCAGGGGGATAGCACAGGCCGATGTGCCGGGAAAGGAAGCCGGTCATGCACCTTAGTCCCGACGAGATCATTTTCTGGCAATTTGGCTTTTTAAAACTCAATGCCACGATCGTTTATACATGGGGACTGATGGTCGTGCTGGCTGTCGGCTCTATTCTTGTTACGCGCAAACTTTCCAAAGGCCTGCAACGTTCGCGCTGGCAGAATCTGCTGGAGATCGTCATAACCGGCATCGTAAAACAGATTGAAGAAGTAGGGATGAGCCAGCCGGAAAAATATCTGAGCTTTCTCGGTACCCTGTTCCTGTTTGTCGCGATGGCGAGCCTCTTCACCATCGTCCCGGGCTATGAGCCACCGACCGGTTCGCTGTCAACCACTGCGGCGCTAGCGATCTGTGTCTTCGTTGCGGTGCCGCTGTTTGGCATTGAACAGAGCGGGCTGGGCGACTATCTGCAGGCTTATCTGAAGCCCACGGTCATCATGCTACCGTTCAACATCATCAGCGAAGTGTC
This sequence comes from Sideroxydans sp., assembly GCA_011620315.1. Taxonomy (GTDB): domain Bacteria; phylum Pseudomonadota; class Gammaproteobacteria; order Burkholderiales; family Gallionellaceae; genus Sideroxyarcus. The sequence goes on along the minus strand of WOZO01000122.1, from coordinate 5,046 downwards.
GCGCACCCTGGCCCTGGCAGTCCGGCTATTCGGTAATATGATGAGCGGCACGATGATCCTTGCCATTTTGCTGACCATCACCCCGTTCATTTTTCCTATCGCGATGAGCGCGCTCGGGCTGCTGACCGGCATGGTGCAGGCATACATCTTCAGTATTCTGGCCACGGTTTATATCGCGGCAGCCACACGAGTACGCAATCCCAAACCCGAGCCAACAGCAAAACATTGAAGCAGCTATTGCAAAATCAAAGGAGAAATTATGGATAGCATGACTATTATCGCGGTGGCATCGATCATCACTGCCGGCATTACTATCGCCATTGGAGTGGTTGGGCCTTCGCTAGGCGAAGGGCGTGCAGTTGCAACAGCACTGACCTCTCTGGCTCAGCAGCCTGATGCCTCCGCAACCATCACCCGAACGCTATTCGTCGGTCTGGCGATGATCGAATCCACTGCCATTTACTGTTTTGTGGTCTCGATGATACTCATATTCGCCAACCCGTTCTGGAACCATGTCATCGCGCAAACGGCCGGAAAGTAGGTCATGCTGATAGATTGGTTTACCGTTTTAGCGCAAGTCGTCAACTTTCTCATACTGATGTGGTTGTTGAAGCGCTTTCTTTATCTGCCCATTCTCAATGCTATAGACGCGCGAGAGAAAAAAATCGCCAAGGAACTGGCGGACGCCGACACGAAAAAGGTCGAAGCGCAGAAAGAGCTCGACGAATTTCAGCACAAGAATGCGGAATTCGAGCAGCAGCGTGTTGCACTGATGAACAAGGCGACGGAGGAAGCGAAAACCGAACGCCTGCATCTTCTCGATAAAGCGCGACAGGCAGCCGATACTTTGAGCGTCAAGCGACAGGAATCTTTGAGAATTGACGCCCATAATCTGAATCAAGCCATAAGTCGCAGAATCAGGCAGGAAGTATTCGCCATCGCGCGCAAGGTACTGACCGATCTTGCCGCGACGAGTCTGGAAGAACGCCTGGCCGATGTGTTCATTCGTCGTTTGCAAGATATGGACGAGCAGGCGAAAGCAGATCTTGGCAAGGCGCTCAAGGCAGCATCCGAACCCGCGCTGGTGCGCAGTGCCTTTGATCTGCCTGTGGCCCAGTGCACAGTGATACAGAAGGCGATCAACCAAATTTTTTCGGCTCAAATCAACATCCGCTTTGAGACCGAGCCGGAACTGATCAGCGGCATTGAGCTTACTTCGAATGGGCAAAAAGTGGCGTGGAGCATCGTGGATTATCTGGCATCGCTGGAAAAAATTGTAGACGATCTATTGCAAGAAAAAGACAAGGCAGAAGCGCAGATAAAAAAGCCACCAGCCTTGATGCGGCAAATGGACAAACGGGCCTACGAGGCGGATGGCAGCATGACCGGCCATGCAGATGAGGAGTGGAAACAGGCGGAGCAGGGCATGCACAAAGAGAATCCTGAACCTGTCAAAACTGAGCAGTCTGCACCTGAAGTTAAGAACTAATGACCATGGAACCCGAGAGCCTCCAGAATGTTTTCGATAGCACCATTGCGGGAATAAGCCAGGTGCGGGAAGCCTGCACACCGCAATTGAGGCTGCGGGAAGTGGGCACGATCACCAGTATCGCAACGGGTATCGCAAAAGTCTCCGGCCTCCCTGGCGTGGGTTTTGAGGAGGTGTTGAAGTTTCCAGGCGATTTGTATGGCATCGCGTTCAACATCGATGAAGACGAAATTGGCACGGTTCTGCTAGGTGACTATTGGCAGCTGCATGCAGGTGATGAAGTCGAACGCAGGCATCATGTGGTGGATATCCCAGTGGGGGACGGATTAATCGGACGGATTATCAATCCCATGGGCCGTCCCCTGGACGGCCAGGGGACGGTGGTTTCCGGCACGCGTCTGCCCGTCGAACGCCCATCACCACCCATCATGGATCGAGCCCCCGTTACCGTGCCCTTGCAAACCGGTATCAAGGTTATCGATGCGCTCATTCCCGTCGGGCGCGGCCAGCGCGAGTTGATTCTTGGCGACCGGCAGACAGGCAAGACAGCCATCGCGCTTGACACGATTCTCAATCAACGCGGCCAGAACGTACTGTGCGTGTATTGTGCCATTGGCCAGCGTGCGTCCGGTGTGGCCAAGGTAATCGCTACCCTGCGCGAACAAGGCGCGATGGATTACACCATCGTGGTCGTCACTGAAGGCAACGATCCGCCTGGCCTTGCCTACATCGCACCCTACGCCGCGACCAGCATCGCGGAGCATTTCATGGAGCAGGGTCGGGACGTGTTGATTGTGTATGACGACCTTACGCATCATGCGCGCGCCTATCGCGAACTGTCCTTGCTGCTGCGACGGCCGCCCGGCAGGGAAGCGTTTCCTGGCGACATCTTTTATATCCATGCACGGCTGCTGGAGCGCGCAACACACTTGCGCCCGGAGCTGGGGGGCGGCTCTCTTACCGCATTGCCCATTATCGAAACCGAAGCGCAGGACATTTCCGCCTATATTCCGACCAACCTGATTTCCATCACCGATGGGCAGATTTACCTCTCGCCGTCGCTGTTCGAATTGGGAGTGCTGCCTGCAGTCGATGTCGGTAAATCAGTTTCGCGCGTCGGCGGCAAGGCGCAACACGCCGCCTACCGTGCCGTGGCGGGTGATCTCAAGCTTGCTTATGCCCAGTTCGAGGAACTCGAAACCTTTTCCCGGTTCGGCGCTCGTCTGGATGAAGGCACCCGCAAACTCATCGAGCACGGACGCCGCATCCGCGCCTGTCTCAAGCAACCGGAATTCACGCCGATATCGGTAGTTGCGCAAATCGCCGTACTGTTGGCATTGAGTGCAAAACTTTTCGACAACGTGCCGCTGGAGCGGATGACTGATGCCGAACTTGCCGTGCGCGAGGCAGCGAAAGAAATCCCGGCCGAAGTCAGCGTACGGTTCGAAACCTCCGACAAGTTAAACGCTGAAGACAGGAAAACGATTATCGCAATCGCCTGCCAGGCACTCGTCTCTTTCCAGCCTAAGTCCGACAAGAAATCAGAATCCAAGCCGGAGTCAGATGTCAGACCAAAGCCAGAAACGGAAGCCGGGGAGATGCCATGAGCGACACCGCCACGAGCTTGCGCCGCAAGATCGCCAGCGCAGGGGATCTCGAATCCATGGTGCGCACAATGAAGGCCATGGCCGCGTCGAGCATCGGGCAATATGAGAACGCTGTGCGTTCCCTGGATGATTATTTCTGTACAGTGCAACTGGGCCTGGCCGCGTGTTTCCAGCAGGGTGAATCCGCTGTCTCCTCAACGCGAGTGTTGCAGAAGGAAACAGGGGCGATTTGTGCAGTCGTATTTGGCTCCGATCAGGGACTGGTTGGACAATTCAATGATGTAATGGTGGAGTTCGCCGTGCAGACGCTGGGAAATCTGCCGGGTAAAAAGGTGATTTGGGCAGTCGGCGAGCGCATTCAATTGCGACTGGCAGAAACTGACCTGCCAGCGATGAAAAGCTTCACCCTGCCGAACTCCATTAGCGCCATTACGCCGCTGATCGGGCAAATTCTGATCGAGATGGAAGCCCAGCGTGAAAATGGCAAGATCGCGCAGGTTTACCTTTTCCATAACCGCCCCAAGTCCGGATCGGTTTATACCCCGGTGAGCCAGCGTCTGCTGCCGCTCGACGATCTGTGGCGACGCGATCTAGCGGCCGTCCTCTGGCCGACCAATAATTTGCCCGAGGTGATGAATGACCGAGAGCAGACGCTGCTGGCGCTGGTTCGCGAATACCTTTTTGTTTCGCTTTTCAGGGCATGCGCCGAATCCCTGGCCAGTGAAAACGCCAGCCGTCTAGCTGCGATGCAACGTGCTGAAAAAAACATTGACGAACTGCTGGAGGATTTGAACCGGATGTTTCATCGCCTTCGCCAGAGCGCCATCGACGAGGAGTTGTTCGACGTTGTTTCCGGCTTCGAGGCGCTCACAAAATCAGCCCCTCAATCCATTAAGGCTCGTTTTTGATTCATCGATACAATGGGAAACAGTTTTTTCATTGTGAGCTACGCATGGATCCCCTCAGCAAAAATCATCCCTGTTCGACGTTGCTGTTTTCATCAGTCCGCTTGAGGGTGTTACCAATATGTGCGGTCTGCCAATGGGATTGTTAAGATCACAATCTCGACCATGAACAAGGAGGTGCTTCATGCTTACTCTGCGTAAATCGCAAGATCGTGGCTATGCCGATCACGGGTGGCTCAAGAGTTACCACTCGTTTTCATTTGCCGACTATCAAGACCCGGCTTTTATGGGCTGGGGTAATCTGCGCGTGATTAACGAAGACTTTATTGAGCCGGGCAAAGGCTTTGGCAGGCATGGCCATCGTGACATGGAAATTATCAGCTATGTACTCTCAGGGGAGCTGGCCCATCAGGACAGCATGGGCAATATAGAAGGGATTCCGCCCGGCGACGTACAACGCATGAGCGCGGGAACGGGCGTTTTGCATAGCGAGTTCAACCATGCCATAGATCAGGTAACGCACTTGCTGCAAATATGGATATTGCCCAATGTCACGGGCATTGCGCCAGGTTATGAGCAAAAAACTATTCCGCCAGCGCAAAAGCGCGGCAGTTTGCGCTTGGTGGCTTCCCCCGATGGCGCGCAAGATTCGGTGACGATACACGCGGACGCCAGGCTTTACCTTGGACTTTTTGATGCCGCAGAGCAGGCAGAACTCGCACTTGACCCAGCCCGCAAAGCCTATGTGCATCTGGCGCGCGGCACGCTAGAAGTGAATGGTCAGCGTATCGGTGCGGGGGATGCCGTCATGATTGAATCTGAAAGCAGAATCACTTTGGCTCATGGCAGCGATGCTGAGGTACTGGTGTTTGATCTGACTGCCTGAGTTGTTGCCTTTCAACCCATGTCCCAGATGCTGAAGCGCTTGCCCTGACTGTTGAAAGATTTTGACCGGCACTTGGTTATTCATATTCTTATGTCACTGCTGTCCGGTTAAATCGTGAATAGATTCAGTTGGTTGCGCGGAGTGCCCTCTGGAAGAATG
>WOZO01000129.1 GCA_011620315.1 Sideroxydans sp. | reverse complement strand
AAGCAACTCATCTCCCGCAGTTCCCTGACGCCCAATGACGATGGCTGCCTGGACATCATCGGTGCCCGTCTCGCACCGCTGGACTTCGATCTGGAGAAGATGTGCCACAGCGCAGTGGACAATCTGTGGGCACGCCGTGGCGATGCTTCTCCGCTCGTCTGCTTCGCCGGCCATACCGATGTGGTACCGACCGGCCCGGTGGAACGCTGGGACAGCGACCCGTTCACGCCCACCGTACGCGACGGCATGCTGTACGGACGCGGCACCTCCGACATGAAAGGTTCGATCGCCGCCTTCATCACCGCCACGGAGCGCTTCGTCGCCGAGCACCCGCAACACAAGGGCAGCATCGCCCTGCTGCTCACCTCGGACGAGGAAGGTATCGCGGTCGACGGCACGGTGCGCGTGGTGGAAGCCTTGAAAGCGCGCAAGCAAGGCATCGACTACTGCATCGTGGGCGAGCCGACTTCGGTCAGCAAAACCGGCGACACCATCAAGAACGGACGTCGTGGCTCGCTGTCCGGCACCTTGACCGTCAAGGGCGTGCAAGGCCACATCGCCTATCCGCATCTGGTGAAGAATCCCATCCATTTGGCTTCACCGGCCATCGCCGAATTGGCCGCCACCGTGTGGGACGAAGGCAATGAATATTTCCCGCCCACATCGTTCCAGGTATCGAATATCAAGGGCGGCACCGGCGCCACCAACGTCGTGCCCGGCACGGTAGAGATCGTGTTCAACTTCCGCCATTCCACCGCCAGCTCTGTGGAAAGCCTCAAGTCGCGTTTCATCGCCATCCTCGACAAGCACAAGCTGGAATTCGATCTGGAGTGGGAGAACTCTTCCGGCAAGCCTTATCTGACCCCGCGCGGTGATCTGGTCGATGCCGTGGCAGGTGCGATCAAACAGGTAACGGGTCTGGACACGGAACTCTCCACCAGCGGCGGCACTTCGGATGGCCGCTTCATCGCCGACATCTGTCCGCAGGTGATCGAACTCGGCCCGCTCAATGCCACCATTCACAAGGTCAACGAGTGCGTCCCGGTCGCCGACCTGGATGCACTGTCCGAGATCTACTATCTAACGCTGTGCAAACTGCTGGCTAAATAAGGAACCTGCGCCATGGACATCAATCATTTTTCCGAGGGCAGCACTTCGCTCAAGACGGTACGCGACTGTTTCCGTTTCGCCATCAGCCGCTTCAACGAAGCCAAGCTGTTCTTCGGTCACGGCAGTGAGAACGCGATAGACGAAGCCGCTTATCTCATCCTGCATACACTGCACCTGCCGCTCGATCAACTGGACCCGTTCCTCGATGCACGACTGACCCAGTCCGAGATCTACGAGGTGCTCAACATCATCGAGAAGCGTGTCGATCAGCGTCTGCCCGCAGCCTATCTGACGCAGCAAGCCTGGCTGGGTGATCACTCCTTCTTTGTGGACGAGCGCGTCATCGTGCCGCGCTCCTTCATCGCCGAACTGTTGCGCGAGCACCTCTACCCCTGGGTGGAAGATGCCGAGCAGGTGAACAGCGTGCTGGACCTGTGCACCGGCAGCGGTTGCCTGGCCATCCTGGCGGCGGAAGCCTTCCCTTGCGCCATCATCGATGCGGTGGACCTATCCGCCGATGCGCTGGATGTCGCCCAGTACAACGTGACCGACTACGGTCTGGACGAGCGCATCGAACTGATCGAGTCCGACCTGTTCGCCAAGCTGGAAGGTCGGCAATATGACCTCATCATCAGCAACCCGCCCTATGTCGATGCGCCATCCGTCGCGGCCCTGCCGCAGGAATACAAGCATGAGCCGAAGCTGGCGCTCGGCAGCGGCTCGGACGGTCTGGATGCGACACGCGTGATCCTCCAGCACGCCGCCGAGCATCTGACTGACAACGGCGTACTGGTGGTGGAGATCGGCCACAACCGCGACGCGTTGGAAGCCGCTTTCCCCAACCTGCCCTTCACCTGGTTGAATGTCAGCGCGGGCGATGAATACGTGTTCCTGCTGCACAAGAACGAATTGCAGTAATGCCCGTAGACCACTACGAGAACTTCCCCGTCGCCTCGATCTTGATGCCCCGCCGCCTGCGCAAGCCGGTGGCGGCGATCTATCACTTCGCCCGCGCGGCAGATGACATTGCCGATGAAGGCGTACTAAGCAACGAGGAACGTCTGCGACAGCTCGACGAGTTCCGTGATGAGCTGACGCATATCACCAACGGCGAGACACCGTTGCTGCCCTTGTTCCAGCATCTCGCCGGCGAGATACAAAGCCATGCGCTGCCCATGCAGCCCTTGCATGATCTGCTCGATGCCTTCTCGCAGGATGTGGTGAAGAAGCGCTACACCGACTACGACGAACTGCTGGACTACTGCCGCCGTTCGGCCAACCCGGTAGGCAATCTGCTGCTGCATCTGTATGAAGAAGCCACGCCGGTGAACCTCGCGTATTCCGATGCCATCTGCACCGCACTGCAACTGATCAACTTCTGGCAGGACATCGCCAAGGACTGGCACATCGGCCGCGTCTATCTGCCGCAGGATGACCTTGCCCGCTTCGGCGTGAACGAGGCGCAGATCGCCGAAGCGCGCTGCGACGACAACTGGCATGCACTGATGAAGTTCGAGGTGGGCCGCGCACGCGCGCTAATGCTGTCGGGCAAACCGCTGGGCAGCATCCTCAGCGGACGCATCGGTCTGGAGATGCGCATGATCATCCAGGGCGGGCTGCGTATCCTCGATAAACTTGAGTCCGCAGACTACGACATGTTCAACAAGCGCCCAGTTTTGAAGCCGCATGACTGGGTTATCATGCTGGCCAAATCCGCCCCCTTCTGAAGCGCAATGAATCCCTACGAATACTGCCTGGATAAAGTCAAACAAAGCGGCTCCAGCTTCACCAGCAGCTTCCGCATCCTGAGCAAGGAGCGGCGCGAGGCCATGACGGTGCTGTACGCCTATTGCCGCGAAGTGGACGACGTGGTGGACGAATGCTCGGATGCCAATGTCGCGCGCACCACGCTCAACTGGTGGCGCAACGAAGTGGCGGCGATCTATGGCGGCAAGCCGACCCATCCGGTGTGTCAGGCGCTGGTGCCGGTCGTGCAACGCTACAAGTTGCCGCAGGAACACCTGCTGGAGATCATCGACGGCATGGAGATGGACCTCGACCAACCGCGCTACGCCGATTTCAAGTCGCTGCAGCTGTACTGCTACCGCGTCGCCTCTGTGGTCGGTCTGCTGTCGGCCGAGATATTCGGCTATACAGACCGCGAAACGCTGAAGTACGCACACGATCTGGGCATCGCCTTCCAGCTCACTAACATCATCCGCGACGTGGGCGAAGACGCGCGCCGCAACCGCATCTATCTGCCGATGGACGAGATGCAACAGTTCGGTGTGACCGCCGCAGTTATCCTCAATGCGCGCGAGAGCGCCGCCTTCCAGAAGCTGATGGCATTCCAGATCGAGCGGGCACGCCGTTATTACCAGCAGGCTTTTGCCCATCTGCCGGCAGCAGACCGCAAGTCACAGCGCGCCGGCCTAGTCATGGCCGCCATCTACAGCGCAGTGCTGGATGAGGTCGAGCGCAGCGGTTGCCATGTATTGAAAGAGCGCGTTTCGCTGGGCAAGGCCTACAAGCTGTGGCTCGCCATCAAGGCATGGCTGCAAAATTGAAGGTTGGCATCATCGGTGGCGGCTATGCCGGCATGGCGGCGGCAGTCGAGCTCGCTGCCGCCGGTATTCCCGTCACGGTATTTGAAAGCGCCAAACAGTTGGGCGGTCGGGCGCGAGGTGTTGATTACCACGACACACAGATCGACAACGGCCAGCACCTATTGCTGGGCTGTTACCGCGAGACCCTGCGCCTGATCGAGTTGGTCGGCGGCGATATCGAACGCGATTTCCTGCGCCTGCCTTTACAGCTGGACCTGCATCACCACCTTGAATTGCGCGCGCCCCGCCTGCCCGCTCCGCTGCATCTGCTGCTCGCGTTGCTCAATGCCAAAGGACTGAACTGGCAGGAAAGGATCAAGGCCGCCCGCTTCATGCTCGCCTTGCGCGCCATGGACTTCCGTTTGCCGCAGGACACGACGGTCGCCGAATTACTCCGGCAGCACGGGCAAGATGCCGGACTGATACTGAAGTTCTGGGAACCGCTGACCATCGCCGCGCTGAACACACCGATTGCCAAAGCTTCCGCACAGGTACTGCTCAACGTACTGCGCGATGCGCTGAACCGCAAGCGCGCCGACAGCGACATGCTGCTGCCCCGCATAGATTTCACATCACTGTTTCCGCAGCGTGCCGCGACCTTCGTCGAACGGCATGGCGGCAAAGTGCATCTATCCTGCGCTGTGGAAGCCATCGTGCCCAATGGCGACACTCTCGCGTTGCAGACTGCGCAAGGCACACAACAATTCAGCCATGTGATCTGCGCCGCCTCTTCCACCACGGCGGAAAGGCTGTTGCGACTACTGGCCGGACTCGACGACACGGCGCAACAGATCGCCGCACTGGAACAGCAGCCGATCTACACCGTCTATCTGCAATATCCCGCTCAGGTACAGCTGCCTCACCCGATGATCGGACTGCACCAACGCATCAGCCAGTGGCTGTTCGACAAGGGACGTATCGCCGGACAGCACGGTCTGCTGGCTGCCGTGATCAGCGCGGAAGGTATCCATCAGGAATTGGGACAGGAAGCGTTGGCGCAGAAAGTAGCCGTTGAATTGCGCGAGGAATTCGGCATCGTTGAAGTGCCGCTGTGGAGCAAGGTCATCGCCGAGAAACGCGCCACCTTCTGTTGCGCGCCGAACCTGCAACGCCCCGCAGCGAGAACTGCCATTCCCAATCTGCTGCTCGCGGGCGATTACACGGCCGGCGACTATCCCGCCACGCTGGAAGGTGCGGTATTGAGCGGTGTGGATTGCGCGCGGCGCTGTCTGCCGGGGCGAAAATAGTCCGTGTTGCCGTAATACGATTCCTGCGTGTTCTCATCCGTCCATCCCGGAATGCCGAGCAAGGGAACGGGCGTGAGCTCGCGGGTCGTCATACAATGCGCCGGATCATCCAGATAAACGGCCAATAATTCATCCAGTCGTTGCAGGCGCTGCGTCAGCGGCAGGCCAAAGAAACCCGCCTCGACTTTCACCAGCAAGCCCTGCCCGGCCAAACCGACATAGGGGTTCAACATCTTTTCATAGAGGCCGTGGCCGAACAGATAGAAGTCGATGTTGCGCCCGATCTCGGCCCGCCTCTGCCAGAACAGCGCATGCCAATCGAAACTGCGCAGCGCTTCGGCCTGCCCCTCCTCCGCATAAGGAACCACCACGCCCGATTCATCGAACAGCGTGTTCATGTCGCGTACCGCACCGCGTTCGCTGCGCCCTTCTCCGGCTTGCCCGGAAGTCAGCGCGGCGTAGTGGCGGGCATTGATGGCACGCTTGGCCGCAGGGAATGCGAACCACACCAGTGCATTGAACAGATCGTGCCAATTATCCTCGCGGGTCTGCACTTCCCCCTGCAGATAGCAACGCGGCTCGTAGCGGGCTTCGAGTGCCAATTTTCCGTAGTCCTGCGCCACGAAGCGCAGCGGCTTGCCGTTGCGTACACAGATCGCATTTTCCCCGCCCGGAAGTAGCCCGTTGTAGTCCGCCAGCGTTGGGAAATGTTCGGCGGGCAGACATGCGATATGAGCTTGCAGGGGACGGAATGGGAACGATTCGAGCATGCTGTCCCGATGCCATGGATGGTCGATTTTCATGGCATGAAGTCTAACGCATGCACACGACTCAAGACAGGGCGTGCGTCATGTGATAAGTTCGCGCAAACGTAATTACCCGCGGAGGTTGCAATGGATGAAATTGATGCGATACAAGCCAGTCTGGTCAGCTTCACACAGCGTCTGGATGATGTGGCTTCGGATAGCTTCAATGAGATTCGCAAGTGCTCGTTCTTCGATCCGATACCGAGCGAACAACTGCGTCCGATTGCCGACCTGGCCACCATCCATACTTTCGTCGAGGGCGACAAGCTGACCTTGGAAGGCGAAGAAATCAGCTCGTTCTTCGTCGTCCTGTTCGGGCGCGCCAGCGTGCATGTGCGCGACAACGAGGTGGCCGTGATCCACAGCGGCGAATGTATCGGCGAAAGCACCTTCTTCGCCGGCGAAGCCGTATCGCGCTCCGCCACGGTGATCGCCGAAGGCGAAGTGATCGCCGCCGAGATTAAGAAATCCGACATCGGAAAATTGACGCCCGAGAGTCGCAGCTATATGGACAAGGCGCTGCTCAATGCACTGTTCCGCAAATTGCAGCAAGCCAACCGCAAGATCGAGGAGCTGCTGCGCTAACTTCTCATGAGCATCATTGCCGTATTCAATCAGAAGGGCGGCGTCGGTAAAACTACCACTGCACTGAACCTCGCGGCCGCGCTGCACAAGCGCGGCCGCCAACCGCACGCCTTCGACCTCGACCCGCAAGCCCAATTCAGCTCCATCACCGGAACGGTTGCGCGCAACGGGCATGAAACACTGCTGTCCCTGTTCCAGCTCAACCGTCCGCTGCGCGATCTGCTGCGCACCTCGGACAGCGGCATCACGCTGATCCCATCCCACAACGAGCTGGCCAAAGTTGACGTGCTGTATGGCAAAGGTTTCAACGTGGTGAACCGGCTCAATTCCGCAATCAAGACGGAACATTTCGGCACCGCAGAGAACCCTTTGATCATGGATTGCAGCCCCCTGATCGGCGTCATGTCGCTGAACGCCATCTTCGCCAGCAGCGGCCTGGTCGTCCCCATCTCGGCCGACCATCTCTCACTGCAAGGCGCACGCCAGATCGAAAAGACGCTCAACGCGCTGGAACCTGTCCTGAAAAGACGCGTGAACCGCCGTTACCTGCTGACGCGCTTCGACCGCAGACGGCGCATGGCCTGGGATGTCCTGGAACAGGCACAAACGCTGTTCGGTGCTGACGTATGCAAAACTTATATCGCTGAAAGCGTGAGCCTGGCGGAAAGCCCAGCCCTGAACAAAACCATCTTCGAACACGCACCTGGCAGCCGCGGCGCGCAGAATTACGATGCCTTACTTGATGAGCTGTTAGCAGACGGCTTCATTGAATAGGCGCTAGTTGTTCAGATTTTAGTAGCGAAGGGTTGCCCGGTTTTCGGCCACGGAAGTTCGCGTTCTAGTAATGTGCTTCCGTTACGAGTTCAATCGGACGGTCGAAAACCGCAGTCCCCGATTATTTGTTATTCGTGGTGTGACAATATGCCACATTCCCAAGGAAATGCGCCGCGCCGATAATTGCGCCGCATTTTACCGGGAGGCATGACAATGCAATTGAAACCGATCACGATTTGTATCGCGCTGGCCGTAGCGCAAAACGCTTTTGCCGCAGAACAGGCAACATTGCCGGAAATCGAGGTGACTGCGAAAAAACTGCAACCTCTGCCGGCCCTGAGCGACTCCGCTCTCGGCGGAGGAAATATTAACCATCTGCGCGCATCCACCAGTGATACGGCAAAACTGCTTGAGGATCAGCCCGGGATCAGCCTTTATGGCGCCGGCGGCGTTTCCAGCCTGCCGACGATTCACGGCATGGCGGATGACCGCATCCGCACCAAGGTCGATGGCACGGATTTGATCTCTTCCTGCCCGAACCATATGAACTCGCCACTTTCCTACATTGACCCATCCAACGTGGGCAGCGTCAAGGTATATGCCGGCATTGCGCCGGTGAGCGTCGGCGGCGACAGCATCGGCGGCTCCATCGTCGTCGACGCGCCCGCGTCGGCGTTCGCCGCCCCCGGTCAGGGCAGTCTCATCAAGGGCGAGATCGGCGCTTTCTATCGCAGCAACGGCAATGCACAAGGCGGCAACCTTTCCGCCACGATTGCGGGCGAGCAGTTAAGCATGACGTACAGCGGATCAACTGCAAAATCGGACAATTACAGGGCGGCAAAAGATTTCAAGGCGGCAGGTCCGGCGGCAACGGATGGAAACGGCGGCCCTGCGGCAAGGCCTCGCGGCTGGCTGGATGGGGATGAGGTCGGGTCTACCAAGTATAAGTCGGAAAACCACTCGCTCAAGTTTGCGCTACGCCACGAAAACCATCTGGTCGATCTGAATCTCGGCTACCAGAACATCCCTTATGAGCTCTATCCTAATCAGCGCATGGATATGCTGGGCAATATTGCAAAGCGGGTAAACCTGCATTATGTCGGCCAGTTTGGCTGGGGTGCCTTGGATGCGCGTGCCTATCAGGAAAAGGTCGATCACTTCATGGATTTTGGTTCTGACAAGCAGTATTGGTAC
>WOZO01000157.1 GCA_011620315.1 Sideroxydans sp. | reverse complement strand
CGATCAGAACCGGTTGTCCGGAAATTATTCGTGCTGCCATACCGCCCCCATATATTCTTTGTATTCTTCCGGGTAAAGCCCGATCATCGCGTCACATGTAAAGCAGGCTGAATCCTACCCCAGACGCTTCCAGAACCCGAATTTTTTATCCCGCCCGGCGCACTTTCTTTCTGTCATCGCATGGCCGCCGCCGCGATTACTGATTATCATGACCGCGCAAGCCACCCCAAAAAGGAGAACCTCATGCGTCCCCATATCGCCGTTATCCTTGGTGCCACCCTGCTGCTGTGTGCCTGCAACCGCAGCGAACCCCAACCGCCCGTACCCAAACTGTTCGAAGCACAACGCGACGCGCTCGACAAGGCCAAGGACGTATCCGCCATGCAACTGGACGCGGCCGAGCAACAGCGCAAAGTGATCGAACAGCAGACTCGGTGATCGGCATCCGATCATGACCGCATCGCTCAGCCTGACCCGCGCCGCCAGATTGATCGGCGTGACGCGCGCCGAATTGCAACGCAAGATTCGGCTCGGCGAGATGGTCGCGCACGACGGCATGGTCACGGTCGGCAACCTGCTGGCCTGCTACCCCGCCGCGCAACTGGAAGACACCGCCGAAACGCAGCGCATCGCGCAGATCAAGGAACGCGCCTTCGGCAAACGCGTGTTCGAACGCGCCCTGCCGGAACCGGAAGTGCTGGCCGCGCGCATCACCGAACTGGGCAGGACACTGGCCACCAGCCAGGCGCAGGTGGACGCTTTTAAAGCGCTATTGGGCAGACTGTGGGACAAGCTCGACAGCACGCCCGCAGTATCGACAGAGGATATGAAGCAATGGCTGAAACAGGAGGTCGAATTGGCGATTGAACCCGGCGTCATCAACCCGCTGTCGGTGAAAGACAACGTTCTGAGTGTGATGACGGCGCAAGTGACGATACTCCCCAGCCGTCACGATTTCCTGGTCGAAGGCCACGACTCGCTGCTGGAAGCCGCCATGCGTGCCGGCATCCCGCTCAGCTACGGCTGCAGCGGCGGCAACTGCGGCCTGTGCAAGGCGAAAGTGGTCGACGGCGAAGTGCGCAGGACGCGCAACCACGACTACATCATCAGCGGGGCCGAAAAAGCGGCGGGCTATGTGCTGCTGTGCAGCAACACCGCCGTCAGCGATGCGGTGATCGAAGCGCCGGTGGCGGACAGCGTGCAGGACATCCCCTTCCAGCAGATCGAAGCGCATGTCAAAGCAACCGGGCACATCAACGATGATGTTCTGCTGCTGCATCTGCAGACGCCGCGCACCAGACGGCTGCGTTTCCTCGCCGGACAAAACATCAGCCTGCGTCTGGGCGGATCGTTCAGCGCCGTGCTGCCCATCGCCAATTGCCCCTGCGACGACCGCAACCTGCTGTTCCATATCCAGCGCCAGCCCGGCAATCTGTTCTCGGACTACGCCTTCGACCGGCTCAAAACGCATGAAGCGGTGGAGATCGAAGGCCCGCAGGGCGAATTCATCCTGCACGAAAAATCACCGCGCGCGCAGTATTTCTTCGCTTTCGATTGCGGCTTCGCCCCGATCAAGAGCCTGATCGAGCACGCCATGTCGCTGGAAGTGGAGAACATCCATCTGCACTGGATCGGTTCCGACAAGCAGCACATCTACCTGCCCAACATCGCCCGCGCCTGGGACGATGCGCTGGACAATTTCAGCTACCACGAACATATCGCGGGTTTCGACCTGCGCAACCCGGGCGGCAAACGTGCGGAGACACTGGGCAAACTCCTGCAAGACATCCAGATCGCCGATGCGGGCATGCTGCAGGGCAACATCTACATCGCGGGCCCGGCAGAGGCGGTGGATGCGGCAGAAAGTTTCTTCGCGGAATACGGCTTGCCCAAGACCCGCGTGTCCGTGTCTCGCGTAAAATGACGCCCGGCGTGCCGAACGCACGCGCAAATAAATTCCGGAGGTTTTAGATGGGTCTTGTTTCCTGGCTGGTGTACGGCGTGTTGTGCATGCTCGCGGAGTTCCTGTACGGCTCCATGTATCTGTTCGCGATCGGCCTGGCTTTCGCCTACCCCGCGCTCGCCGAATACAACGGTGCCGGCATGAGCATGCAACTGGCCGCGCTCGCTGCCGGTGCAGCCGTCCACTCGCTGATCGTGTTCGGCATCCGCTCCACCAAAAAAGGCACGAGCAGCAAGCCCGCCCGTCCGGAAGTGGGCGAACGCGTGGAAATCATCGAATGGCTGGACGAATGCAGCGCGCGCGTGACCTGTCGCGGTAAAGAATGGCAAGCCGACAAATTCGACAGCCACATGCCAGATGCCATGCACGGCACCATCCACTCCGTGCAAGGCAGCCGTCTGATCATCACCACCGAACAAGCTGCTGAAGCTTGATCAGCAAGCGCTCTTTTTAATGCACACACTTGCAGCCCTGCGCGCCGGCGAACTGGCCGGCGTACAACGTCTCGACCTGAGTTGCGGCCTGCGCGAATTCCCGCGCGAGATATTCGATCTGGCCGACTCGCTGGAGATCCTCAACCTGTCCGGCAACGCACTGCGCGAGCTGCCGGACGATCTGCCGCGCCTGCACAAGCTGCGCGTCATCTTCTGCTCGGACAATCAATTTACGCAGGTGCCGCAAGTGCTGGGCCGCTGCACCGCGCTGGAGATGATCGGTTTCAAGGCCAACCGCATCGAGACGCTGTCCGCCGCCGCGCTGCCGCCGAAATTGCGCTGGCTCATCCTCACCGACAACCGACTGCGCGAACTGCCGCCGGAGATCGGGCGCTGCACAGGCATGCAAAAACTCATGCTGTCCGGTAATCAGTTGCAACAGTTGCCAGATGAATTGGCCGCATGTCGCAATCTGGAACTGCTGCGCATCGCCGTCAACCGTTTCGAACACCTGCCGGCGTGGCTGTTCGACATGCCGCACCTGGCCTGGCTGGCCTGCGCCGGCAATCCGTGCAGCGACCGAAACGAAGCCGCCGTGCTGGAGAATCTGCACATCACACCGGTCGAGTGGCATCAGCTGGAGCTGCATCACCAACTTGGTGAAGGCGCCTCCGGCGTGATCCATCGCGCGCATCACCGCCAGCGAAACGAAACGGTCGCGGTGAAGATGTTCAAGGGCGCGCTCACCAGCGACGGCCTGCCGCGCAGCGAGAAAGCGGCCAGCATCGCCGCCGGTAGCCATCCCGGATTGATCCCCGTCCTCGGCAAGATCAGCGAGCATCCCGAGCAGCCCCCGGGACTGGTGATGTCGCTGATCGGCCCCGCCTTCCGCAACCTGGCTGGGCCGCCCAGCCTCGCTTCCTGCACGCGCGACATCTATACCGACGAACTGCGCTTCCCCCCGCCCGTCGCGTTCAACATCGCGCGCGGCATCGCCGCCGTGGCCGAACACTTGCACGCGCAAGGCATCCTGCACGGCGACCTGTACGCGCATAACATCCTGCGGGACGACGACGGCGACTGCCTGCTGGGCGATTTCGGCGCGGCCTCTTTCCTGCCACGGCATGCGCTGCAGGCCGAGGCCATGCAGCGCATCGAGGTGCGCGCCTTCGCCTGCCTGCTGGAAGAATTGCTGGACCGTTGCGAGACGACAGATGCGGCGCTTGTGCAAACGCTGCGCGCGTTGCAGCAACGTTGCCAGGCTGCAGATGTGCACAGCAGACCCTTGTTCGCCGACATCCATCGCGAACTCACCGAATTGACCGCCCCCCCCTGCGATGAACCAGGAAAAGCAGTCATCCACGAAAGGCACGAACGAATTCAAATGCATGTCTTGGTGAATCTAGTCACCGGCGGGTGATTCGCAGATCCCGTATAACTCAATGCTCTATTTCGTGATTTTCGTGTTTTTCGTGGACAAAAAGAGGTTTTAAGTATGAAACGAATAGCCCCCAGCAAGACCGACATCTCCCTGATGGAGCCCTTCGTCGGATTGGCACTGGAACACATCCATGTTCCGACCACACAACAAGCCTATGCCGCCGCCACGGCACAGATTACGGCTGCGGGCGTGGTCGGTTTCGATACCGAATCCAAACCCACCTTCGCGGTCGGCGAGGTGAGCGAAGGGCCGCACGTGCTGCAGTTCGCCCTGCACGACAAAGCCTATCTGTTCCAGATACACCGTCAGGACAGTCATCCCTTCCTGATCGAGTTGCTGCAGTCACCCGAATTGCTCAAGATCGGTTTCGGGCTGCGCTCGGACGGCAAACACATCCGCAACAAACTGGACATCCGTCCCGGCGGACTGGTCGACCTGAATCAGGTGTTCAGCAAGGACGGCTATCAGAAAGAGATGGGCGTGCGCAACGCCGTCGCGCTGATGTTCGGCAAACGTTTCATCAAATCGCGCAAGGTCACCACCTCCAACTGGGCGCTGCCCGAACTCTCCGCACAGCAGATGCTGTACGCCGCGAATGACGCCTATGCCGCGCTGAAAGTGCTGGAAGCACTCGCCATCCCGCAGCAGCAGTTGCCTGTCATGGGCCGGCCGGAAACCGCCGCCGCAAGCCAGAGCGACTAGCCAGGCGTCAGCCCTCCCCCGCCCTCTGAATACGGGCGGGCGTCGCCGATAACCCGCCGTCGCACCGGGAATTCCGGTTAGGACTTTCCTTACACGAATTACCCGCAAGACTACACACGAATCAAGAAGTGCTGACTGTCATACATGCGTCACCCGCGTATCTTTGGCTCCCGGTACAGCCGATTTGGCCATACCCCGCATGCCAACAGCCGGACTCTGCTCGTAGCGCAGCAAAGTCGCACAACAGAGCCTGAGAACAGGGAGCGCAGACATGAAGATCAATACGCCCGTCACCAACGTCGAACGTCGTTTCGGTGAAGATGAATACATCGTCTCCAAGACCAATTTGAAGGGGCAGATCACCTACATCAACCGCCCCTTCCTCGACATCAGCGGCTTTACCGAGCAGGAATTGCTGGGGGCCCCGCACAATATCGTGCGTCACCCCGACATGCCGCCCGAGGCGTACAAGGACCTGTGGCGCACCCTGCAGCGCGGCAAGGCCTGGCGCGGCCTGGTGAAAAACCGCTGCAAGAACGGCGATTATTATTGGGTCGAGGCGAACGCCAACCCGATCTGGGAAGACGGCAAGATCACCGGCTACATGTCACTGCGCACCAAGCCCAACGCCGAACAGGTCAGAGCGGCCGAACAGATTTACGCCAAGTTCCGCAACGGCACGGCCAGAGGACTCACCATCAAGGACGGCCGCGTGGTGCCCAGCGGCTTGCGCGGAAAAATATCCGCATTGCTCGACCCGAGCATCGCTGCGCGTTTATCTATCACCTGCAGTTTCATCGGCGGCATCATCCTCGCCCTGGGCGGCGATCACCTGCTTGCGCTCGTCCGTGGCACCGGCGTCGATAGCAATGACGCGCTCCTCGGCGCGCTGGCCACCGCCGCGATAGCGGCAGTTGCCTGGTTGTGGTGGTACTTGAACTACAAGGTATTGCGCCCGCTCAATCAGGCGGTGCAAGCCTGCCAGGTCATCGCCGCCGGCGACGTGAGACTGCTCAAACCCGCCGACTTCAAGGATGAGATCGGGCAACTGATGCACGGCATCAACACCATGGCCGGCAACATCGCCAGCATCGTCGGCGACGTGCGCAGCGCAGCCAACGGGCTGGCGACCGCGTCGGAAGAGATCAACGGCACCGTGCAGCACCTGAGCGACTCGGCTGGCAAACAAGCCGCCAACGCGGAAGAGATCAGCGCCTCCATCGAACAGATGAGCAGCGCGATCCAGAACAACGCCGGGAACACCAAACTGGCCGACGAGATCGCCACCCGCGCCGCCGCGCAGGCGAGCGAAGGCAGCGAAGCGGTGGGGCAGACCGTGACGGCGATGAAACAGATCTCGGCCAAGATCGGCATCATCGACGACATCGCCTACCAGACCAATCTGCTGGCACTGAACGCCGCCATCGAAGCCGCCCGCGCCGGTGCGGCAGGACACGGTTTCGCCGTGGTCGCCACCGAAGTGCGCGCGCTTGCCGAACGCAGCCAAATGGCGGCGCAGGAGATCGGCAATGTCGCGGGCAGCAGCGTCGAGTTGGCCGAGCGTGCCGGAAAACTTCTGGAACAGTTGCTGCCCGCGATCAACAAGACTTCGGGACTGGTGCAGGAAATTGCAGAATCCAGCACAGAGCAATACAGCGGCGTATCGCAGATCAACACGGCAATGATGCAGATTAGCCGTAACACGCAGCACAACGCCGCCGACAGCGAAGAATTGGCCGCCACCTCGCAGACGCTGCACGCCCAAGCGGAGAACCTGCAACAACTGGTGGAATTCTTCAGGATGGGCGCAGCGGCACCGGCAGTCGAGTCAGTGCAGCACAAAACTGCCCTGCGCACTGCAGCGGAATACGCCTGAACAGACGCTGTTCAGACTTTGCCGCGCTTCTGTTTAAGGTTGCGCACCGCGTCGCCGGCGATCTCGCGCACTTCCTCGTGCACATCGTGCAGACATGCTTCCACATACGCTTTCGCCGCTGCGCTGCCGGTCAGTCCAAGCAGATAGCAGGCGTCGGCGCGCACGCGGTGGTCGGCGTGGCGACTCAGTTCGGCCAGCTCGGGCAGCAGGTCCCGCAATGCGGATGAGTAGGCATAGGATTCCAGCAGGGCACTGACGCCCAGACGCACTTCCAGATCGGCCGCCGGATCGGCCACGACAGCCAGCAGCGGTTTAAGGCGGCGCGTGTCGGCATGGATGAATGCGCTGGCTTGCACATAGCCGCCTTCGGAGAGCAGATGCGCGACATAGTGCACCTTGCCTTCCTCGCCATGCGCCCAGTCCACCCATTGCCGCAACTCGCCCAGCGTGTGCGCGCCGGTCAAAGTGAATATGCCCAGCTTCAACCAGGGGGCGCTGCGCACCTCGTATTCGCGGGCCAGCTCGGTGTTCTCCGAAGCATCCACCACCCGCACCTGGCCCACCTGCCCTTCTTTGAGCAACTCGCCCAGGGCATGTTTCACCGTCGCGCAATACGGACAGTTGGGCGTCACGAACAGCAATGCATCGGGCGGATAGTTGGTCATGGCAGCCAGTCGCGCAAGGTGTGTTCCGTCCAGCGCCACAGCGCATCGTCCAACTCATGATCCAAAGCGAGCGCGGAACACTGCGCCACTTTGCAATCGTCGAAATAGCATCCCGTCACGCCCTTCACTTCGCGCGATGTCGCCAGATAGATTGACGTGCGCGCACCATGCTGCAGCGTATCGCCTTTCATATTGTAACCGGCGTGCAGCAACTTGGTGTCGATCACGCCCGGATGCAGACTGTTCGAACACAACCAGGCTTCGCGGTGCGCCAGCGCGTTGGCGAACAGGGTGTCGGCCAGTTTGGAATTGGCGTAGGCGTGATAGGCATCAAACTCGCGCTCGCCGTTCATGTTGTCGAACGCGATGCGGCCGCTCCGGTGCACCACCGAACTCACCGTCACCACGCGCGGATCGGCGGACTGTTTGAGCAACGGCAGCAGCCAGCGCGTCAGCACGAAGGGCGCGCAATAATTCACCGCCAGCGTCATTTCGAAACCGTTCGCCGACAGCTGCCGTGCCGGCATGTACACCCCGGCGTTGTGCAACAGCACATCCAGGCCGTGCAGTCGCGCATTCAGTTCATGCGCCATCTGCACCACCCGGCCGAGATCGGACAGATCGGCACACGTGGTCTGCAACCTCGCCCCCGGCACCGACTGCCTGACCTTGTCCGCGGCTTGCAGCGCCTTCTCCGCATCACGGCTATGCAGCACCACCTCGTGCCCGAGCCGCGCCAGTTCCTTGGCGGCTTCCAGACCGATGCCGTCCGTCGCACCGGTGACCAATATCGTGCTCATGCATCACCCCCGTATTTCAAAATCCGCAAAGCTGCCGCTGCCCGGCTCGACATCCACACGCGACACCTGCGCCAGCTCCGGCCCGCGCCGCGCCCATGCCAGTAGCGCATCCACGGCAGCACTATCGCCCTGCAGCACCGCTTCCACCGTGCCGTCAGCGCGATTGCGGCACCAGCCGTGCACACCCAGCTTCTCCGCTTCGCGCCGCATCGCATCGCGATACCACACGCCCTGCACACGGCCATGCATCACCAGATGCAATGTCTTTATTTCACCGCTCATCTCATTCCCCCTGCACCGTCACCACGATGCTGCGACTGCCGCCGTGGTTGCGATGCTCGCACAGCCAGATGCCCTGCCAGGTGCCCAATGCCGGGCGTCCGTTCGCCACCGGGATGTTCAGGCTCGCCCCCAGCAGACTGGATTTTATATGCGCTGGCATATCGTCCGCACCTTCGTCCCGATGCTGATAGCAGGATTCGTCTTCCTGCACGGAACGGTTGAACCAGTTCTCGAAATCCCCCCGCACGCTCGGGTCGGCATTCTCGTTCAGCGTCAGCGAAGCCGAAGTGTGGCGGATGAAAACATTTATCATGCCCACCCTGAATTCGCGCAGTTCCGGCAGCGCACGCAGCAGCTCATCGGTCACCAGATGGAAACCGCGCGGGCGTGATCGCAGTCGTATCTCTTTCTGTAACCACATGGTAATAAACCTAAAATAACAATCGGATGGCTGCTTCCTGTAATATCCGCATGACAGAAGCCAGCCGTATGATGAAAAGGCTATCCCTTCCCGGCGTCTATTACAACGCAAAACACCGGATCAATAACCGCATGATGATCAGTCTTTTTCCAGCCAAGCCGAACATGCAAGTGCGCGCCGCGCAGATACGCATGCTCTACGAACAAGGCAACACCATCCAGTTGCTGGGCATCCTCACCGGCATCCTCGCGGTCATCATGTTCTGGGACCTGTGCGATCACGGCATGCTGTTGCTGTGGTTATCCGCGCATATCGTCGTTTCCGCGCTGCGCCTCGGACTCAATGCGCAGTTCGCGCGCCGACGCCCCTCCAGTGCCAGAGCGATGCAAAAATGGGCCAAGCTTTACGTGGCCGGCACGTTCATCGCGGGCCTGATCTGGGCCTGCCTGTGCCTGTTCTACGCTGCCACATGGCCCGCGTCCTACCAGCTCATCCTGTTCGCCATCTACACCGGCATCATTTCCGCTTCGTACAGCACGCACAGCCCTTATTTCGTCGCCTATCTATCGTTCTACATTCCCCCGGCCGGTTTCCTCGCATACACCCTGCTGCAACAGCATGCGGAAGGATTTCGCACACTCACCGCGCTGGTCGCCATCTATATCGCGGTGATGTACTTTTCCGCATTGAGATACCATCGCAGCGTCGCACGTCTGCTGGAAACGCATTTCGAGAACAAGCGCCTCGTGGACGAACTCTCCACCTCCAACCTGCGACTCGGCTCGCTGGCAGACACCGACGAACTGACCGGACTGTTCAACCGCCGCTCGATGTTCAACCGCCTGCGCAGCGAATGGAACCGCCACTTCCGCAGCCAGACCAAGTTCTCGCTGCTGTATATCGATCTGGATTGCTTCAAGCAGTACAACGACACCTACGGCCACGAAGCGGGCGACCAGTGTCTGGGCAGGATCGCCAAATTGCTGCACAACCATGCGCTGCGGTCCAGCGACATGGCGGCGCGTTTCGGCGGCGAGGAGTTCGCCCTGATCCTGCCCGAGACAGGCCGGCACGACGCGGAAAAGATCGCCGCTTCCATCATCCACGATCTGGCGCTATTGCATATCCCGCATAGCGGTTCGACCGTGACCGGCCACGTCACGGTGAGCATAGGCATCGCCTGCATGGTCCCGGACGAGCCAGACAACGACGCGATACTCAGGGAAGCCGCCGACCAGATGCTTTATCAAGCCAAACACGCAGGACGCGACCGCTTTGTCTCCGCCTCGGGCAGCGCTATGCAATCCGGACTCGCACCGGCCACTGCCGCCTAGCACTCGACAACGGTAGCGTTCCACCCACACCTCTTCAGGAGTCTCACATGGCCGTCTGGCTCATACCCGTTATCAAATCCGTACTGCCGCATATCGGCACCATCATCTCCGCCGCCGCCCCGGTGTTCACGCGCAAGAGCGGCGATACCGCCACCTTGCAGCAACAGATCACCGAACTGCAGAGCGCAGCATCGGCCAACGACGCGCACATCAAAGACCTCGCCGAGCAGATGCAGCTCGCCATCGAAGCGCTGGAGAAAGGCACACAGCTCGCCGAGAAAGGCTATCGACACGCCATGCTGCTCGGCATCGCCTCGTTCATCATTTCACTCTCCGCGTTGACTTTAGTGCTGACCAACTGAACAAGGTGATATGGGAATGAACCGAAATACTCACCACATAGACACAGAGGCACAGAGAAAAACAGCTCATCCACAAACTGGGACAAATGCGTGGTTCACCAGAGCGGTGCATATGCAAAGCGGGGAATCCGGTTTTTCTTCCTTGGTGTTCCCTGTGTCTCTGTGGTGCAACAAAGGAAGATGAAAGTCGTCTACGAAACCGCCAGCGGACTGGACGGCCACATGGTCTTCAACCTGCTCGAACAGTAGCGCATCAGCGGACGCATCGAAGGCGAGCACCTGCAAGGCGGCATGGGTGAACTGCAAGCGCTGGGATTCGTGCGCGTGATGGTGGCGGAAGAAGATTACGGGCAGGCCAGACAGATCATCCGAGAATGGGAAGCACTGCAGCCGCCGGACGCGCCGCGCACGCCGTCACCGCGCGACACGATGGGCATCCAATTGTTTATTGCGGGCGTCATCATCGGCGGCGCGTTGATGTACTGGTTACTCAAACTCACCGCCGCCTGAATCTCAGTCCAGCTTCAGTCTCACCTCGAAACACGCCCCGCCCGTCGCCCCCTGCACACAGCACACACTGGCACCGTGACGCTCGGCGATCTGCCGCACCAGCGACAATCCCAGACCGTAGCTGCCTTCCTTCTCGCGACTGCCCGCCGGGCGATAGAACGGTTCGAAGATGCGCTCGCGTTCTTCCGGCGCGATGCCCTTGCCGTTGTCGCACACGCTGACCAGCGCCTGTCCCTTGTCCCGCGTCAGACTGACTTGCACCGCGTCGCCGCCGTGCCGCTTCGCGTTCTCCAGCAGGTTGCGCAGCAGGCGGCGCAGCAGGCGTTCGTCGCCTTTGATGTTCAGCGGCAGCGCTTCGCATTGCACCCCGCTGCGCGCGCATTCCTCGGCCAGCAGCGCGGCCAGATCGATGTCGTCGGCGTGCAGCGGCTCGTGCGAGGCATCCAGTCGGCTGGCCAGCAAGATCTCTTCGATCAGCTGATCCAGCTCGGCGATGTTGTGCTTCATCTCGGCTTGCAACTCGGGCACGGGGCGCTCGGCCTGCATCTCCAGCGCGAGGCGGATGCGCGTCAGCGGCGAGCGCAGTTCGTGCGAGGCGTTCGCCAGCAATTGCTTGTGCGCCTGCAACAGCGACTCGATGCGTTCCGCCGCGTGATTGAAACTGGCGGCGAGCGAAGCCACCTCGTCGCAACCCTTGGCCTCCACGCGCGTCCGGAAGTCACCATCGCCCAGCGCTTCCACCGCCTGCTTCAAACTTTCCAGCCGCTTGGTCATGCGCCGCGTCATCGGATACGCCACCACCGCCACCACCAGACCGATCAGCAACAGCGTCATGAAGATGGGCAGCGGCGGACGCGGGCGTTCGTGCGGCGGCTGCGCCAGCAGCCAGCGGCCGTCCGGCAACTGCATCACCCAGGCCGATTGATGGCCCGGCCTGTGCAACCATTCATTCTCCTGCACGCCCGGCTCCGGCGGCAGCAAACGGCGACCGGTATGCGCCAGCAAACGATAGTTGGCGGAATACAAAGTCAGACGCGGCAAGGCGGGGCGCGCCAGCCGCTCCAGCACTTCCTGCTGCAATTCTGGCGGCGCATCCGCCGGCGGCAACGCCATCACGATCACATCGCGCACGGTCTGGAATATCTGGTTCTGCGGCGAGTTCTTGCCCTGAAAATGCCAGAACGTCGCCGCCAGCACCGCCAGCAGCACCAGGCTGGCGACCACGCCCATGTAGATCCGGAAATAGAGCTTCCTCATGGTGTGCCTTCCTCGCCATCCTGACTGCGCGCGAACACATAACCCGCGCCGCGCAGCGTGATGATGCGGCGCGGATGCTTGGGGTCGTCCTCGATGGCGGCGCGGATGCGCGAGATATGCACGTCGATGGAACGGTCGAAGGCTTCCAGCGGCGCTCCCTTCACCGCATCCAGCAACTGCTCGCGGCTCATCACCCGCCCCGGCCTGTCGGCCAGCGCCTGCAACAGATCGAACTGATAAGAAGTCATCTCGCACGGCTTGCCGTCCACGCGCACCAAGCGCGCGGCGCGGTCGATCTCCAGTCGGCCGAAGCGCAACACATCGCCGTTGGCCGCCTTGCCGCGCCGCAGGATAGCTTTCAAGCGCGCCAGCAATTCGCGCGGCTCGAACGGCTTGGGCAGGTAATCATCCGCGCCCATCTCCAGGCCGAGGATGCGATCCATCGCCTCGCCGCGCGCGGTCAGCATCAGCACCGGAATGTCGGAGAACGCGCGCAACTGGCGGCAGGCATCCAGCCCGTCTCCGTCCGGCAGCATCAGGTCCAGCACCAGCGCGTCATAGTCCGTCTGCTTCAAGGCTTGCAGGCCGGGTGCGATAGCATGGCGCGCATCCACGCGATAACCGGCATCGCCCAAGTATTGTTGCAACATGCCGCACAGGCGTTCGTCGTCGTCGATGATGAGGATGTGATGGTTCATGTGTCGTCCCAAAAAACCTGCCCCGCATCATACCAAGCGATGCGGACTTCAAAACGCCGTCATACCGGCGCAGGCCGGTATGACGTGCGAGGGAATTACATTACTCGCGGCGCATCTTCTCGCCGCCCTCTCCCCAGCCTCTCTCCCACAAGTGGGCGAGGGGTTCTACGCACACCCCTCGCCCGCTGGCGGGATAACCAGCGACTTGTCCGCTTGCGGGCCTAGTCGATGGCTAGTAGTTCCATCAGAGTGTGGCCGAAGGCCGGAAGAGGGTACGATTTACTCGCGATGCATCCAGCCGCGGCGCTTCTCCATCTTCTCTGCCAACTGCGCGCGCTGCTCGGGTGTCAGCACCTCCGCCACCGCCAGCATGGTCGATGTCATGCGCCTGCTCGCCTCGTCCGCCAACTTTATCTGCTCCGCGCGCATCGCTTCGATGGCGGCCTTGTCCAGCGTGGCGGCCGACATCAGCTTGCGCATCTGGATATGCTTGTCGCGCATCTGCTTGGCCAGCGGTGCGCCTTTCTCCAGCGATGCCTTCACGATTGCGGAAGCCTTCTCCTTCTGCGCATCGCTCGCTTTCACATCGTCCAGCATGCGTTCGATACGCTTGTCCGCGAACTTGCCCATGCGCTCAGTATCCATCTGCCCGCCGGACATAAACGCCTGCGGTCCGCCGTGGCCCATGCCGTGTTCGCAGGCCATCACCTTGGCCGAGAAGAAACCGATGCCGAATACCGCCAGCACGCCGATCACCCGCGCCAAACAATGACCGCGACGACCGTTGCAGCGATGGTCGTGCTTGCCGTGGCAGCGCCCCCCGATTTCCCTGTTGCTATCTGTAGTGGTTTGCTCGCTCATGTCTGTCTCCTTGATCGTGGGTTACCGCACCATGTGTAGCGGCTGGGCGTCACTTTATGAGCGGGGCGTTGCCCGGATGTGTGGACAAGGTAAAGTTTTGTGTAGCGGGTGCCACTCGGTCGCATCCATGTCGGCACCTCACTGCTGCGGCAACCGGTGCGCTAGCGTAAGATTGCGCTTACCCCCCCAAGCATGAATCCGCTGTGACAAGAAAGCCCCCATTGAACGCGCCCACCCTGCCCTCCACCGAACGCGGCACCCACATTGCCCTGATCTTCGCACTCGTATCCGAACGCCTCGCCATCCACTATGAACATGGCGCATGGCTGACCGAAGCTCAGGGTGCCACGCTCGCCACCGACTGGCTCGCCCGCTCCAAACGCAGCCTGCCGCTGAAACTGCGCAAACACCTTTCCGCGCTGAGCGATCAGGTGGCGAAACAGATCGTCACCACCACCAGCCGCAAGACTGGGCTCATCATCAGCCACGAGATGCAGGAATCACTGGACACACGCTACGAATCGGAGATCGGCCAGGCCATCATGGTCGAGTGCGAACGCATGCTGGATGAACACCCTCCGGAGCATGCGGCATGAGCCTGCACTACCACATGCCGCTGTTCCGTCCGCCCTCCGAGGGTGACAACCTGATCATCCAGGCTACGCTGGGATGCAGCTTCAACCAGTGCAGCTTCTGCGCCATGTATCGCAGCAAGGACTATGTCGAACGTCCATTGCATGAAGTCTTCGCCGATATTCGCCAAGCCGCTGCTGAATGGCCCGATGCACAGCGCGTGTTCCTCGCCGATGGCGATGCGCTGGCGCTGCCCACGGAACACTTGCTCGCCATCCTGCGCGAACTTGCTACGGCATTGCCGCGCCTGACGCGCGTCTCCTGCTATGCCACACCCGGCAACCTCGCACGCAAGAGCAGCGCAGAGCTGGTGCAGTTGCGCGAGCACAAACTGAACCTGCTCTACTTCGGCATCGAATCCGGTTCCGACCTCATCCTGAAGAAGGTCACCAAGGGCGCGACGCAACAGCGCATGGCCGAAGTGCTGCACAAAGCGAAAGACAGCGGCATGAAAGTCTCCGCCACCGTCATCCTTGGCCTCGGCGTCACGCAGCACAGCGACGCGCACATAGACGGCACCATAGACCTGCTCAACCGCGCGCCCGTCACCTACCTCTCCACGTTGCAACTGTATCTGGACGACAGCGTGGCCGAAGAATTCCGGCGCAAGTTCGGCGAACCGTTCCAGATGCCGGACGACCTCGCGATATTGAAAGAACAGCAACGACTCATCAGCGGCCTCAACCCGCCGCAGCCCGTCATCTTCCGTTCCAACCACGCCTCCAACGCACTGGCACTGGCGGGCAACCTGCCCAGGGACAAAGACAAGCTGCTGCAACAACTGCAAGAAGCGATAGCCGGCCACCGCCCGCTGCGGCCGCTGTTCATGCGCGGGCTGTAAAGCCGCTCGGCATACACCCCGCCAGGAGGATGGCCTCTTCACGCTGATTCCGGTTAAAGTCTGCCCCCGACGCTTCACGAGGACGCAGCCATGGACACAGCAGAGTTGAGCAAAGAACAACGCATCCTGCGCGCGATGCGCAAAACACTGGGCAGCGTCGTGCGCGACGCGACCCCACTCGGCGGACGCCCCAACCCGCTCGCCGACACCACCATCGAAGAGATCAAAGAATGCTTCGCGCTCATCTCTGAACGCGAACGGGAACTGGCCGCGCAACTCGGCTTCGACGAAGCCAAGCCATACTACAACGACGGCAGCGAGCCGCCCAGCGCGCAGATCATCAGTCTCATCAAGCCTGCCAAACATTAGCCTAGTATTGCCCCTATCCCCTCGCACTAAGCGGGGGATATCCGCATTCCCCTGTCATCAGCATTGACATGCCCCGCCCCGCTCACATAAAGTCCGGCCACTTGCAGGGCTGACTCACGCACATCGCGCCGCATGTACGGCGCGAGGCACAAGGCAGCAACCCCGTTCAGGAGGCAGCGCAAGACAAGAACCCGCACAGCGGGCGAAGCCGCCACACCACTGAAAAGGGGAAACACTTGTCGCAGCAGCAAGCCAGCAATCCGCTCTCCGCCAGTGACCCCTGGAACCTCGTCGCCGATGGCTACACCGAGACCACCATGCGCGTGTTCGAGCAATTCGCCGACGAAGCCATGCTTGCCCTCTTCAGGAAAAAGATCGAACAGGCTGGACACCACAATATCGCGCTGCACTATTGCGATGCTGACCCCATATCACTTGACCCCATATCACTTGACCCCATATCACTTGAACGGGAAGCCAGACAGGCTGCTGGCAACAGACTTACCCAATATCAGTATTCCCGCTATCGAAAAAATGACGACAACCATCGTCGCTGAGGTTGGGACATTACCCCTCACGAACAAAAACCCGGCATCGCCGGGCTTTTCAATTATCTGCAAAGCAATATCCAACCTCACCATTCCGCCTGCGGCACGTAACTCCTCACCGACTTCCGCGACCTTGCGTTGCGCTTGTGCGTGACCACGCCCTTGATCGATTCCAGCCCGGTGAGCGGGGTGTCAGGGTAGAGCCAGTTGAGGGCGGCGAGTCGCCAGCCGCCGCTCTCGTCGCGCCTGAGCTGGCGGAAGATGAAGTCGTCCTTTGCGACTTCGGCGATGACGTATGCGCCTTCGGTGGCGGGTGCGCCCATCTGGATGACGAGGATCTCGCCTTCGGTGAATTCGGGTGCCATGCTGTCGCCCAGCACCATGAGCGCGACGATCTCTTTGCCGTCGCAGTTGCTGCCGGCGGGTTCGCCTGTTGGTGTGTCGGCGGAGATGACGGGGATGTCTATGAATTTGCGCGTTTGCATGGGAATCTCTCTGTCTGGATTGGGCGGATGATAGCGTCTATCCGGCGGCGGTTAAATGACCCGTCAGGGGGCTGCGGCTCATCTCACTATAGAAGCACCGACCAAGTTGTCATTTCCGCGAAAGCGGGAACGACAAAACCATACTTGCAGATCAACGGGACGATAGAGACCCATTGTGTTTGCGACTTCCGTTGTTGCCAACGGTGATGCAGCGCCGCTAGAGGGAGGGGTATTTCCCGGAGGGACTTTCTTTTTTGGCGAACAATGCGCCAAGACCTTCTGCGAGATGGTTCACGCGATGCGTGCTTGCTGATTGATTGCCGGATTCACAACTGATGATCTCGCAGTGATGGTACATCTGCTTCAGTTTGCGCTCTGCTTCTGCCCGATCCCTGCCCGTGATATTCAGGCGCGAGATAGGCAGGCCGTCGCGAGTCTTTATGGAAAAAATGAATTTATGCATGTCTCTCCCCGTCAAGTTCTTCAACTTTCGCGGCGATCATATTTTTCCAATTCTCAGGCTGCCGTTATGATCGGACGCACGTTAACCTTACCATACATGAGGCTTTGTGGTTGTAACAATATCCGCCGATGGCTGCCGGCAGGCAATGCTCGATGCTGCACGAGCGCCACTTTCCACCTGCCACTTCCCGATAGCGCTTACGGCTTGAGCTAGAATCCACCCCGCCTTTTCGCCCCAATCAATTCCTTTCCATGCGCCTCTCCCTCCTCCGTCAACGCTTGTACGACCTCGGCGCGAAGCCGTGCCATGTTGACCGTCTGCTGCGCGGATGGAGCCAGGCGCGGTCTTACGACATCAAGGGCAGTCCGGCCGCGACTTTCTTCCCTGCCGCGATGCGTGCAACCTTGCCGACCATTGAGGCGGAGCTGGCGGGGTTGGCGCGGTTGCATGGTGAATATCCTGCCACCCCCTCCCCAGCCCTCCCCCGCGATGCGGGAGAGGGAATCAACGACGAAGTGGCACGATTGCTGGTGGAACTTAACGACGGGCAGATGGTGGAGAGTGTGCTGTTGCCGCGCGGCGGGCTGTGCATCTCGACGCAGGTGGGTTGCGCGGTGGGGTGTGTGTTCTGCATGAGCGGCCGCGCCGGTTTGATCCGCCAGCTCGGCAGCGCGGAGATCGTGGCGCAAGTGGTGCTGGCGCGCAGACGACGCGCGGTGGGCAAGGTGGTGTTCATGGGCATGGGCGAGCCGACACACAATCTGGACAACGTGCTGGAAGCCATCGAGGTGCTGGGCATGCAGGGCAACATCCCGCACAAGAATCTGGTGTTATCGACGGTGGGTGACTTGCGTGTGTTCGAGCGATTGCCGATGGAAACCGTCAAGCCCGCCCTCGCGCTGTCGCTGCATGCCACCGACGATGCACTGCGCGCCAAGCTGTTGCCGTTTGCGCCGCAGATCACGGTGGCCGAACTGGTGCAACGTTGCGAGGACTATGCGCGGGCGACCGGCTATCCGACACAATACCAGTGGACGCTAATCGAGGGCGTGAACGACAGCGATGCGGAACTGGCGCGTATCGTCGAACTGCTCAGCGGCAAATACGCGATCATGAACTTCATCCCGTTCAACGATGTGGACGGTCTGCCCTACCGCCGCCCTTCGGCGGAACGCATGGCGCGCATGGTAGGCACACTCAAGCAGAACGGCATCGTGACGCAGTTGCGCGATTCGGCGGGGCAGGATGTGGAGGGTGCTTGCGGTCAGTTGCGGGCGCGGCATGCGGAGGCCGGGCGGAAAGTCATACAGCAGGAAACACGGGGGAAGATGCCGTTACAGGGTTCGTGACCGGCAACCCGCTCGGGTCTCGATCATTTTGTGGTGAGTACCGTGTTCAAAACATTCAGCGTCCGCATGACTTCGTGGAAGGTTCTTCTCAATTCTCCGTCCATGATTTTTTTCGCCGCATCAAGGTCGTTTTCCCGAATCTTCTTCACCACGAAACCTGCCGCCGTATGCAGGTGCGAGTGCTGTTCCCGCAACGCTTCGATGCCTTTGTTGTTTGCGCAGAAATAGGCTTGTGCCGGGCCGTTGAGCCATTTTCCCAAACTGCACTGGTCGTCGCGCATGATTTGGTCCAGGCTCATTTCGCCTTTTAATTTTCCATCCAGATAGTTTTGCAGCGCGAGTTTCCAGGCGACGTGCGCCTCAATCTCGTCCATGATGTTGATCTCGTTCTTGATCACTTCTTTCTGGTTCTCCGTCAGACCGAAAAGTTTGATCAGTGTGTCTTGCAGCAGCTTGACCGAGACCAGGATCACCAGACCCGATACCGCACTGGAGATCAGCAATTGATCGGCGCCGAGTTTGCCGAACAGGATCAACACCAGTTCGACACTGATACCGAATACGATGACTACGTTGATAATGAACGAGAGCTTTTTCATCGACCGCCATACCGTGTTGTGATTTGACTGCGCAAAAGGAACGCGTCACCCAGACCAAGTGCCTTGCATCGTTAGGACGCGGTCGCATTCTACGCTAACATATTGATATTGATCTGGTATTTTGTTATTTTCCAACAAACAAGAAGCCCGGCATGCCGGGCTTCTGTCATTTCACTTCTTTGGGGTCGACCACGCGTATCACTTCACCTTCGAACACCTCGTCGTTGCTGGCACGCTGTTCGCGCATCACGGACTGGTTCTGCTCGGCGAATGCGCGCATCTGTTTGCGCACCTCGCGCGTCTTCCACCATAGATAGCCCCAGGCGATCAAGCCGGCTACGGCGATGACTGCAAAGAACACTGCGGAGAACATCAGGACGACAATGGCGACCGCCACGGTGACGATCACCCCCGCGATCTTGCGCAAAGGACTGGATGGCTTGACGGGAGGCGGCATTACGAATTTTATTTGCATGGGTGTTCCTGAGTTGCAGCAATAAAGCAGCGTGTTGGTTTGCGAAAAACTGATCAAGTCCACCCTGCCCCGTATGCAATGAAAAAACTTGCGCGGCCTCCCCATCTATCGGGGAGGCCGCGCAAGCGCATGGCTTACTTGCTGAATTGCATGATGCCGCTGTCGCAATCCACCTTGATGGTGTCCTTCGCGGCGAACTTTCCTTCGAGGATGTGCTTGGCCAGCGGGTTCTCCAGTTGTGCCTGGATGGCGCGCTTGAGCGGACGCGCACCGTACACCGGATCGAAGCCGGCGTTGGCGATCTCGGCCAGTGCGGTCTCGCTGACTTCCAGCTTCATCTCCATCGCGGCCAGACGTTTTTCCAGATACTGCAGCTGGAAGCGCGCGATGGACTTGATGTTGGCTTCGTCCAGCGCGTGGAACACCACCACCTCGTCGATGCGGTTGATGAACTCGGGACGGAAGTAGCTCTTCACCTCGCCCATCACCGCCAGCTTCACCACCTGGTAATCGTCGCCGCTCATCTGCTGGATCATCTGCGAACCCAGATTGGAAGTCATCACGATGACGGTGTTCTTGAAGTCCACGGTGCGGCCCTGGCCGTCGGTCATGCGACCGTCGTCCAACGCTTGCAGCAGCACGTTGAACACGTCCGGATGCGCCTTCTCCACTTCGTCCAGCAGGATGACGCTGTACGGTTTGCGGCGCACCGCTTCGGTGAGGCCGCCGCCTTCTTCATAGCCGACATAGCCCGGCGGCGCGCCGATCAGACGCGCGACGGAATGCTTTTCCATGTACTCGCTCATGTCGATGCGGATGAGATGGTCTTCCGAATCGAACATGAATCCGGCCAGCGCCTTGCACAGCTCGGTCTTGCCCACGCCGGTGGGGCCGAGGAACAGGAAAGAGCCGTAGGGACGATTCGGGTCAGACAGGCCGGAACGCGAACGGCGGATGGCGTCGGACACCAGACGCACGGCCTCGTCCTGCCCCACCACGCGCTCGTGCAGCTTCTCTTCCATCTTGAGCAGTTTGTCGCGCTCGCCGGTCATCATCTTGCTCACCGGAATGCCGGTGGCGCGGCTCACCACTTCGGCGATCTCATCCGCGCCGACCTGGGTGCGCAGCAGTTTGTTCTTGGTGCCCGTGCCTTCGGCTTCGCGTTGGGCAGCTTCTTTCAGTTTGGCTTCCAGTTGCGGCAGCTTGCCATATTGCAGCTCGGCCACTTTTTCCAGCTTGCCTTCGCGTTGCAGGCGCACGATCTCGGCGCGCACATGATCGATCTCTTCTTTTGAGGTGGCCGAATCTTGTGCCGCGCCCTTTTCCGATTTCCATATCTCGTCCAGATCGGCGTATTCACGCTCCAGTTTTTTGATCTCGTCCTCGATCAGCCCCATGCGTTTGCGCGAGGCTTCGTCCTTCTCTTTTTTAACCGCTTCACGCTCGATCTTGAGCTGTATCAAACGGCGTTCGAGTTTGTCCATCACTTCCGGCTTGGAGTCGATCTCCATCTTCATGCGCGAGGCGGCTTCGTCGATCAGATCGATCGCCTTGTCCGGCAGGAAGCGGTCGGTGATGTAGCGATGCGAGAGTTCTGCCGCTGCGACGATGGCCGGATCGGTGATCTCGACGCCGTGGTGTACCTCATATTTTTCTTTCAAACCGCGCAGGATGGCGATGGTGGATTCCACGCTGGGTTCGTCCACCAGCACCTTCTGGAAGCGGCGTTCCAGTGCAGCATCCTTTTCGATGTACTTGCGGTATTCGTCCAGCGTGGTCGCGCCGACACAATGCAGTTCGCCGCGCGCCAGCGCGGGCTTGAGCATGTTGCCCGCATCCATCGCGCCGTCCGCCTTGCCCGCACCGACCATAGTGTGCAGTTCGTCGATGAAAACGATGTTGTTGCCTTCATCCTGCGCCAACTCTTTGAGCACCGCTTTCAGGCGTTCTTCGAACTCGCCGCGATACTTGGCACCCGCCACCAGTGCGGCCATATCCAGACTGAGGACTTTTTTGCCTTTGAGCGAATCAGGCACTTCACCGTTGATGATGCGCTGCGCCAAGCCTTCGACGATGGCGGTCTTGCCCACACCGGGTTCGCCGATCAGCACGGGATTATTCTTGGTGCGGCGTTGCAACACCTGGATGGCACGGCGGATCTCATCGTCGCGGCCGATGACGGGGTCGAGCTTGCCTTGCCGCGCACGTTCGGTCAGGTCCACGCAGAATTTTTTCAACGATTCGCGCTGGCCTTCGGCTTCCTGCGAACCGACCGACTCGCCGCCGCGCACTGCTGCAATAGCGGTTTCCAACGGCGCGCGGGTGACACCATGCTGTTTGAGCAGACGGCCGGTCTCGCCCTTGTCGTTGGTGAGCGCGAGCAGAAACATCTCGCTGGCGATGAACTGGTCGCCGCGTTTCTGTGCTTCCTTGTCGGTGAGGTTGAGCAGATTGGACAGGTCGCGACCGACCTGTACTTCGCCGCCGTGTCCTTCCACCTTGGGCAGGCGGGTCACGGCCTCGCCCACTGCGCTCTTGAGCGCGTTGACGTTGCCGCCCGCGCGCGCCAGCAGCGAACCTGCCCCGCTGTCGGCATCGTTGAGCATGGCGAGCAGCAGATGCTGCGGCTCGATGAACTGGTTGTCGGCGCCGACGGCCAGACTCTGGGCATCGGACAGGGCTTGCTGCAGCTTGGTGGTGAATTTGTCGAAACGCATGGTGGCTCCTTAAATCGATTAATTTGCCCGTTCGTCCTGAGTGCCGCGCAATGTGCGGTGTATCGAAGGACGCCCCGCCGCTGATGCGACGGATGGTTCGATACGGCCTACGGCCTACTCACCACGAACGGTTCAAGTCTGCACGTAGATGGGGAGGCATAATCAGAATTCAAGTGCCTATTGACCGGGCACAGGCGGCGGGGTACGTTCCCATTATGAACCTCGAAACTTGGGAATTGCTGAGTTATGTCGTCACCGTGATCGGCTTGCCGCTGGCTATCTTCGTGTTCATCTTCGAACAGCGCAAGGAACGCGACAACGAGGACGAGGCAGTCTATCAACTGCTGTCGGACAACTACCAGGATTTCCTCAAGGTGGCGCTGGAGCATTCCGACCTGCGCCTGTTCTCGACCGAGAAGACCGGCGATCTGGATGACATCCAGCGTGAGCGCATGTATATCGTGTTCAGCATGCTGATCTCGCTGTTCGAGCGCGCCTATCTGTTACTGTACGAGGACGACATGTCACCCAAGCAATGGCGGCGCTGGCGCTCGTGGGAGGACTACATGCGCGAGTGGTGCCAGCGCGAGGATTTCCGCACCGCGCTGGCCGACCAACTGGGCGGCGAGGATCCGGATTTCGTGAAGTATCTGAAGGGACTGGCCGAGGAGCGCGCGCCTTCATGAGCCAGAGTTTGCCTGCTGTGATAGCCTTCGGGCCCTTGTTGATTCGCATCCCTTGACCCCTGTGGCACGCCTGTTCAATCTGCTCGCCAATCTTTTTCCGCTGTGGGTGCTGTCCTGCAGCGGCCTCGCGCTGTTCTTCCCGCACTGGTTCAACTGGTTCAACGGCCAGATGATCGTGTTCGGTCTGGCCATGATCATGATCATGATCGGCATGGGCATCACGCTGAGCCTCGACGATTTCCGCCGCGTGGTGCAGATGCCGAAACAGGTGATGGTCGGCGTGTTCGCGCAGTTCGCCATCATGCCTTTCCTAGGCTGGTTCATCGCGCTGTCGCTGAACCTTGAGCCGCAACTGGCGGCGGGTCTGATCCTCGTCGCCTGCTGCCCCGGTGGCACGGCGTCCAACGTGGTGAGTTACATCGCCAAGGCCGACGTGGCGCTGTCGGTGTTGATGACGATGTGCTCCACTTTCGCGGCGGTGGCGATGACGCCGCTGCTGACCCAATGGCTGACCGGTGCCTATGTGCCGGTAGATGCGTGGAGCCTGTTCGCCAGCACGGTGAAAGTGGTGCTGTTGCCGGTAGTGATCGGCATGCTGCTCAACCGCTATGCGCACCGCAGCGTGCAGTTCATCCTGCCGGTCGCGCCGCTGGTGTCAGTGATCTTCATCGCGCTGATCTGCGCCAGCATCATCGGCAACAATGCCGAGACGGTGAAACACTCGGCGGACGTGCTGTTCTCGGCGGTAGCCTTGCTGCATGCGGGCGGCTTCGGCTTGGGCTATGCACTGGCGCGCGTGTTGCGCCTGAACGAACTGTCGGCGCGCACCATCTCCATCGAGGTGGGCATGCGGAATTCCGGACTGGGCGCGGTGTTGGCGCGCAGCAGCTTCCCGCAGATGGCGCTGGCACCGGTGCCTTCCGCCATCTCGGCCAGTTTCCATTCCATCATCGGCAGCATACTGGCCGCCTGGTGGCGGTCACGTCCGACACACAAGGAGTAAAGCATGAATCTCACACCGCATATCCGCACCAACGTTAAAGCCGCGCTGGAAGAAGACATCGGTTCTGGCGACCTGACCGCGCAACTGATTCCCGAGGGCAGCAAAGCCAAAGCCACCGTGATCACCCGCGAGGATGCGGTGCTGTGCGGCACGCTGTGGTTCGAGGAGTGTTTCCTGACGCTCAATCCATCCTGCCGCATCGACTGGAAGCTGAAAGAAGGCGAGCGTGCCGCAGCGGGCCAGACGCTGTGCGAGATACACGGTGATGCGCGTGCCATGCTTTCTGCCGAGCGCCCGGCGCTTAACTTTTTGCAGACGCTGTCCGCTGTCGCCACGCTGACCCGCCGTTATGTGGACGCCGCAAGCGGCCACAAGGCGAAGATCATGGACACGCGCAAGACGCTGCCCGGCCTGCGCCACGC
Organism: Sideroxydans sp.; assembly: GCA_011620315.1. Taxonomy (GTDB): domain Bacteria; phylum Pseudomonadota; class Gammaproteobacteria; order Burkholderiales; family Gallionellaceae; genus Sideroxyarcus. The sequence continues at coordinate 16,033 of WOZO01000157.1, read as the reverse complement.
ACAGAAGTACGCGGTGACGGTGGGCGGAGGATACAACCAGCGCGTCGGCCTGTTCGACGGCGTGCTGATCAAGGAGAACCACATCGCTGCGGCGGGCGGCATCGGCAAGGTGATGGAGCTATCCTTCCGTCTCACACCGCCGCACATCCCCGTCCAGATCGAAGTGGAGAGCATGGCGGAACTGGATGAGGCACTGCTGGCCGGCGCAAAACTGATACTGCTGGATAATTTCTCGGTGGCCAATATGAAGTTGGCCGTTGAGCATGCGGCAGGACGGGCCGAGCTGGAAGCCTCGGGCGGCATCACGCTGGAGAACATCCCGCTGATCGCTGCCACCGGCGTGGATCGCATCTCCATCGGCGCGCTGACCAAGGATGTGAAGGCCATCGACCTGTCGATGCGCGTGCTGCTCCCCTGAGCAGTCGTTCCGGCGAAGGCCGGAATCCAGATGATCGAGATAATTCCCACGCAGTGGGACAAAACCTGATGTTGTCTGCTTCGCAGCGTGTTTTCTTTGGCTGGATTCCGGCCTTCGCCGGAATGACGTGCAGATGAGCTTGATTTCCTGAGCACCACCCATATATAAGTAATCGCTGATCAACAAAGGAGCAATCATGTCCGACCCGAAACACATCGTCTGCCCGCATTGCGATGCGGTGAACCGCGTACCCGCCGACAAACTGGCGGCGAACCCGACCTGCGGCAAATGCAAACAAGCCTTGTTCGACGCGCATCCGGTCGAGCTCAACGAGGCCAACTTCATGCGCCATATCTCAAACAGCGACGTGCCGGTGCTGGTGGATTTCTGGGCCCCCTGGTGCGGACCGTGCAAGATGATGGCCCCGGCCTACGCGCAGGCCGCGCAGATGCTGGAACCGAAGATGCGCGTGGTGAAGCTGGATACCGAACAGGCGCAGCACCTCGCCGCCCAATTCAACATCCGCAGCATCCCCACGCTGGCCGTGTTCAAAAGCGGCCGCGAGGTGGCGCGTCAGGCGGGTGCGATGGACGCGAACAGCATTGTGGCTTGGGTGCGCGCGCATGCCTGATGCTTCGCAAGCCAGCCGCTCAGCCGAGCGATTGGCTGAGAACAGGCAGCAACAGCAGCGTCAGGTTGTAGTGGATATGCAGAATGAGCGGAACAGCGATACCGCGGTAACGCTCGCGGAAATATCCCAGCAGCAGTGATACGGCAAGATAGCCCGGTGCAAGCAGCACCGGATGCTGCCAAAGATGTGCAGCAACGAACAGTGCGCTGGTCAGCCAGTTAGCGCGACTCAGTCCTGATAGCTTTATCTGGAATCTGGTTCTGGCGAGCAGCCAGGATTGGATCGTCCCCCGGAAGATCACTTCTTCCAGAATAGCGACTGAACTGACGAAAAGCGCTGCTGCGGCCAGCCCCTCCCCAAGCACGACTTCAGCCCAGGGAGGAACCCACCACACCACCAGCAACGGCGCGATGGCCGCTGCCAGCAAACGAAAATCTAGCCTCACTGCTTACGAGTGACCCTGCGACCCAGTCCGTAGACAGCCAGCGCCAACAGCGCAAACAGCAACGACATATCAGGTTGCGCGCCGAACGGCATGACCGAACAGCCACCGCCGCCGCCGGAACTCGGCGCATTAGCCGTCCCCGAAATCGTTGCCACGGTAGGCGCACCACCGGCACTTAAGGAAAGCGATGCCGTCCCGCTGTAGGTGCCTGCGGCACTTGGTGTGATCGTCACCGTTACCATACAGCTAACCCCTGCAGCCAAGGTCTTGTTACTGCAATTGTCGACCGAAGCCACCATGATGGACGGCTGAGACAGGCTGATCGCGCTGATCCCGACTGTAGCCACATTGGGATTGGTGTAAACAATATTGACTGTAGTCGAGCTACCAACGGTGACGGAAGGGGCTGTCACATTCGATGTCGTCAGCGTCACCAATGATGTACCGGTCAAACTGACCAAAGTAGGAGATGTCGCTCCGGTAAACGGCACGGATAAACTAGCCACATGCACCCCCTTGGCCGTTGGGGCATAGCTGACGCTGATTTGGCAGGTGCCTCCGGCGGCAATGGAGAAGCCGCTACAGGTATCGGTACTAATGGTGAATAGAGAAGCATTCGTTCCGGTGATCGATGCCGTCCCCGCCTGGGCTGGAAGCATCCAGTCGTTGGTCAGGGTTATCGTCTGGCTGGCGTTCCCGTTGACCATTATCGAACCGAAGTCGGATGTGGCAGCCGCAGCCGTCACGACAGGCGTACTGTTTTGCACCGCAAGATTGGCATTCAGGATGCCAGCGCCGCAATTCTGATTCAGCGAGCAATCATAAGCAGCAAAGGCAGCAGAGAGCGTACTGAAGGCCGTTAACGAAGAAGTCGACGACAAAATAGCCTTGATCTGCGCGGGTGTCAGATCCGGGTTCTTCGACAGCATCAGTGCCGCCGCTGCTGCCACATGCGGCGTGGCCATGCTGGTACCTTGATAATATTGATACAAGGTACCTGCCGATACGCCCGGCCCAGAATCAAGGGTAGACAGAATACCCGGATCATAGCTAGGAGCCAGAGACTGATCGCCGCCTTGAGCAGCCAGCGTAACGTTGACGGGATTAGTAGTATTGCTTGCAGGGGAGCTGAAGTTACTATAGCTCGCACGGCCACCATCCCTTGCGATTGCCGCAACAGTTATCACATTCGTGCAATTTGCCGGTGATGTATCGGCGACATCCAGGTTGGAATTACCGGCGGCCACAACCACTACAGCGCCTGCCGCAACGACAGCATTGATAGCATCTTGCTCAGTAACCGAACAGGCACCAGCTCCCCCTAAACTCAGATTAATGACCGTAGCCGGATTGTCATTCCTGATAGTCGGATGCACGCCCGCCGCCCACAAAACGCCGTTCGCGATGTCGGTCAAATATCCGCCGCCCTTGCCCAATACCCGAACCGGCAATATCTTGGCATCGTAGGCGCCACCAATTACGCCTACCGAGTTGTTGCCCAGCGCCGCGATAGTGCCAGCTACATGGGTACCGTGCCATGAACTATTTTTCACAGTCAGGCCGAAGAATAGCGAGCCTGGCGTTGTGCTCTCGAGTGAAGTGATGAAATCCCCCAAATCGGTTGCATCAGGTGATGGTGCAACAACCGCAGAGCCTGCTGCAGTTGTTGCAAGGCATGTGCCGCGCATCCGGCAGTCGCTCGTGAAGTCGTATCCGGCCGAAACCAGATTGCTGCCTGCTCCTGCTGCGACAGTCGCACCCGATCCCACAATATCCACATTGGGGGTGATGCCGGTATCGACCACAGCCACCACCACACCAGTTCCGGTGGCGCTGTCCCACGCTGTTTCAAAATCAGCACCGTAACTGCTGGATACTGTGGCGGTTTGCAGGGTCACTGGCCACATACCCCACAATCCAGGATTGGCGGTCGGCCCGGTAGTGTAGTAAGTGTCGTTCGGAATCGCTTGAGCGGTCAGGATGCGGTCTTCTTCCACATAAGCCACATTGGGGAGGCTACGGATGCCTGCGATTGCCGCGTCCAGCGTCTGCCGGTTAGGCTGTCCCGCTACGGCCAGCACGTGGGCACCATTATGAATCACGTGCAGCTCGGACAAGCCCGCGCCAGCAACAGCTTGCAGTTGGGCCACGGTCTGTGCCGTCAGCGGCTGACTCAATTGCGCATGAATTTGAGCCACGCTCAAACCTCTGGGCAAATTGTTGGCTTTGAATTTAACGATCAGTCGATCGCTGACAAGTGTCGGCGTGTTCGGTGCGACATAATTAGTCCTTCCGCCACCAGCGGCAAGAACGGATATGGAACTGCCCATCAATGCGATGGCGAGTGTAGCTGCAACAGTACGGCGCATGTTTCGCTTCATGATTACTTCCCCTTGAATCCTCGATTGTGGAAAAAAGTCACTGTATTTCCTCCTGCACTGCCTCATGGGCAATGCTTATTTTTTTCAAGGGAAATTCCCAAGGATTTGTGTCCGACAACTACTGGTGCTGCATGAGGCGATCTTGCTCGATGAATTCGATCTCGAGCGAAGCAACTTGCTGACGCATGGCTCTTTCAAAGTCGGCAAAGGTCTGACTGGGCAGCAGCGTGATCTGGTAGATCAGGACATTCGCGCGATCCATACGAAGGAAGAGTGGTTCGCAATGGCAACTGCGCGCGATAGCACTGCGAATCTGCGGACTGTCCGAAGTCGGTTGGCGGAAGTTGATAATGACGCGCAAAGGTATTTGCGGAATAGTCTTGGCGACCGGTTGAGGCGGGTTCTGTGCGGGGGGCGGAGATACCGTTGCGCGGGAAGCGCATGCCGCCAAAAGCGTAAGCAACATTGCTGCGAAAGTGATTCTGGTGCGGCTGGTCTGATACATATCGGGTACCCACAATTTAACATCGGCTTTTCTGAATCGTATCACCGATGCAAGGCCGTCTCAATAAATTCGGTATGACGTGATTTTTCTAACGGACAATCTGGGTTGAAGAATCGCTATCTGGTTTGCAACGGTAATTTCGTAAATTCCATATACCCGCCGCACTAACATATAATCACCACGACAATTGCCGTTGCTCGTTTTACCTTCGGCACCAGCCCAAACACCAGGAGAGCTTCATGAAGTATCCGCAAGAGCGGGATGCCAGCGCCGAGATCGCACGTATCGCGCTGCAAAAATTAGCGCCCCACTCGGCCTCTCTCAACCCCATGAGTTTTGCGGTCTGGTACGAGCATGTGTCCGGCATTAACCCGGTACTCTCCGGTGCGATGGAAAATCTTCTGCGCGCGCATCCGAAGTTGAACGACGAGCAGATCGAACAGTTGTACACCGAACACGTCTCAGAATGCGGGTCAAAAGTACAGATGTCATTGCGTGAGGATCTCAAGCAATTGCTTGGCAAACTCAACCAGCTCACTTCGAACGCTGACAGGCAGACCACGGAATACGGCAACACCCTGCACGATTTCGGCGAGCGCCTGAAAGATGACGTCAGCGCATCCGAGCTCGACATGCTGGTAAAGGATATTTCCAAAGATACGGACAAGATGCATGTATCGATGCAAGAGATGCATGATGAATTGGAAGCCAGCCAGCAGGAAGTGGGGCGTCTGAACAAAGAGATGGAGATACTCAAGGGAGCGGCGATGACCGACCCGCTGACCGGCGTGCTGAACCGGCGCGGTTTCGAGAGCAATGCCGAAGACCTTTTCTCCAACACGGAGCTGTCGAACGGCAAGGGCCACTGCCTGCTGATGCTGGACGTGGACCATTTCAAACACATCAACGATACCTATGGTCACCTGCTGGGTGACAAGGTGCTGGCGGCCATCGCCAACACGCTAAAGATCAAGGTGCAGGGACAGGACATCGTCGGCCGGCTGGGCGGCGAAGAGTTCGCCATCCTGTTGCCGAATACCAATCTGGACGGGGCTTTTGCGGTGGCTGAACATATCCGCCAAGCCATTGAGCGCGGCAAGATCCGACGGCTGGATTCGAATGCCGACATCGAGGGCATCACCATCTCCATCGGTATCGCATCCAGGAAGAAGAATGAGAAGCTTGAGAGCCTGATCGAACGCGCGGACAAGGCGCTCTACACCTCGAAGAAGGAAGGCCGCAACCGCATCACCATCCACGATTAGCGTTCGCGCCTTTACCTGGCGCGCGCCACCAGATCGATCAAAGCAGACATCCCGCTATGGCCCGTGCCTTCATGGATGACACTGCCGTGTGCACGCAGATGCGAAATCTCCATATCGACGGCTCAGTGCCGTAGAAATAATCCTCCCCGGCATAGCGTTGGTCCCAGATACTCATACGCCGCTCCACAGATACCACCACCCGCTCAGCGTGAAGAACGACAGAATGAGCCCCACCGCCACCATCAGATTCGCCAGCGGCGGATCGAGATCATGCTCGCTCGCCACGATGGCCGCCGTGATCATGGACGGCATGGCCGCTTCAAATAGCGTCACCTGCATCGCCTGACCGTGCGCACCGAGCAATTGCACATACAAAAGATAGATCGCCAGCGGCGCGAGGATCAGCTTGAAACCCAGCCCAAATGCCAGATTGCGTTTGTGTTCCGCGATATGTCCCAGACGCAATTGCAGGCCGACCGACAGCAGCGCCAGCGGGGCCAGCGTGTCGCCCAAGCGTTTCAACAACACCGTGAACCAGTCCGCGTACTCCACCGGGATCAGCAGGAAGGCAATCACCAACGAGATGAACGGCGGAAACATCGCGATACGCTTGACGATCTGCGCCGCAGTGGGGTGGCCGGAAGAATAGATGCCGGCAACCGTGATGCCCAATACCGACAACACAAAGAAAGAACCCAACTGGTCGGCGACGATGGCGGTCGCCAGCCCTTCCTTGCCGTAGAATGCATCGACCATGGGCAGGCCGAAGAACGAAGTATTGCCCAAACCGCCGACCACGATCAGCGCGCCGGTCGTCTTGCGCGGCAGCTTCAGCCAGCGCCCCATCAGCACAAAGAATCCGGCCGAAAGACCAAACACGATCCACGCCATCAGCGCGGTCAGCACGATGTCGCCGGAAAGATGTATCTCGCGGATGTAGAGCAGCGTCAGCGCGGGCAGCGAGACGTGGATGATGAAACTGTTGAGTGTGGCCGGCGCATTGTCCGGCATGCGCCGGAAACGACGCAGCAACATGCCCGCAACGAAGCAGAGGATGAGCAGGATGAGGTTGTTCACTTGGCCGTCATTACCGCGCAAGCGGGAATCCAGTAATACAACCACACCGGCGCAGCCGACAAAACCAACAGCATGTTCTTTAACAGCGCTGGATTCCCGCGTACGCGGGAATGACAGCGCTCAATAGTGAAGTTCATTGAATCTCTTCCCACAGATCATTCCATTCCGGATTCATTGATTCGATCAATTCAACCTTCCAGACGCGATTCCATTTTTTCAGCTGTTTCTCGCGAGCGATAGCGGCGACCATGTCACCGCATTGTTCAAAATAAACCGGAGTATGGATGCCGTATTTCTTGGTGAAGCTATCGGTCAGATCATACTTGTGTTCCCAAACCCGCTTCACCAGATCGCTGGTCACACCGATATACAACGTGCCGTTACATTGGCTGGAGAGGATATAGACGCAAGGCTGTTTGGACATAACATTCCTCGATCACATGCCACACGAGAAGTCCCCGTCATTCCCGCGAAAGCGGGAATGACAACAAAACTATTACTGCACGTTCGCGCTGATGAAAGCCTTCAGCTTCACCACATCCGCATCCATCACTTCCACGCGTTGCGGCAAGTTTTCGATGCCGATCATGGATTCCGGACGCTCGGGCTCACGACCCAGCGCTTCCCGGATGGTCTCGGCGAACTTGGCGGGCAAGGCGGTCTCCAGACAGATCAGCGGCAGGCTGGGACGACGCTGCTCCAGACCAACCTTGAGGCCGTCGGCAGTGTGCGTGTCGATCATCACGCCGTATTCTTCCCAAATCTCGCGGATAGTCTTCAGGCGGTCCTGATGCGTACTCTTGCCGGATGAGAAATGGAATTTGGGCAGCGCATTCCAGTACGGTGTGTGCTTGATGTCGAAGGCCGGCGCATCGGGCGCGCCCCCCGCATCCACCTTGCTCCAGAACTCGCGCACCTTGGCACCGTCGCGACCAACCAGATCGAACACGAAGCGCTCGAAGTTGGACGCTTTGGATATGTCCATGGACGGGCTGCTGGTCTCGTAGGTATGCGCCGTGCCGCGCGGACGGTAGATGCCGGTGCGGAAAAACTCGTCCAGCACGTCGTTCTCGTTGGTCGCCAGGATGAGCTGACCGATGGGCAGGCCCATCATGCGTGCGATGTGTCCTGCGCAGATGTTGCCGAAGTTACCGGACGGCACCGAGAACGCGACCTGCTCGTCGTTGTTCTTGGTCGCCGCGAAGTAGCCCTTGAAGTAATACACGATCTGTGCCGACACGCGTCCCCAGTTGATGGAGTTGACCGTACCGATCTTGTGCGCAGCCTTGTAGGCGTGATCGTTGGACACCGCCTTCACCATATCCTGCGCATCGTCGAACATGCCGTTGATGGCGATGTTGTAGATATTCGGGTCCTGCAGCGAATACATCTGCGCACGCTGGAAGGCACTCATCTTGCCGTTCGGCGACAGCATGAACACGCGGATGCCGCGCTTGCCGCGCATCGCGTATTCGGCCGCGGAGCCGGTGTCGCCCGAGGTCGCGCCGAGGATGTTCAGTTCCTCGTTCTGCTTCGCCAGCGCATACTCGAATAGGTTGCCCAGCAACTGCATCGCCATGTCCTTGAACGCCAGCGTCGGACCGTTGGACAGTTCGATGATGTACACGCCGTCGCTCACCTTGCGCAGCGGCGTGATGTCCGCCGCATTGCTGTCGGCACGGCCGTTGCAATACACCTCGGCGGTGTAGGTCTTGCTGACGATGGCCTTCAGGTCGTCCGCGGGGATGTCGGTGGCGAACTTCGATAGCACCGCATACGCGAGATCGGCGTACGACAGCTTGCGCCATGCGTCCAGTTCAGCGCGCGTCACCTGAGGATATTCTTCCGGCAGATACAGGCCGCCGTCCGGCGCGAGGCCGCCCAGCAGAATCTCGGTGAATGTCTTCGCGGGCGCATTGCCGCGGGTGGAGATGTATTTCATTCCTATTTCTTCCTTGCTTTATACAGAGAGATAGCGCGCGCGCTGTTGCTCAACGAATAATGACTGCTGACTCATTTCATGACTACCAACAGCCTTGCTATAAACAAAGTTCGTTATCAAAGCCTCCAGCATTGGATGCCGCAATTCTTCTGCCGCACCAACGTGATAGTAATGCGCCTTTGTAAACACATGAAAATTGTCAGATGCCCAATTCTTTTCAACTTGTAAATTTGTTCTGAACTCGTTGCTGTGCCAAGTTGAAAGTATGAATTTGCAAGGTAAATTGGCCAGCAACACTGCCAAGTCATCCTCGTCTTGCTCAGACCAACCATTGAAATAATCTGTATGGCGCCCTGCATATGGCGGGTCTGCATATACAAGATCACCAGCCTCAGCGGTTGCTAGAGACTCTCTAAAATCGGCAACCCTGAATTCCCAGTCGGAAACCGATACCACACGAGAAATGGTTTGTACCTGATTCACAATTTTTGTGATGTAGGCAGGTGCGAATCTTTCTGGCTTGCGACAAAACGGGACATTGAACCTACCAGCGCGGTTGAAACGCATTACACCATTGAAGCAAGAACGATTTAGAAACAGGAAATCCAAAGAGTTGGGCGCATTATTAAAACGTTCACGCACCTCGTAAAAATAATCCTCTCCAACTGAAAGTAATTTCGCCCCCTCTTCACTCAAGAACTCTCTTACACCAAGCGAGGCTAAACGACCCGATTGAATATCTTTGTAGAATTGAATGATGTGAATGTTTGAATCACAGAGCAATGCCTTTTTCGGCTGGAGATTCAATGCAACCACTGCAGACCCACAAAATGGTTCAATCCATCGACCACTAGGCATCTCGCCAACCAAATTAGCAACCTCACTTACCAGTTTGGTTTTTATCCCTTGGCATTTAATGGGTGGCACCAACGGAGGAGAACTCATTGCGCGTCTTCCTCACCACTCAATTCATCATCCCCAAGAGACGCAATGTCTTTTTCATACTTCCGTAAAGAATCCACGCCTCTTTGCTTGTATTCGAGGTATGTCTTCAAGTTAGTGTAGGGACGCTCAATATCCAATGCATTAGCCATATCCTTTGTCAAATAGAACATCCAGTAGTCGTCATATACCTCTTCACCAAGTTTTGCAAAAGCCCCCGTGCCATTCAATAGCTGATCAATCTTAGCGGTAGAGCCAATATTCTTGGTGTTCCCGCTTCCATGTCTCGACGCTGCAATTCGATATTTTGGCTGGGCGAAGAACTGGAAATCTTTAATAACAGAGGGGATTTTCTTGATGTCTTTCAGTTCATATTGCTTTCTTTCATCAATCGCATTCAAGGGTTTTGAATAAATCACACCAAGAACAAAATGCCCCTGATACTCGCCATAAGGATACAGCGTATTTTTTTTGCTTTTCCGATTGCGGAAATATCCAGTGAATGCACCCAGTGTCATGCCATTTACATTCGCATCATCCACTCGGTAGGTACTTTTTATATCGACAGCGAATTTATTTCCCGTCTTCTCATCAACAAATGTCAGGTCTGGGTAAAAGTTCTGATGTGGTGACAATTCGACTTTCAATCCGTGCTGCTTTCCAAATTCGACAAACATTGGGAAAAGCAATAATTCAAGAACCTTAGAAACGATCTTTGTATCTACTGAGATAGTATAGATACGCTGATAAACGTCGATAAAACCCTTGATGATCCAATCGCCCTCATTGGTCGCAACAGCAGCGGAAAAAGACTCGGCATGAGATTGCAGATGCTTTAGGAATTGCTCCGAAGACATGCCTTCTTGCTTTTTCATCTTTTATTTTCCGAGCTCTTCCATACGCAGCTTCGTCACCTTGCCGGCCACCACGCCCAACGCTTCGATCTTCATGATCGCGGCGTTGATACGCCTCTCACGCGTCTGGTGGGTCAACATGATCAGGTCGGCTTGTGCTTCGCCTTCGCCCGGTTCTTTCTGGATCACGGCGCCGATGGATATCTGCTCGTCGGCGAGGATGCGCGTGATGTCGGCCAGCACGCCCGGCTTGTCCTGCACGCGCAGGCGCAGGTAGTAGCTGGTGATGACATCGTCCATCGGCAATATCTTCAGGTCGGACATCGCGTCGGGCTGGAAGGCCAGATGCGGCACACGATTCTCCGGATCGGCGGTATGCATACGCGTCACGTCCACCAGATCTGCGATCACCGCGCTGGCGGTCGGTTCCGCACCCGCGCCCTTGCCGTAATACAGCGTGGGGCCGACGGCATCGCCCTGTACCAGCACTGCGTTCATTGCGCCTTCCACGTTGGCGATCAGGCGCTTGCTCGGGATCAGGGTCGGATGCACGCGCAACTCGACACCCTCTTCCGTGCGCTTGCTGATGCCCAGCAGCTTGATGCGGTAACCGAGTTGTTCGGCGTACTTGATGTCGATGGCATCCAGCTTGGAGATGCCCTCGATGTGCGCCTTGTCGAACTGCACCGGGATGCCGAACGCCAGTGAGGCCAACAAAGTGATCTTGTGTGCCGCGTCCACGCCTTCGATGTCGAAGGTCGGATCGGCTTCGGCGTAACCCAGACGTTGCGCTTCCTTCAGCACGACATCGAAAGCCAATCCCTTGTCGCGCATCTCTGACAGGATGAAGTTGGTGGTGCCGTTGATGATGCCGGCCACCCATTCGATACGGTTCGCGGTCAGACCTTCGCGGACCGCCTTGACGATGGGGATACCGCCGGCGATGGCGGCTTCGAACGCGACCATCACGCCCTTGTCCTGCGCCGCTTCGAAGATCTCGTTGCCGTGCGTCGCCAGCAGCGCCTTGTTGGCGGTGACCACGTGCTTGCCGTTGGCGATGGCCTTCATCACCAGCTCTTTCGCAACACCGTAACCGCCGATCAGCTCGACCACGATATCCACATCCGGATCGCTCACCACCGCGAACGCATCGTCCGTCACGCGGCAGCTGCCTTCAGTGATCTTGCGTGCCAGATCCAGATTGCGGTCCGCCACCATAGTGATGCGGATGGGACGGCCGGCGCGGCGGGTGATCTCTTCCGCGTTGCGCTGCAGCACGGTGAAGGTGCCGCCGCCGACCGTACCGATACCCAGAAGACCTACATTGATTGGCTTGATGCTCATGGTTCTCTTTCTTTTAGTTGGTGCCGTGACGTTTGCGGTAATTCTCAAGGAAGCGCGCCAGACGATTGAAAGCGTCGCGCAGGTCGTCCGCATTGGGCAGGAAGACGATGCGCATGTGATCCGGGGTCGGCCAGTTGAAACCGGTGCGCTGCACCACCAGCACGCGCTCTTCTTCCAGCAATTCGAGGATGAATTGCTGGTCGTTCTTGATCGGGTAAATCTTGGGGTCGAAACGCGGGAACAGATACAGACCGGCCTTGGGTTTGACACAGCTCACGCCCGGGATGGCGGTCAGCATCTGGTACGCCATATCGCGCTGCTTGGTCAGCCTGCCTTCCGGTGCCACCAGATCGTCGATGCTCTGGTAACCGCCCAGTGCAGTCTGGATGGCGAACTGGCCCGGCACGTTGGAACACAAACGCATCGAGGCGAGGATGGTCAGACCGTTGATGTAATCCTGTGCGTGCTTCTTCTCGCCCGAGATCACCATCCAGCCGGAACGGTAACCGCAGGCGCGGTAGTTCTTGGACAGACCGTTCAGCGTCACGAACAGCACGTCGTCGGCCATCGAGGCGATGGAGGTGTGCTTGGCTCCGTCGTACAGCATCTTGTCGTAGATCTCGTCGGCGAAGATCACCAACTGGTGCTCGCGCGCGATCTGGATGATCTCTTTCAGGATGTCGTCCGAATACAGCGCGCCGGTCGGGTTGTTCGGATTGATGATGACGATGGCGCGCGTGTTTTCGGCGATCTTGCTGCGCATGTCGTTCAGGTCGGGATTCCACTCCTTGGCCTCGTCGCACAGGTAATGGCGCGGCGTGCCGCCAGCCAGCGTCACCGCCGCCGTCCACAGCGGATAGTCGGGCGCGGGCACCAGCACTTCGTCGCCGGTATTCAGCAGTCCCTGCATCGCCATCACGATCAGTTCGGACGCACCGTTGCCGATGTAGATGTCGTCCAGCCCCACGCCCTTGATCTTCTTCGACTGGCAGTAGTGCATGATCGCCTTGCGCGCGGCGAACATGCCTTTCGAATCGGAATAGCCCGACGAATTCGGCAGATTGAGGATCACGTCCTGCTGGATCTCTTCCGGCACCTCGAAGCCGAACGGCGCGAGATTGCCGATGTTCAGCTTGATGATGCGCTGTCCTTCTTCTTCCATCAGCTTGGCGCGCTCCATCACGGGGCCGCGAATGTCGTAGCAGACGTTGGCAAGCTTGGAAGATTTCAATATGGGTTTCACGGTCACTCACTCGAATTGGCCCGGAAACGGGAACGGCAGCCGATGGTAGAATCCGGCGCGTACCCGCTATTTCCGCAAAGGACGCGATTTTACCTGTGCCAGCCCTGCCGCGGCAAACGATTGGAGAGAAGATTGGCCCTGCACCTAGAGAAAGTCTCGCACCTGAAGACCTTCACCGGACACGGCGACGGCTGCGTCACCGTCAACGACCGACGCTACGAGCAGGCGGTGGTCGTCACCGCCCGTACCGTACAGACCGACTGGCCCGCCACCGACTTCGCCAGCCTGACGGCCGAACATTTCGACTATTTCATCGAAATGCAGCCGGAAGTACTGCTGCTGGGCACCGGTAAACAGCAGCAGTTCGCCCATCCCCAGCTGTACCAGAACCTGATGCAGGCCGGTATCGCCGTCGAATTCATGGACACCCCCGCTGCCTGCCGTACCTACAACATTCTCGTCGCCGAGGATCGCAAGGTCGTGGCGGCAGTGCTGCCATGAGCCCCAACCAAACCGTTCGTCCTGAGTAGCGACGAAGGCGCGTATCGAAGGCCAGCCGTCAGAATGACTTTCTGGGTCTATCTTCTACGATGTGCCGACGGCAGCTATTACACCGGCCATACTGATGACCTGGAGAAGCGAATCGGTGAACATCACACCGGAGCCATCGGCGGATATACTTCCACCCGTCTGCCTGTTGAGCTTGCATGGTCACAGGAATGCACGACACGCGACGAAGCCTTGGCTGCTGAATTACAGATCAAGGGCTGGAGTCGCAAGAAAAAAGAAGCCATGATGCGAAGTGACTGGTCGGCAGTATCACTTCTAGCGAAGAAGAAGAACTTCCGCAAATGAGATCAACCCGCCCGCCCATCCTTCGATACGGCGCTACGCGCCTACTCAGGACGAACGGGCTTAATGCAACGGTACATCCATGAACCCATCCCTGAACGCCGTCATCGCCCAGACCGAACAAGTCATCCTCGGCAAACCGCAACAGATCCGCCTTGCGCTGACCTGTCTGCTGGCACGCGGCCACCTATTGATCGAAGACATGCCGGGCGTGGGCAAGACCACCTTGGCGCACGTGCTGTCAGCCACGCTGGGGCTGCAGTTCCAGCGTATCCAGTTCACCAGCGACATGCTGCCCGCCGACATCCTCGGTGTTTCCATCTATCAGCGCGAGAGCGGCGACTTCAAGTTCCACGCAGGTCCGATCTTCTCGCAGATGATCCTCGCCGACGAAGTGAACCGCGCCACGCCCAAGACACAGAGCGCCCTGCTGGAAGCCATGGAAGAACACCAAGTCACCAGCGAAGGTGAGACACGCCCGCTGCCCTCGCCCTTCTTCGTCATCGCCACGCAGAACCCGACCAACCAGATCGGCACCTTCCCGCTGCCGGAGTCGCAGCTCGACCGCTTCATGATGCGCATCCAGCTCGGCTACCCGGACGCCACCGCCGAACGTGGCTTGCTGTCCGGCGTGGACAGGCGCGATCTGATCGCCGAACTCAAGCCGCAGATGCAAACCAGCGAACTGTTCGAGCTACAGGCACAAGTGCGCAAGGTATTCGTCTCACCCGCCCTGCTCGACTACGTGCAAGCCATCCTGCGCCACACGCGCGAATCCGCGCGCTTCGTGCACGGCCTGTCACCGCGTGCCGGATTGTCGCTGCTGGCTGCCGCACGTGCCTGGGCCTTGCTCGCCGGACGTGATGCCGTCATCCCCGAGGATGTGCAAGCCGTGCTGCCCGGCGTCGCCAGCCACCGTCTGCAGAGCGTGCATGACACGCAAGCCTCGGACGGCGAAAAACTGGCGCGGGAGCTGATCGAGGCGGTTGCGATTCCGTAAATGAAAAAGCCCGTCACTAGGATGGGCTTTATTCATAGTTTCAAAGAATTTCAGCAACTTCAAGGTAAACGAAGCACCCTGCATCCTCCTCGATTACTCGAAATCAATATCCCCCTAGCCTCATTTCCCCTACCGTAGTTCATCCAAGTCGCACCATACGTCTCCGCGACCACGTTTGAGTACATTTGGTTTTTTGCTAATTGAGCACAATCAAAGTTGGTATTGGATACTGTGTCAATTTGACTAATTACGCATTGCTTTGCAACTTTTCGAACCATATGTAATGAGATTCTACTTTCCCATCCATAGTCATAAGCCATTTCATTATTCATAGCAATGAACACTTCATCCTTAATTTGCGCGGAAGGAAAAAGGAAATGTGTTTCAACGTGAGTAATTCCGCTACCACTAAATTCTTTTCGAAGCTCCTCATCGCAACCGACAAAACCTATTCCATGCACACTATCAAGCACTTTTTGCACACTTGCTTCTTCTGCAAATGCAAGTGACGAAGCCAAACATAACGCAAAAACACCAATCATTTTTTTCATAAACATCCTTTCTGGTTTGGTATAAATAGGATTACGCGTGATCTGAGTAATATTTGAGGTGCGCTGCTGTTCGCTTGAGAACGAATACTCTCTTGTCGATACTAGATATCAACACCCACATTGCCAATGCACAGAGGACGGTCAAACCGATGAGTAATAGACTGACTGGCAAATCCCGCTTAGCCCATACTGGCAAGGTAAGCGCAACCATCGCTAAGCCGATGGTGAGATAAGAGCGCCGATGCTCCAACTTGGCAATATGACCTTCTAAACAAAGCAACGAAAGATCGACAGCTGCCATGGGTTGCTGATTTTTTGCGGAAGGAATCACAAGTGTCGCTTGCAACTTATGATTTAATTTCTCTTCCAAATCTATATCCATATTGCAGATTGACTTGAAATGCTCGTCGTCGCCCCTAAGTTCCATGACCCCATCCTGAAAGCGAGCTTTCCTGTCATTTTCTCTGTAGTAAGAGGCTGTTTCCGAAATGGCTTTGTTTAAGAATTCCGATGTAGACATATCGCCTTACGCATAGTGAGTTTTGCAAACCGCAAAGCACTCTAATTCAGGGGGGGGGGGGGG